>CAXTZL010000009.1:0-29369 GCA_964248555.1 uncultured Bryocella sp.
TGTGCTCCTTGGGCAGCTTGATCGCTTCGAGCAGGACGACGACGTGGGCCACGGCCGTGCCGTCTTGGGTGAGACCTTCGGGGGTCTTGCCCTTGATGGAGACGCAGTTCATGTCCAAGGTGAGCAGATCGGCGAGACGTTCGCGCATCTCAGCGGCGATCGGAACGATCTTGGGGCGGTGCATGATGAGCACGCAGTCGAGATTGACGATTTTGTAGCCCGCGAGCGCGACCTCTTCAAGAGCGGTCTGCAGAAAGACCGTGGAGTCGGCACCCTTCCAGCGTTCGTCGGAGGGCGGAAAGAAAGTGCCGATGTCGCCTGCGCACACGGCCCCGAGCAGGGCATCAGTGACGGCGTGGAGCAGCAGATCGCCGTCGGAGTGGCCGGCAAGACCTTCGGGATGATCGATCTTGAGTCCGCCGAGGATGAGCGGGACGCCGGGGTGGAAGGCGTGGGAGTCGAAACCGAGGCCGATGCGCATGGACATGTCTGCCATCCTAAAGCAGTGAGGTCGTTGGGAGGCGTCTGCGTGTGGGCAGGCGCCCCTTCAGCCAGCCAGGTAAAACTCGGCCACTTCGAGATCACCGGGTTGCGTCACCTTGAGGTTGCGGGGGCTGCCGGGCACGACGTGGACGGGAATGCCGGCGCGTTCAAGCAAGCTGGCCTCGTCCGTTCCCTGGAATTCATCGGCTGCGGCGGCAGCGAAGGCGCGGCGCATAAGGGCAACGCGAGCGCCCTGCGGGGTCTGGGCGTGGACGATGAGTTCTCGCGGGATGGTGGCGATAATGAGCGCGCCATCCGCGGTGCGCTCCACCTGTTTGATGGTGTCGACGGCGGGCATGCCGACGATGGCAGCACCGTGCCGCTCGATGGCGTCAATGATGCGTTCAATGGTGGCGGGATCAACCAGGGGACGGACGGCGTCGTGGACGAGGACGATGTCGGGAGCGTCGCCTTCGGCGGTATCGGAGGGTAGGGCGCGGAGGGCATTGGCGACGGAATCCTGGCGCATGTCGCCACCAGTGACGACGTGGACCCGGTCTTGCAGGTTGAGCTCTGTGCGCGCTAGTTCGGCGAGCAGTTCGCGAAGACGGGCCTGTTCGGGCTCGCGGACGGCGATATAGATGCCCGTGACGCGCGGCACCGCAAGAAACGCGCGCAGGGAGTGGACCAGCAGCGGGACGCCGCCGAGGGAGAGAAACTGCTTGGGAGCGCCGCCGGAGGCCGCGGCCATGCGCGTACCGAGTCCGGCCGCGGGAAGGATGACAAAGACAGCCATGGGAAGCCGAGTATACCGTTTGGGAGGAGTTCTATCCCAGTGCGGGTGGGTCATACCTTGGTACCCAGGCGGGAACGGCGGGGGAGTATAGACATTGAAAGAGCTTGGGGGGTTGGATTTGGGAGCGTTGCGGCCGGGCGATCGCGTGTGCTGCGCGATCTCGGGCGGCGCGGATTCGGTTGCGCTACTGTGCTCCCTGGCAGAGGCGAATGCGGCAAAAGAGTCGCTGGGCGTGGTGCTGCGGGCGGTGCATGTGCACCATGGCCTGCGCGGCAAAGAAGCTGACGAAGATGAGCAGTTCGTACGGGCGCTGTGCGAACGGCTGGGGGTGGATCTGCACCTGGAGCGGGTGGACACGCCCGCGCGGCAGGTGGAGGCGCGCGAGGGGGTCGAGGAGGCGGCGCGGCACCTGCGCTACGGGGTTTTCTGGAAACTGCTGGGGGAGGGTTGGGCGGATGCCGTGGTGACGGCTCATTCCACTGACGACCAGGCCGAAACGGTCCTCATGAAGCTTTTGCGGGGTGCGTGGACGGAGGGACTGGGTGGAATCTCGCCTGTGCTGGCGGCCCCCGCAGGAAAAAAGGCGGCTGCCGGGCAGATTGTGAGGCCGATGCTGGGAGTGCGGCGTGCCGAGGTTGAGCGATTTTTGAGAGAACGGAAACAGCACTGGCGCGAAGACAGCTCGAACCGTGATTTGAGCCTGATGCGCAACCGGATGCGGCATGAGGTGTTGCCGCTTTTGCGGACGTTGAACCCGGCTGTGGAGGAGGCTTTGGCGCGCACGGCGGCAATCGCGCGGGACGAGGAGGCATACTGGCAGGCGCACATCACCCGGGAACTGCCCGGCATCGTGTTGCCGGGACGGCCGGTGCGCGGTGGTGGGCGCGCGGTGAGCACGGCCGTGGGGGAGCGTGCCGTGGCTATGGAACTGGAGCGGCTGAAGGCGTTGGCCCCGGCTGTTCGACGGCGGATCGTGCGAGCGGCCGCGGCCGGGCTGGGGTGCCGGCTGGGCGCGGAGGAGACCCATCGCCTTCTGGCCCTGGCTGGGCTGGAGACCGCACCCGGAGTCCGGTCGCGGATCGGAGCACGGCTCGAGCTGCGAGGCGGGTTGCGGGCCGAGCGCTCGGCCCGTGAGCTGCAACTTTCCCGTTTCGGTCCTCCTACTGCCGAAGATGTAGAGATTCCTTGAAACAGACCTCTCCAGCGCTGGAGGGCGGAGGTAGAATCCAGGATATCTGTTGACAAGGGCGAAAGGCGCATGCACCTTCCTTTCGCAGCCGTCGTCTAACAGTTTGGCTGGTGTACAGGTTGGCGCTGCCATCTGCAGGAACACCGTCCATGGGCTAAAGGAAACGAGGGATCCATTGAACTCGACTGTTAAACAGTTGTTGATTTGGGTGGTCGCAGTCGCGTGTCTGCTGGTGGGCTGGCAGTTTGTGTTGAAAAACATGAACGCCGGACACAACCGCACGATCAGTTTGAGTGAGCTGCAGAATGACGCGGACGCGGGCAAAATTGCGGACGTCACGGTCGCCGGTACCGAAGCGAGCGGAAAGTACAAAGGCGATAAGGAAACTTTTTCGACAACAATCCCGAACAACTACCCGGACCTTTATAAGGATCTGCGTGACCACGGGGTGAATGTCACGATCAAGGATCCCCAGGGCGGGCTCTGGTTTGGGTTGCTGCTGCAGGTTGCGCCCATTCTCGTGATTTTGGCACTTTTCCTGTTCATGATGCGGCAAATGCAATCGGGTGGAAACAAGGCGATGAGCTTTGGCAAAAATCGCGCCCGCTTGCTGAGCATGCAGCAGAAGAAGGTAACGTTCAAGGACGTTGCTGGCGTGAATGAGGCCAAGGAAGAACTGAAGGAGATTATTGAATTTCTTCGGGAAGCACAGAAGTTCCAGAAGCTCGGCGGACGCATTCCCAAGGGCGTCCTTATGGTTGGACCTCCGGGTACGGGCAAAACGCTTCTGGCGCGTGCGGTGGCTGGTGAGGCCAACGTTCCGTTCTTCTCCATCTCTGGCTCTGATTTCGTGGAGATGTTTGTTGGCGTCGGCGCAAGCCGCGTGCGGGACCTCTTTGAACAGGGAAAGAAAAATGCGCCGTGCATCATTTTCATTGATGAAATCGATGCTGTGGGACGGCACCGCGGTGCCGGTCTCGGTGGCGGTCACGATGAGCGCGAGCAGACCCTCAATCAGTTGTTGGTAGAGATGGACGGCTTCGAGTCCAATGACGGTGTCATTCTGATCGCAGCTACCAACCGTCCTGACGTTCTCGATCCCGCGCTGCTTCGGCCTGGCCGCTTCGATCGCCGCGTGGTGGTCGATCGTCCAGACATCCGTGGCCGTGAAGAGGTCCTCAAGGTGCACTCCAAGAAAGTGCCCATGTCCGACGACGTGAACCTGAATGTTCTTGCTCGCGGAACACCAGGGTTTTCAGGTGCCGATCTGGCAAATATGGTCAACGAGGCTGCACTTACGGCGGCTCGCTTCAACCGCAAAGCCGTGCACATGTACGACTTCGAATTGGCCAAGGACAAGGTGCTGATGGGAGCGGAGCGTAAAAGCATGCTGCGCTCACCGGATGAACTGAAGATCACGGCCTACCACGAAGCCGGTCATACGTTGGTGTCGGCGTTGCGTGACCATTCGGATCCTTTACACAAGGTGACCATCATCCCGCGCGGTATGGCACTGGGTGTGACGGTTTACTTGCCAGAGGAAGATCAGCATACCGTGACAAAGGATTACCTGGAGTCACGTCTTGCGATGATGATGGGCGGCCGCTGTGCTGAGGAAATCTTTCTTAAAAAGATGACTACCGGCGCAGGCAATGATATCGAGCGTTCGACCGACTTGGCTCGCCGTATGGTTTGTGAGTTCGGTATGTCAAAGCTTGGACCGATGACGTTTGGCAAGAAGGAGCAGGAGGTATTCCTCGGGCGGGATATCGGCCAGTCGCGCGACTTCTCTGACGACACGGCGAAGCAGATCGACGCTGAGGTTCGGAGTTTTGTCGATGCGGCCTATCAGTCGGCTTATACGATCCTAGAATCGAACCAGGACATCATGCACCGTATGGCGCAGGCTCTCCTGGAGCGTGAAACGCTGGATGCCGCCGAGATCAAGCTGATTATTGCGGGCCAGGATCTGCCGCCAATGAAATCTTCACTGGCCCAGGCTGATCCGGGTTCGGGACCTGACGACACCCAGAAGGTGCTGAAGCCCGAGGGTGGCCGTAAGCCTGGTTTCGGTGAGGGTGCAGCAAATCCAGCTTAATCAACACAAAAGGCGGTAAGATGGGCAGCCAAGGGCTGCCCATCTTCGTTTGCTGCCCCTCGATTGTTCGTAGCAGCCAGCAGATTGCGGTGCGTGCGTTCTGCCGCCAGCCAGCCGTTCACTCCTGCTTCTGAGTAGAGCCGATCGTGACGGCGGCGCACCCTGCAGCGATGCGATACTTGAGGTGATGCGAACGCTGGATAGAATCGCTGCTGCATTTTGTATGCTGAGTGGAATGTGCACGTGTCCTGTTCGCGGACAAAGCGGGCAACAAGCCCGGCTAGGCAACGTTGTACACGCCAAAGCTGCCCAAGGTGCAACACAACAACATTCAGAGGAGCGCATGCAGCCCATAGCAGGAGGGGTGCATGGCAAAGAAGCGCAGGCGAGCCCTTCTGCGGCGATGAAGGCTGCATCGGAGGACGATCTTCTGCGGGGTGGGTATGGCCCCTACCGTGCCAATAATGATCTGCTTTCCTATGTGCTGAAGCTGCGGGTTGACCCGGCTACACAGACGATCAAGGGGAGCAATGCAATTGGCTTTCGCATGCTGGCGGACGGTCAGCGTATCCAACTGGAGCTTGCACCGAGTCTGGCCATCGACGGCCTGACGATGGATGGCAAATCGCTGAAATACAGTCGCGAAGCGCGAACCATTTGGGTCGATTTCGCGCAGGTGCTGCACAAAGGTGAGACGTATACCGTGAATTTGGCCTATTCCGGGCATCCGGTGTCGACGGGCAGATTTGGCTGTTTTGAGTTCGGCAAAGACCCGAGCGGCAAGCCGTGGATTACAACGGCATGTGAGGGGGCGGAGCAGGGCGCTTCGCTCTGGTGGCCGAACAAGGATCAGTGGCGTGATGAACCGCAGGACGGCATGGAAATTGAGGTCGCCGTCCCGAACGGGCTTATGGATGTCTCGAACGGGCGTTTTGAGGGATCGACAGATCTCGGCGATGGTTATACCGCGTGGCGATGGCACGTGCACTACCCGATCAACAACTATGATGTGGCGCTGAATATCGGAAACTACCGGCATTTTTCAGCTCCGAATCATGGGCAGACTACGCTCGATTATTATGTTTTGCCCGAAGATCTCGTGAAGGCGAAGGTTCAGTTTCAGCAGGTTCCGACGATGCTGGACGCCTATGAGCACTACTTCGGCGAGTACCCGTTCGATAAGGATGGCTATAAGTTGATCGAAGTGCCGTATGCCGGCATGGAGCACCAGTCGGCGGTGGCCTACGGGAACCACTTCGAGAACGGGTATTACGGCAGAGACTGGACCGGCGTAGGGATCAGTCCCAAGTTTGATTTCATCATCATTCATGAGAGCGGGCATGAGTGGTTCGGCAACGCCATCACGGCGGCGGACCGTTCTGATATGTGGATCCACGAGGGTTGGACCACCTACATGGAGTGCCTGTACGTGGAGTATCGCTTCGGCAAAACGGACGGACTGCGTTACTGCAACGGCCTGAAGGAACATGCGCGCAACGACAGACCCATCATCACGGTGCGCGGAACCAATGCGGAGCCGCCGGAGGATCAATATTTCAAGGGTGCACTGATGCTGAATACACTGCGCACCCTCATCGGGGATGACGTCAGGTGGTTTGCTGATATCCACGACTTCTACCAGCACTTTAAGTACCAGACGATTATGACCGAGGAGGTTGTGGGCTGGTGGAACGAGCGGACCGGCATGGATCTGACACCGTTCTTTAACGAGTACCTGCGGCATGCGGAGCTTCCGACGCTGGAACTGGAGTTTGTGCCAACCGCGAAGCAGGTGCTGTACCGCTGGCGCGCCGGTGAACCAGGCTTTGCGATGCCCATTGAAGCCGGTGATCCACAGCACTGGACGGTACTTCATCCGAGCGCGAAGTGGCAGAGTCTGCCGTGGAATGGGATGCCTGAAGCCTTCAAGGTGGCCCTGGACCACTACTACGTAAATGTGGCGAGGTCCCAGTAGGATGCGGATCAGAATCTGGCCGGGGTGGACGGGGGCGCTGGTGCTGCTTGCGGGTTGCGGGTACCACCAGCTAGGCAGTGCGACACACATTCCCGGCAACGTGCACACGATTGCGGTGCCAATTTTTGCCACGCGGGTACAGGGCTTTCGCACGGAGGTGTACTTTACGCAAGCGGTGGTCCGGGAGTTGAACACGACCACACGCTACCGGGTTGAGACGGCCGTGGCGGGAAATGCGGATACGAGCACCGCGAATGCGGATGCGGTCCTGCGCGGGACGATCCTGACCGAAGCGGTGACGCCCCTGACCTATGACTCCTCCAGTGGTCAGACCTCGAGCTACCTTGTGACGATTACGGCGTCGGTGAAACTGGTGGCGCGGGATGGGATCGTTTTGTACCAAAACGACGGGTTCAGCTGGCGCGAGCAGTACCAGTCGACGCAGGATCTTTCCGGGTCGATCCAGGAAGATACGCCGGCGGTGCGGCGGCTGGCACGGGACTTCGCGCAGGCGCTGATGAGCGACATGCAGGAGAGCTTTCAGCGATGAACGCGGCTCCCAGGACGAACACCGCAGCGCGGCTGCCTCGAAGCTTTCAGGCTGTGGAGCATTTCCTCGCCGAGGTGAGCGGGCCGGAGCGCCGGCCGGGCTACCTGCTGCTGGGCGATGAGGCTTTTCTCTACGGCCGGGTGCGGGCGGGAGTGCTGCATGCGCTGGTGCCGGCAGAGTTGCGCCAGTTCTGCCTTCATGATCTGGACTTGGCGGAGACGTCCATCTTTGAGGCGCTGGACACGGCGCAGAGTCCATCGCTGATGGCGCCTTTTCAAGTGGTTTTCCTGCGCAATGTGAAAGTGCTGTTTGGGCGTGGATCGAAAAAGGAGGAGTTTGCGGCCATTGCGGCGTATTTTCGGCGGCCAAACGCGCAGGCGCTGCTGCTGTTTGCCGCGGACCATCTGACCCTGCCTGCGGACCTGCGGCGGATGGACTTTGCGGAAAAGGAGAAAGCGGAGAAGATTCGTGAGGTTTTTGGGGATGTTTGTGGCGTAGTGGAGCTGCAGCGAGTGACGGCCCCGGATGCGATGGCCTGGGCCCAGGGCGAGGCTGCACGGCAGGGGATGCGGCTTGGTGAGGACGCGGCGCGCGAGTTGGTGGATGCCGTGGGCGCCGACATGTTGAGTGTGGCGAGCGAGCTCGAAAAAGTGTTGCTGGAGGCGGGTGCGCGCGGTGCGGCTGAGGTAACGGTAGCGGACGTGGAAACGATGGTGCCTTCGGCCAAGCAGCGCAGTCTTTACGAATTGACAGATGCGATTAGCAGCAAAGAGCCGGCGCGGGCGCTGGCTTTGCTGGGCGGGTTATTAAATGCGTCGGATGGAGAGGACGCGGCAATTGGGCACGTGTTTTCCCTCGCCAAAACCTACAGGCAAATGATTCTGCTGAATGAGCGCCAGGTAAAGGATCAGCGAGCCATGTGGGCGGTGCTGTGGCCGGGCATGCGGGTGGCCCCGCATGCGGCGGATGCGCTGATTGCCCAGGCGCGGCGCTACAAGAGCCGGGCCGACCTGGTCGCCGGGTTGCGGGCGATCGCGAAGGTGGACCTGGAACTGAGATCAAGCCCGCCAGATAAGCGTTTGGTGCTGGAGCGGCTGGTTTTGCGGCTGGCGGGGCGGGCAGACGCCCAAAGCGGGGCGGACAACACGGGCAAGGTCTAGACTACGGCCCGCTGTCGGCATGTCTTGAGCTTTCAGGGCTTTGGCTCCAAGATTTTGCGCTGCCCCATTCTGGGCAATTGCGAGGGATCTGAAATCACGGTGCCGGGTTCCGCTTCATGGGTGTGGTCGCGGGGTGGGAAGCTCAGCCCGGAGGACAGGATGATGGCGCGGATGTCAGGGATAGCGGTGTCCACGCCGTGCCGGCCGACCGTGGCGTCCAGTGGCCGCGGAAACTCCAAGATGTATCGCTTGCGGAGCAGATCGACGGCCCCATGGAGCTGCTGTAGCAACGTATCAATCCGGAAGGGCAGCACGACACCGCCTGTTTCGTTGCACAGCACGGGGAAAATGTCCTCCTGAGCAGGAAGGACGGCCGCTTGCCTGTCCGCGCGGGACGAGGCAATGGGACGCATGGAGTCGAACAGGCCTGGCATGAGACGCAGGCCCATGAGAGTGACGTTAGAGCGGCCGGCGTATTCGGCCAGGTCGACCCAGGTATTTCTGCTTGCCGTGTCCTGCCCGTCAGAGACGATCATGACCACGCGCCAGCCTCCCGATCTCTGCACCTGGCTGATGACGACGCCGACGCTGTCCCATAAGCGGCGCTGGTCACCGCAGCTGGCGTTTTTGGCATGCTGGTGCAAAACCGGGGCAGTCGATGCGTTTCGAATAGCGGCCTGCAGCAGGGGCGTGCTGTAGGGCTGACTGTTCAGGGAACGCGCCAGTCCGCAGTCGACGGCGTAGACGGAAAGGTGGTCGCCTGGTGCAAGCCAGCCCGCCAGGGCTGCGGAGGAGGTGTCCTCTAGGCCTCGGAACAGCCTGGCGTCGGAGGCGTGGTGTAAATCGAGAACCAGCGCGAGGTCCAGCGGCTCGTCGCCCTCCAGACGGACATGCTGCGGGTTAAATGCAGGACCGCTGTCGAGCCGCAGTCTGAACTGGGAGGCAGTGAGCCCGGGATAGCTCTTGTGATGGCGGTCCAGAACGAGGGTCGGCATCTGCAGCAGGTCCTGGTAGACGTGCAGGGTATAGGGCTCACTTGCCGCGTTTTGGGCCGGCTCCGTGGTCTGGCCAGGTGCGAACGCGCTCAGCAGCAGTAGCAGGAAAGCTAACATCGCCGTCGGGACTGCTTCGCAAGGCCGTCCCGGGCGTGCAGGAGTCGCGCGAAGACGATCGACTGAGTCGTTCATGGGCCAAAGTATCGCAGGAAGGTCCGGGAGATGACCTTAGAATCGAGAGATCAATTTCAAAAGGGTGCAATGAACAGAAGGAGCAGGCAGATGAAACGTGGGGTAGGGTTTGGAGTGGCGTTGCTGGCGGCGGTGGCGGTGAGTGGAGGGCAGGTTCCCGGTTCGCCAGCGGCATCTCCTGCCCCTGCGCAAATTCCTGCGCAGACTCCTTCGCCGAGCCAGATGCGTGCGTTCTTTGCTTCGCATTTTACCAAGCGGGAGTACCAGATCCCCATGCGCGATGGCGTGACGCTGTACACGGCGGTGTATACGCCGGTACCGGCGGAGTACGCGGACAAGGGGCCGTACCCGTTCCTGATGACGCGCACGCCCTACAGCTGTGCGCCGTATGGAGCGGACAAGGTCATGCCGCGTGTGACGGGCAATCAGAATCTGCTGCAGGGAGGGTACATCCTGGTGTGCCAGGATGTGCGTGGGCGGTGGGACAGCGGGGGGACGTGGCTGGAGATGACACCGTCAAAAGACGGCAAGGGGACTGATGAGTCGACCGATACGTCCGACACGGTGGACTTTCTTCTGAAGCATGTGCCCGAGAACAACGGCAAAGTTGGCATCCTGGGAATCAGCTACCCGGGCTTTTACACAGCGGCGAGCATCGTGGACAGCAATCCGGCAATCAAGGCCGCAAGTCCGCAGGCGCCGATCGTGGACCTATGGATGGGCGATGATGCGTACCATGGCGGGGCGTTCATGCTCGATGCCAACCACAGCTTTTATGCGCCGTTCTTTGCGCCACAGCACAATCCGCTGACCGTGCAGCCGCCGACCGGTTTTGAATTTCCAACACAAAATATGTACGCGTACTACCTGGGAATGGGGACGCTGGCGCACCTGGATTCACCGGCAGGCGGAACCAATGCGCTGTTTCACGACCAGGTGAGTCACACGGATTACGGCGAATACTGGCAGATTCGGAACATTGCACCGCATCTGCATGGGGTACACGCGGCGGTGATGGCCGTCGGCGGATGGTTCGACGCCGAGGACCTTGCCGGGCCGGTAAAGGTCTTTCACTCGGTCGCGAAGCTGAGCCCGGAGGCTCCGGAGGACACGCTGGTCGAGGGACCGTGGGTCCATGGTGGCTGGTCGCGCGGGCTGGGAAACAAGCTGGGCGACATCAACTTCGGGTCGGATACGGCAGTGTTTTACCGGAACACGATCGAGGCACCATTCTTTGACCATTGGCTGAAGGGCAAGCCGTGGACGCCGCTGCCCGTTGCCTACACCTTTGAGACCGGGACGGATGTGTGGAAGCAGTACACCGCCTGGCCGCCTCCGTTAGCGAAGCCGCGCACCATCTACCTGCAGCCGCATGGCGGGCTTTCTTGGAATGCGCCGACCGAGATTGCGAGCAAGGACGACTATGTGAGCGATCCGGCGCACCCGGTGCCGTTTACGCCCTACGTGACCGGGCCGGACATACCGCAGCGGTATATGGACGACGATCAGCGTTTTGCGACGACGCGCGGCGACGTGCTGGTCTACCAGACCGAGCCGCTGACGGAGAACGTCACCGTCGCGGGGCCGATTCTGCCGAAGCTGCGGGTCGCCTCCACGGGAACGGATGCGGATTTCGATGTGAAGCTGATCGACGTGTATCCGGAGGACTACAAAGACCCGGAGGCAGGTGCCTCCGAGGGCAAGCATGTGACCGGCGCGCCGCCGGTGATCCTGCAGGGCTACGAGATGATGGTGCGCGGCGAGCCGTTCCGGGCCAAGTATCGCAACTCGGCGGAGCATCCGGAGGCGCTGGTGCCGGGGAAGGTGACCGAGGTGAATTTTTCCATGCAGGACGTGAACCATACGTTCCTAAAGGGACACCGGATCATGGTGCAGATTCAAAGCTCATGGTTTCCGTTGACGGACCGCAATCCGCAGGTGTTTATGGATATCTACAAGGCAAAGCCGGAGGATTTCAAGACCTCTACGGAGACGATATTTCACCAGGCGGATGCGGCGAGTGGGTTGGAGTTGATGGTTTTGCCGCAGTAGTTCGGGAGAAAACGCAGATTCCCCTTGGGAATGACAACCAGGGTGATTGCGGATTCAGCCCTTGCTGGCTTGGGCCATGAGCGCGAGGCCGTGGGCTACGGAGGTGAAGGCTTCGCCGCTTGATACGCGGTCTTCGCCAAAGCGCATGGTGAAGACGCGGCGGACGGCGGGAACCAACGAGGTGCCGCCGGTGAGGAAGACACGGTCCACCTGCTGCGGGGTCACCGCGGCCTCTTGCAGCAGGTCGTCGAGGCTTGTTTCCATGCGCTGGAGGTCGGGGGCGATCCAGGCTTCGAACTGGGCGCGGGTGACCGGGGTGCGCAGGTGGAGGGCTTCGGTTTCGAGGTTGAATTCGGCTTCTACCTCCCTGGAGAGATCGACTTTGACGCGCTGCACGGCCTGGTGGAGGCGGTAACCGAGGTCGTAGTCGACGACGGTGCGCAGGGCGGCGATCTTTTCGGGTCCGAGGGCATTCTTTTCGGCGGTGCGGAGAAGATTTTGCACGTCGCGGGTGCGTAGGAAGCTGAGGGTGTGCCAGCGTTCGAGGTTGGCGTAGATCCAGGCGGGGAGCGCGGGCAGGAGTTTGCCGAGCGAGCGTGCCTGCGACTCGGAGCCGAGGGCGGGTGAGATGAGGTAGCGGACCAGACGGGCGTCGAAGGCGTCCCCGGCGAGACCTACGCCGGTGTTGGCCAGGACCTGGGGACCGCCTTTTGCGTTGGCTTCAGGACCGACGCGCAGCAGGGAAAAGTCGGTGGTGCCGCCGCCGAAATCGCCGATCAGCAGAGTTTCGTCGCGCTCGCCGGTAGCCTGGTAGGCGTAGGCGGCGGCGACGGGTTCCATGGCGAACCGGACGTCGGCCCAGCCGGCCTGCAGGAAGGAGCGACGGAGGCGTTCGACGGCGAAGTCGTTGTCGGCTTCAGAGTCGGCTCCCACGAAGACGACGGGGCGGCCGCAAAGGGCGTGCGTCACCTCGAAACCGAGGAATTCGCTGGCACGCAGGCGCAGGTCGCGCAGAATGCGGGCGACGAGGTCTTCAAAGCGATAGGGGCGGCTGAAGATCTCGGTGCCGAGCAGGTCGCGGGCGGAGAGGTAGCTTTTGAGCGACTGGATGAGGCGGCCCTGACAGGCGTCGTCGAAGCTGTCGGTGGCGAGGTAGTGCTCGATGGCGGGCGCGCCGGTCCAGGCGGCGACGGGCTTGCCGGGGCGGGTCATCGCACGCTGCAGATAAAGCAGCGAGCGGGAGGAGCGGCTGAGGCCCGCTGCGGAGGGGAACTCGACCATGCGGACCGTGCCGTTGGAGGCCAGGGCTACGGAGCTGTTGGTGGTACCGAAGTCTATCCCGAGGACTGGGCCGATGGTGCGCGGTGCGATGGGGCTCACTTCCTTATTGTCGCTCGGTAAGCTACCTGACTCTGATGCGCTATCCGGCAGGCGCAAACGGGTGTTCGGGACGGGGGCTCTGTGGCGTGAAGAGCTTTGCACCATCCGCAGTAAGGTACGTACAGTGTTCCAGGCGGATACACTGCGTCCTCCGGTGCCTGCACGAGGCCTGCTGCGATTGCCGGCGACCTTGGCATTTTGCGGCAGAACAATGCACCGGTGATCAGCCTGCCGACTGCTGGCGACAGGCACGGCGACCTGTCTATCCTGGGACGGCGGCCATCACACCTGGTGTGGATTCCAGCGTCGTTCGGCTTGCTTTGCGACAAGCCACAAGTCCAGCGGAACCGGTGTTTAGGGTGGTGACATCGTTCGCGTCCGGCCACAGAATGTTCAGGAGCGGAACAGTTCTGACATGCCGAACGACCTCTGGGTGTTGGCGAAGCCAGAGCTGGGTGCTATGTTCGGGGCTGAATGGTAAACCCGGCCGTGTCGGGCGATGAGGGGCAATGAGCAACAGCGCGAATGCAAAAATGGCAGAAAGTCTGACGATCGCGGGGTGGGCCGGAAAGGGTTTGCACCCGGAACTGGGCCCGATATTCAGTGCAATCGCCGGGGCTGCGGCACAGATTGCGCGCAAGGTCCGGCTAGCCGGGCTCGACGACATTTACGGCACGGCCGGGGCGACCAACGTTCAAGGCGAGCAGCAACAGAAGCTGGACGTGTTCGCCAACCAGGTGATGATCGAACGGCTACGCGGTTGCACAAGCGTTGCGGGCGTCGTGAGCGAGGAAGATGAGAAGCCGGTGGTATTTGAGAGGGCTGGAGCCGGTCCGCATTTCGTGCTGAGCTTCGATCCTCTTGATGGGTCGTCGAATATCGACGTGAACGTGAATGTCGGCACGATATTCGGTGTGCGCCGGCTGCAGTCAGATACCGGCGCTGACCTGGCGGCGGAGGTGGTTCGGCCAGGGTATGAGCAGGTCGCGGCGGGTTACGTGGTGTATGGGCCGTCGGTGGTGTTTGTGGCGACGGTCGGCGCGGAGGTTTCCGCTTTCACGCTTGCTGAGGACGGTACTTTCTTGCAAAGTACGGCCGTGATGCGGATGCCAGTGCAGGGAATGTACTACTCCGCCAACGAGGCGCATGCGGAGAGCTGGCCCGAGGGGTTCAAGAAATTCATCCCAGCACTGCTGAAGGGAAAGCTGGGAGCCAAGCCCTATGGCGCCCGCTATATCGGCAGCCTGGTGGCGGATTTTCATCGCACGCTGTTGAAGGGTGGTGTGTTTCTGTATCCACCGACGGAAAGTGCGCCCAAGGGTAAGCTGCGACTGCAGTATGAGGCCAATCCACTGGCCATGATTGCGGAGGCAGCTGGCGGGGCTGCAACAAATGGCGCCGTGCGGATTCTGGAGCTTGAGACCGGCGGGATTCATGACCGCACGCCCCTGGTGGTTGGCAGCGTGCATGAGGTGAAGTTGATGCAGGAGCTGGTGGAGAAGCATACGTAGTGGCACAGGTCGCAGGCACCTCCGGCACGGTTGTAGCGGAGCGGCTGTATTACGATTCGCCGGCACTCGATTTCACCGCCCGCGTCACCGATATCCGCCTGGTAGCCGCCGAGCAGAGTGAGACCGGGGGTAAGAGCCATGTCTGGCAGGTGGCGCTGGATCGCACCGCGTTTTATCCGGAAAGCGGTGGTCAGCCCTGGGACACGGGTGCGCTGGTGGCGACGGCGCGGAGCGGGGTGACGCTTGAGGTTGCTGTTGAGCGTGTCGTGGAGGATGAAGCCGGAGAGGTCTGGCACCAGATCCGCAAGCCGCTGGAGCAGGGCACCCCGGTCGCCGGGCATGTGCAGGCGGAGCGGCGCATCGATCACACGCAGCAGCATTCGGGGCAGCATCTGCTGTCGGCAGTGTTTCTGGAGCGGCTTGGGGCGAAAACCGTATCGTTCCACCTGGGGACCGAGAGCGCGACCATCGATCTGACCCTGCCGCAGGCGGCGGCGCTCACGCTGGAGCAGATGGCCGACGTGGAGGATGAGGTCAATCGCCTCATCTTTGAAAATCGACCCCTGACGCCACGCTGGCATAGCCGCGAGGAGGCCGAGGCGATGCTGGCGCGGGGCGAACTGCGCAAGCTGCCGGAACGTACGGGGCCGATGCGGGTGGTCGAGATGAGAGGCGTGGAGTTCAACGCCTGCGGCGGAACGCATGTGGCTTCTACGGGAGCGATCGGCAGCCTGCTGCTGCGTGGGATGGAAAAGGTGAGGCAGGGCGTGCGGGTGGAATTCGTGTGCGGCTTGCGAGCGGTTCGCGAGGTGCGGCGAGAGCACGCGGCGCTGGTTGGAGTCGCCGGGGCGCTCAGCGTGGGCACGGCGGAGGTCGCGACACGCGTGGCCGCGCTGCAGGAAGAGACGAAAACTGGGGGGAAGCAGCGGCGAGTGCTGCTGGATGAGATCGCCACGCTTTGTGCCGGCAAGCTGACTGCCGCTATCCCGCGAGGGGAGGTGGTGAAGGCGATCTTTCCTGACAAGCCCGCGGACTTTGCCAAGCGAGTGGCGTCCCTGTGTGCGGCGGCTGGACATCCGGCAGTGATCGGCTGCAGCGAGGCCGAAGGCGGTGCTGTAGTTTTGGCGTTGCCTGCGGGCTCTGCTTTGAAGGCTGGAATGACCTTACGCGAGACGCTCGCAAAATTTGGCGCCCGCGGTGGGGGTTCGGCAGAGATGGGTCAAGGCGTGTGCCGAGCCGACCAGGTGAACATCCTGCTGGAGGCGCTAGTCGATGCGATTCGCTTCGGCCGGTGAATGGGGGCGCCAGAAAGCTATCTGGCGCTACCTTTGCATTCCGGGCTGCTAACCGCGTTGTGCAAACGCTGCGTCGCGGCGCAACATCCGTCCTAAACTTGTCCTGTGAGCCTGTTCTGCGACGTTGCGCTACCTGTTCCCTTGGACAGGAATTTCACCTACCGGATGGGAACACAGGAGGTGGAAGTTGGCGCGCGGGTGGTGGTGCCGTTTGCGGGGCAACGGCTGGTGGGTTTTGCGGTTCGCTTGCATGATGAGCCGCCGCCGGCAGAAATCGAGGTGCGGCCCGTGGAGCGCGTGCTGGACGAAAGCGCGCTGCTGGGGCCGGAGCTGCTGGAGCTGGCGCGCTGGGTGGCCGGCTACTATTGCGCTCCGCTGGGCGAGGTGCTGCGGGGTATGGTGCCGCTGGGTGCGGAGGTGCGCCGGCGCTGGGTCTACCGGATCGGGGAAGCGGGACGGCGTGTGCTGTACGAGGGAGCGGTGAAGGGCTCATCTCGTCGTTCGCGGCTGAGCGCGGAAGACCAGAACCGGGAGTATGCGGTGCTGAACTACCTCGAAGCCGGCGAGGCGGCCAAGGCGGTGACGCTGCGGCATGCGACCGGGGCAAACAAGGCTCTGCTGGATGCGATGGCCAAAAAGCGCTGGCTGGTGCGGGAGCCGCTGGCTGAGACGCGTGATGCCCGCCGGGTGGAGCATATCGCGGTGCTGGCAGAGGCCGGCGAGCAGACTCCCGACGGCCGGCGGCTGCCGAAGCTAAACGAAAACCAGCTTGCCGTAATGGCGGCGCTTGCCGGCGCCGGCGGACGGGAGAGGGTGCGCGACCTGCAGAGCCGGCTGGGCCGGGATGGCGTTCCGCAAACCACGCTGGGGTCGCTGATACGGCGTGGCTTGGTGCGCCTGGAGGAAGCGTCACAGGCGTTTCACGTCAGCGGGCTGACGAATCAGCAAGGCAAACGGTATGCCCATGAGCACAGACTGAATGAGCCGCAAATGGAGGCCCTGGCCTCGGTTGCGGTGACCATGGGCGAAGGTGTCTTTGCGCCGCACCTGTTGTTCGGGGTTACCGGCTCGGGCAAAACGGCGGTCTATGTGGCGGCGATGCAGAGGGCGCTGGCGGCTGGGAAGAGCGCGCTGCTGTTGGTGCCGGAGATCGGTCTGACGCCGGCCACGGCGGCGACCATGGTTGCGGCGTTTGGCAGCGACGTGGCGCTGCTGCACTCGCAGCTGACACCAGATGAGCGAGCCGAGCAGTGGCACCGTATTCGCAGGGGAGAGGCGCGGGTGGTGGTGGGAACGCGGTCAGCGGTCTTCGCGCCCATGCCGGATTTGGGGCTGATCCTGGTCGATGAGGAGCATGACGCGAGCTACAAGCAGGAGGAGACGCCGCGGTACCACGCCCGCGATGTGGCCGTGATGCGGGCCAAGCTCCTCGGCTGCACGGTGGTGCTGGGGTCGGCGACGCCCTCTCTCGAGAGCTGGCACAACGCGGATCAAGGCCGCTATACCCGTTTGGAGATGCTGACGCGGGTAAACGACCGTCCCTTGCCAGTGGTTGAAACCATCGACATGCGTGCGGAGTTCCAGGCCACCGGCAAGGAAAATCTGTTCTGCCGCCAATTGGTGGAAGAAACACAGGCGACGCTCGAGCGGGGCGAGCAGGCAATCATTCTGCTCAACCGGCGCGGCTACAGCTTTGTGGTGATGTGCCGCAGCTGCGGGGAGAAAGTCGAGTGTGAAAACTGCTCGATCTCGCTCACCTTTCACAAGAGTGCATCGGGTGCGGAGCTGTCAGGAGATGGCCGCGCGCCGGTAGGTCAGCGGCTGGAGTGCCATTACTGCGGTTATCGGCGCGGCGTGCCGGAGCGCTGTCCGAAATGCGCGAGTGAGCACCTGTTTTATCTAGGGGCGGGTTCGCAGCAGGGCGAGGAGCGGCTCACGAAGTTATTTCCCGGGGCGCGTATCGGGCGCATGGATCGCGACACGGTACGCACACGTGGCGACATGGAGCGCCTGCTGGGGCAGCTGCACTCGGGGGAGATCAACCTGCTGGTCGGAACGCAGATGATCGCCAAAGGCCATGACATTCACGGGGTGACCCTCGTGGGAGTCGTGGGCGCGGACTTTGCACTGAGCCTGCCGGATTTCCGGGCCGCGGAGCGGGTTTTTCAGCTGCTGACGCAGGTGAGTGGTCGAGCCGGGCGGGGGGACAAGCCGGGCCGGGTGCTGGTGCAGAGCTATCAGCCGGACCACTATGTGCACAGGTTCGCGCGCAACCATGATTTCCCCGGCTTTGCCGCGCGTGAGATGAACCTGCGGCGCGGCGCACGCTACCCACCCTTTGCCGCGCTCGCGAATGCCGTGGTGCAGAGCGAGGAACTTCCGGAGGCGCTGGCCTGGTCCGGCATGCTGGGGAACTGGTTCCGTGCAGCCCGGCCGGACGGGGTGCGCGTACTGGGGCCGGCCGCGGCGCCGATCTCACGGCTGAAGCGGATTCATCGCTTTCATTTCGTACTACGCGCGGAGCGGCGTGATGCGCTGCGGACCTGCCTGCGGCAGATGCTGGGAGTCGCCGACGCTGCGGGGATTCCCAGGCGCAACGTCGTGGTGGACGTGGATGCCTTGCACCTGATGTAAGTGGCCGGCCGTTCTACTCAATGGATTGGAGGCCTTTGCCGGGTTTGAAACGAACGGCACGGCCGGGCGTGATGTCGACCCGGGTACCGGTACGTGGATTGCGGCCAACGCCGGTTTTGCGGGGCTTCACCGTGAAAACGCCAAAGCCGCGCAACTCGATGCGATCGCCTTCGGCGAGGGCGTGCTTCATGGCTCCAAAGATCGCGTCAATGGCCGCCTCCGCTTTATTGCGTGGCAAGCCGGTGCGTTCGACGATACGCTGGATGAGATCCTGCTTGATCAAGCGCATTCCCTTTTACAGACTGAGATGGAGGAGGGGGTCGCCGCCCACTTCGATGGTAGAAAGGGCCATCTCGAATGTCAACGGCCGCTGTGGGTTAGGCTCAGGGAAAGATTTCTATTTTGCGGCCCCTAGGCACCTTCCGGGAGGCCGCACCGTGAAGAGGTCAGGGATGTCGATTAAGAGCGACAGGTGGATTCGTACCCAGGCGCGGGAGCGCGGCATGATCGAGCCGTTCAGCGAGAAACAGGTCCGTGAGGGCGTGGTTTCGTACGGATTGTCGTCATACGGCTATGACCTGAGGGTCTCAGACGAGTTCAAGATTTTTACCAACGTCAACAGCGCCATCATCGATCCAAAGGCTTTTGACGAGCGATCCTTTGTGACCGTGGTGGCGGATTCGGTGATTGTGCCGCCGAATTCCTTTGCGCTGGCCCGCTCCATCGAGTACTTCCGCATTCCGCGGGATGTTCTGACGATCTGTGTCGGCAAGAGTACCTACGCTCGCTGTGGCATCATCGTCAACGTCACGCCGTTTGAGCCGGAATGGGAAGGCTTTGTGACCCTCGAAATTTCCAACACCACCCCACTGCCAGCGCGTGTGTACGCCAATGAGGGGCTTTGCCAAATCCTTTTCTTTCAAAGCGATGAAAGCTGCGAAGTCAGCTACCGGGACCGCAAGGGCAAGTACCAGAACCAGCAAGGTATCGTTTTACCCAAGCTTTAACATCCAATGAAGCACCGAGGTTGTACGTCTTCAGTGCATCCGGTCCGAAGAGGTTTCTTCTGGCGATTGCTGCGAAAGTCGACAAGGATGACGTGTACGTGGGCATCATGGCTTCCGACCCTCTGCGTTCGATCGGTTTGCAATCGATCCTGGAGGAGATCCTGCACGTTCGGGCAGTGATCCTGCCAGACGATACAAGACCGCGCGGGCAGAAGTTGAGCATGTTGATTGTGGATCAGGCGGTGGACCGCGAGGATGGGCAATCTGTTCCATTACACCGCGCCCTCCTGCACATGCCCGGCGTGGCCGTGGTGATCCTGGCGCGCAACGACAAGCAGCCTGAGTTTCGCCGGATTTTGGAGGCAGGCGCCCGCGCCGTTTTGCCCGATACGGCAGAGGTTACCGAGATTCGTGCTTGTGTGCGGGCTGTTCTGCGCGGCAAAACCTGGTCGCCGCCTGAAAAGCTTGCCCAACAGATCACCGCCGAAGCGGGACCCTTGCTGTTGACACAGCGCTTCACACCCAAGGAGCGCGAGGTCATGCAGTGGCTGAGCCTCGGACAGTCCAACCGGGAGATTGCTCGTACCATGGGGATCGATGAAGCGACGGTCAAGGCGCATCTCGGCCGCATGTTGCGCAAGGCCGAGGCGAGCAACCGCGTCGAACTTACCCTGCGGTCGCTTGCCGAGCAGCGGCAAGTCACAGGCCAGGACAGAAAGCAATAGCACCGGTGTGCGAGTGCAAACCGGTCGCGAACCTGCAAAGGTAAGTGCAGTACAAACCTGGGAGAAGGGGCCTTCATCGGGAGCCAGCCGGCTTGCAATGAGGCCCCTATTTTTTTATTCTGAGTTTCCGTGTCTTCTTGACCGCAACAAAGATGGCAACCTCCCTGCTCGGCTTTCCATCTGAGATTTGCAGTGTGATGAAAACGCACGATCGATTTGAAGGTGAAAGGTAAGGTGAAGTAAATGAAGAAGGTATTAGGAGCGCTCTGCGGTTTAGTTTTTGCAGCCGGTGTCATGCCAGCCGCCCATGCTGAGGACAAGATCGATCAGCGGCTTGCCGCATCGACCGGCATCATCAACGAAATCATGAATGCTCCAGACACGGCCATTCCGCAGTACATCACTGCCAAAGCGCATTGTGTGATGGTGATACCTGCTGTGAAGAAGCTGGCGTTTGGTATCGGTGCCCAGTATGGCCGCGGCGTTGCAGTGTGCCGTACGGGTCATGGCTGGAGTGCGCCGGTCCCGGTGCTGCTGAGCGGCGGCAGCTTCGGTTTTCAGATTGGCGGACAGTCCACCGACGTCATTTTGGTCGGCATGAATGCTAAAAGTGGCCAGGACATGATGCACAGCAAGGTTAAGCTGGGCGCGGATGCTTCCGCGGCAGCCGGTCCTGTCGGACGGAATGCCTCAGCCAATACGGATCTCTACTTGAACTCCGAATTCCTGACGTACTCCCGTGCCAAGGGTCTCTTTGCCGGGCTCGACCTGACTGGCGAGTATCTGGGCGCCGATTCCGACGAGTTGAAGAAGGCTTATGGTGACGGCGTGACTCCCGAGAGTGTGCTGGATGGCAAGGTGCCCGTACCCACTTATGCACATACTTTTGACCGCGCGGTAGCCAAATATTTCAGGACTTCCAAGGCAAATCAGTAGGTCTCCAAACTGTTCGGAAGTGATTGGAAGATGGGCGGCTTATGCCGCCCATCTTTCTTTGTGCGTAACCCCGCCCTACACTGGAGATGTTGGCTTCCTTCCCCAAATCGCTGACTCAAGGGTCTTCTGTCCGTCTGGCTGCTGAGTACTACACGGTACGAGGCATCTTGTTTGCGTTGGGGGCGCCTCCACGAGGTGTTGCCAGGTTTACTGGAGCCTGCATTGGTCTGATCGCCTGGGCATGCCTGCCACGGCTCCGGAGGGTGGGGCATAGAAATCTGGACATGGCCCTGCCGGACCGGTCAGAGGGGGAACGTAGGCGAATTCTGCGCCGAAGCTTCGTTGCCCAGGGCGTACAGCTCGCGGAATTTGCCCAGATGCGGCGATACTCCGCCCTCCGCGCACAGCAAATCATCCGCTACGAAGGATTGCAATATTTCATTTCCGCTCGCGACGCTGGCCGTGGCGTACTGGTATTGACGGCCCATCTTGGGGCCTGGGAGCTGTCCAGCTTCTTCCATTCCCTCATGGGCTATTCCATGGGCCTGGTGATTCGGCGCCTGGATAATGCGCGGGTCGATGCCCTTGTAAACGGCATCCGGACGCTGCATGGCAACCGTGTGCTGCACAAGGACGACTTTGCGCGAGGTTTGCTCAAGGCTATGCACCGTGGCGAAACGGTCGGCATCTTGATGGACACGAACATGACGCCGCCGCAGGGTGTTTTCGTGCCGTTTTTTGGTGTTGAGGCATGCACGGCTTCAGGGCTCGCACGGGTGGCGGGGCGTTCCGGGGCAGCGGTTCTGCCCGGCTTTTTGCTGTGGGAGCGGTCGGAGAAGAGATACGTGCTGCATTTTGGTCCGGAACTGACCCTGCAGCGGACCGCGGACCCGGAAGCTGATGCCCTGGCCAACACCGCCCTCTTTACGCAGACGCTGGAGTCATACATTCGCCGCTACCCGGAACAATGGTTATGGGTGCACCGCCGCTGGAAAACGAGACCGCCGGGCGAGCGTAGCCTATATCCATGACTTCCTCGGGTATGGGCATTGTGGAACTCGAAGAGCTCACGGGCGCCATGCGGAAAAGCGGACCGGAGCCGGACGCCACGCAGACGCTCCTGCAGCGTGTAAGCGCCATCCTCGAGGCGGATGCGAGCAGCGTCGTTTTCGCCGAGGAGGAGGCGTCGTTACAGGCTGCCCTGGCCTCGGGGGCGGGTGCCATCCTGGCGCGGGTTGGTCTGGAGCATGCAGGCGATGCGCGCGTCCTCTTTGTCGCCAACCCCCGGTATGCCTTTGCCATCACAGCGCGTGCACTGCGTCTTACTGGGCCAAATGGGCAACGCGCAGGCGTTCACTCCACTGCGGTGGTGGACGCGACAGCGATCCTCGGAGCGCGAATACAAATTGACGCGGGCGCTACCGTGTCCGCGCGAGCCAGGCTGGGCGATGATGTGGTGCTCGGGAGCCGTGCCGTGGTGGGCGAGGGCGTGGTGTTGGGCAATCGCGTGGTGGTACAGGCCGGGGCTGTGCTGGGGTCAACCGGCTTCGGGTACGCCCGCGACGGCGTCAGCGGCGACTATCTGCTGCTCCCGCAGCAGGGCACGCTGGTGATCGAGGATGATGTGGAGATCGGTGCCAATACGACGATTGATCGGGGAGCGCTGGAGGAGACGCGGATTGGGCGCGGGACCAAAATCGACAACCTGGTGCACATCGGACACAACTGCCGAATCGGGCGCAACGTTGTTATCGCCGCGCAGGTAGGCATTTCGGGCTCTTGTGTGGTGGAAGATGGCGCGGTGCTGGCCGGCCAGGTAGGCCTCTCTGATCACTGCCACATCGGTCCGGGAGTCATTCTGGGTGGGCAAGCCGGTGTCTACCGGGGCAAGACGATCATGGGGCCGGGTGAGATATTTGCCGGCACCCCGGCGGAACCTTTACGTAACCAGATGCGGTCTCTTGCTACCCTGCGTGGGCTGCGGCGAAGACCGGGAGGGCGTTGATGGCAGTGGTCGTGGTGGGTGGACACACGCGCAATATCGGCAAGACCAGTGTGGTGGCGGGCCTGATCGCGGCGCTCCCCGAAATGCGCTGGACTGCGGTGAAAATTACGCAGTACGGTCACGGAATCTGCTCGGCCAATGGCGAGCCTTGTGACTGCGCGACGGCGGACCACACGATCGCGGTAACGGAGGAACGGCAGCGGAACAGCGGGACTGACTCTTCACGCTATCTCGCGGCCGGGGCGGAGCGTTCCTTCTGGGTACGAACGCAGCAGGGCGAACTGCACGAGGCGATGCCGAAGGTCCGGCGGCTGATCGAGGGCGCGGGGAACATCATCATCGAATCCAACAGCGTCCTGCGATTCCTGCGACCGGATCTCGCTTTCAGCGTGCTGGATCCGTCTGTTGACGACTTCAAGGTGTCGGCGATGCGCTATCTGGACCGCATGGATGCGCTCGTGATGCCGGCCGGCAGGTTGCCGGCGGAAGGCTGGGCGGGTGTTTCGGCGCAGCTGCTCCAGCGTACGCGGCGCTTTACATTTACACCGCCTGCGTACTGCCCCGCAGATCTGGTCGACTTCGTGCGCCAGGTGCTGCAGCCGACGCCGGAAGCCGCGATACGCCTTTGACGTGCAAACGATCTAGAGACTGCGGACAGGGAGCATGACGAGATCCTGGACCGCGGCCACTTCCTTTTGCACGAACGGCTCGGCGTAACGAAGTCCGGCAAGCAGGCCGTAGTGCCGAGCGGTGGAGAACATGCGTTCGCGAATATCCTCTTCCGGGACGAACAGGCCGGAGCCCGTACTTTGCTGGCCGTATTGGGAGCGATAGGCGAGCAGGGCTCGCTGCCGCGTCTCGATGTGATCGGTAATGTCAACCACAAAGGTGGGACGGACATCCGCATAAAGTGACGCGTAAAGGATCTTGAAGGGACGGTGCGGCGCGCCGTGTTCCGGCGGGAGGTCCAGGCTGGCAAGCCCTGCGGCAAAGCACGCCTCATAGCCAAGCGTAGCCGAGGTGTAGTGGTCAGGGTGCCGGCCCTGCCAGTACGGCAAAATGACGACACGGGGACGCAGGCGGCGCAGGACGGCGGCAATCTTCAGCCGGTTGGGCAGGTTATTTTCGACGTTGCTGTCGGGCAAGTCGAGCGCCTCGCGATGGCTGACCCGCAAGATGCGGGCGGCCTCGACCGCCTCCGCCTCCCGTTCCGCCGCGGAGCCGCGTGTGCCGCCTTCGCCACGCGTCAGGTCCAGGATGCCGGTGCGCCAGCCGAGCGCCGCCTGCGCCAGCAGCGTTCCGCCGCAGGTCTGCTCCACATCGTCCCGATGCGCCGCTATGGCGAGAACGTCAACTTCAGGCATGGTGTCCTGAACCGGCTAATTGGCCGCGTTGGTCAGGGCATCCATGTAGGCCACATCGAGAACGGTGCCCTGAATGGTGACATTTGTGTTGTTGATCTCGGACCCGTCGACGGTCGAGAACGCATGAATCTGCCCGCCATAGGCTGTATAGACCTTGTTGTAATTCTGTATCCAGCAGATACCAGTCAGGTCGCCGTAATAATACTGGTTTCCATTTGAGTTGGGATACGGCACGGTTACCGTTCCCCCCGGTGTCAGTTTGGGAATCACGGTGGCGGTGGGTACGGCTGGGAGCAGGCTCACCATGGTCAGGCAGTTATAGTTCTGGCCCGTGGCGGCCCTTTCTCCCGTAGCGCAGGCTGAACTCCCAATCCAAAGCGTGCTGTTGTCAGCCAGAAGCATGCGGGTGTGGGTGCCATCGGAGATGGAGATAGGGTTGGCGGGCACAAGGCTGGTCAGGTTCAGGACGGTCATGAAGCCGGTGAAGAGACCGTCGGCAGCCGGCGTCGTGCCGAGAACGCCGCCGGCACCGAGACGATACCGGGACTGACCTGACAGGTAGAGATTGACTCCGTCGGACACGGCCGCGGTCACACCGCCTGGCACCGGAATCGGGTTGGCGACCGGCAGGGTAGCCATCGGTGAGGGGGCGCCGGCGCTCAGCGGGTTTACCGTAGGAATCACACTGGTGAGCAGGGCACTTGCGTTCAGCACACTGACTTCCGCTGTGGTTCCACCCTGTTCCGGGCCGGCGTTCAGGATGTCCACCGTGCTGCCGTCAAAGGAGAAGTAAGCGTTCGCCGGGTGATCATAGGTCCCTGCGACGGGAACGACGCAGTAAACCGGGATGAGCAGCGGCTCACAGTCGATGTAACCCGGAGGAAACACGGGCGTGCCGCTTTGCGGCAGCTGAATCACACGGTAAAGGCTGTTGGAATAGCGTGCCGTCGCAAGAACGATGCTGTTGCCGGGATTTAGAAACACCCCATTGATATTGGGCACGTTCAGGGCATAGGTGCCGTTGGTGGCGGTCACGATCAGCTGTCCGCTGGTTGCGGTGGCCCCTACAAAGCGGCTTCCATCCGCGGAAACACCTGCCCCGCCCGGCGCTGCGCCGAACATGGCGACACTGCCGCCGCTACTTTCCTTGGCATAGTTTATGCCGGCAAGGGCACCGGAACTGTAGTCAAGAATGTAGCCGGTTTGCTGCTCTGGGAAGTTGTAAATGCGAATCGGGTAGGTACCGGAATAGCCGGAAATGCCGAAAGAGGTGATCGTGTTTTGAATGTTGCTGCGGATATCACGCAGGCCATCCAGAATTGCGGCTCCCCCTGGGCCTCCACCCCCGCCAAGACTGCTGGTCGTATAGGTGGCAAGCACCCGCTGCTGCAGACCGCTCGGTGGCGTGGCGCGCCCTGCGATGTTGTATTGGGGGTAGTAGTAGAGAGGCGCATGACAGCCTGACACAAAAAGGGTCGAGACGAGGCCCACAACGAGCAATAGGACGAGGCGGGCGGACAAACATCTACGCTTCAACGGCTGCGGCTCCCAAACGATGCAGGGTATCCCACCAAAGCGTGGTCTGCCATCGCCATGAGTATATCAGTCGAGGGCAACGGACCTCTTCCGGCAGGGTAGGATGGGGGAATGCAAGGGACAGGGAAGACGCGCCTCCGGTGAGCGCGCTGGGGAACCTCTTCGCGGGCCGGACAGTACTATGCGACGGCGCCATGGGCACCATGCTCTACGGCTGCGGCGTGTTTATCAACCGCAGCTACGACGAACTCAATGTCACGCAGCCCGAGACCGTGCGCTCCGTACATGAGCAGTACCTCCAGGCCGGGGCCGAGGTCATCGAGACCAACACCTTTGGCGCCAATGCCTTGCGGCTGGAACACTTTGGCCTCCGCGCGCAGGTGCGGGAGCTGAATCTGGCCGGGGCCGCCCTGGCGCGCAGAAGTGTGGAGGCGCACCGGGAGCGCCATGCTTTCGAGGCTTTGGTTGCCGGTGCCATTGGTTCCCTGGGAGTACCCGTCGGAAGCGGGGAAGGCCAGATTGCGGCAGAGGAGGCCCGGACTATCTTTGCCGAGCAGATGGCCGCGCTCGCCGAGGGTGGTGTGGATCTGCTGATTGCTGAGACCATGATGTCCTTGCCCGAGGCCGAACAGGCGCTGCGGGCCGCCCGTCAGGCTGCCCCGCAGCTGCCGATAGTCGTGCTGGTCAAGGTGGATGACGAGGGAAACTGTCTGGACGGCACGCCGGTAGAACAATTTGCTGCACGCCTGACCGAGTTGGGCGCCGATGCGATTGGTTGCAACTGCAGCAGTGGGCCCCATGCCGTGCTGGCGGCCATCAGACGTATGCGCCCGGCAACAGGGTTGCCGCTGGTTGCCATGCCGAATGTCGGCCTGCCACGCGATATCGAAGGGCGTGAAATCTACCTTGGCTCCCCGGAATATATCGGCAGTTACGCCGCACGTCTGGTCGAAGCCGGGGCGAGCTGGGTGGGCGGCTGTTGCGGCACCACGCCGGCGCACATTCGCGCCATGCGCGGACGTCTGCGTGCGGTCGGGGCACAGAGCACAGGGGAAGTGGCCATGGAGCGTGCCGGAACGGCCTTTGCGGTCGTCACCGTGTCGGACGCACCCGCCAAACCAGCGTTGGAGCCACCGCCGTTGTCAGAGCGCTCGTTATTGGGGAAACGGATTGCCCTCGGAGAGTTCGCAACGCTGGTGGAGATTGTGCCGCCGCGCGGATTTGATTGCAGTAAGGAACTGGCCGGGGCGAAGCTGCTCGCAAACCGCGGCGTGGACGCCATCAACATTCCGGATTCGCCACGGGCCAGTGCCCGTATGAGTGCGTTTTCGCTCTGCGCTCTGGTCCAGGCGCAGGTGGGGATCGAGACGGTGCTGCACTACACCTGCCGCGATCGCAACCTGCTGGGGATCCAGGGTGACCTGCTCGGCGCCGCGGCCATGGGGCTGAAAAATATCCTGTGCCTCACGGGAGACCCGCCCAAAATGGGCAACTATCCGGATGCGACCGCGGTGTTCGACGTGGATGCCATCGGTCTCACGCGGGTGGCGCGCGGTCTGAACCATGGACTGGATATCGGCAATAATCCCCTGGGTGGAGGCGCCGGACCGCATGCCTCCCCGGGGTTCACGATCTCGGTTGCGGCAAACCCGGGCGTGCCCGACGTGGAACACGAGATACGGCGCTTTGCTTACAAGGTGGAGGCGGGTGCGGAGTTCTGCATTACCCAGCCTGTCTTCGACATGCGCCTGCTTGAGGCCTTTCTGAAGCGGATTGAGAGCTTCCGCATCCCCGTCATCGCCGGAATCTGGCCGCTGACCAGCCTGCGGAACGCAGAATTTATGCGGAACGAACTGAAGGTTTCCATGCCGGCCGACATCATGGCCCGCATGGGGGCGCACACGGAGAAACAGGCGTCGCTCGACGAGGGCTTGAAAATCGCGCAGGAAATGCTGGCCGGCGTGCGGGGCGCGGTACAAGGCGTGCAGGTGAGCGCCCCCTTTGGAAAATACGCGGCGGCAGCCGAGGTACTCGGGCTCGGGTAGCTGGTCAGGCTGGGAGGAGAAAGTCGATGGCGAACTTCGAGGAACAGCTTGTGGAGCTGGAACATGTGGTGGAGCAGCTGGAACGCGGTGAGCTGACCCTGGAGGATAGCGTTCGCCTGTTTGAGCGAGGGATGCTGCTTTCCGAGGCATGCAAAGAGCAGTTGGCAAGCTCCGAGAGCCGGATTCAGGTACTGCTGAACCCACGGGAACGCGGACCTGTGAAGGTGGAGGACCTGTCCGTCGAAGATGAACCGGACACTGCGGAACGTCTTCTGGAGTGATAGGCGATGGTCTGCATGACGGCTGGTTGCGTGTCAGCGATCACGGCTTGTGACAAATCCCGGAACCCATAACAGAGCGCGCTTGAAGTCTGTGTCGGGCAACTCTGCAATCGACTGACGGGCTACCTCGGCGTAGGCGCACGCGGTGTCCATCGCATAGGCCAGCGACTCATGGCGTTTCAAGATTTCGAGAATCTGATCATGGGAGACGCGGTCGAAGCTACGGTCCGCCAAAACCGTGCGAATAGCTTCGCGGTCGGCTCCCGTACCGCGCTCGAGCGCATGGATCACGGCCAACGTGGCTTTGCCCTCCCGCAGATCCGAAGCCGTTGGCTTGCCCAGGGCATCGTCGGAGGACGTCAGATCCAGCACATCATCCACGATCTGGTAAGCAAGGCCTAGATTGCGGCCATATTCGCCCAACGAGTCCTCGTGGGGTACGACACCGGAGGCTTTGCCATTCAGCCGGCCCGAGTCGTGGGCTATGACGGCACCAAGCTGCATGGAAACCTGGAACAGACAGGCCGTTTTGCGAAAGATAAGGTCGAAATACTCTTCTTCGTTGATCAGGTGGCCGAGCTTTTGCATCTGCAGCAACTCGCCTTCCACCATCTGCTGCGTGAGGGAGATGAGCAGGTCAAGAACTCGAAAATTTCGTTCTTCCAAGGCGCTGTGAAAGGCCTGCATGTAAAGCCAGTCACCCGCTAGAACACATTTCGCATTTCCCCAGGTGGTGTTCGAAGAAGGCCGGCCGCGACGGGTACTTGCTTCATCGATGATGTCGTCGTGGACGAGGGTGGCCGTGTGCAGCATCTCCACAACGGCACCGAGACGGATTCGGGCTTCACCGCGGCTGCCGCAAGCCTTGGCGGCCATTAGTAGAAGGAGCGGGCGGATGCGTTTGCCGCCCCCGGCCATCAGATAGGTGCTGATGTCTGAAACAACGGTAATGGCGGAGTCGGACTGGCGTCCGAACTCTGCTTCTACAGCCGTGAGATCTTCGCGAAACAGATCGAAGACCTCGTTTGCCGTCGCGATGGAAAGAGCACTCACGCTCACTTAAGAGTAGCAGGAAGGCGTTCCGGGCCGCCTGACCTGACCTCGGTGTCTTGTGCACCGTTCGTGGAATCCACGCTAGTTGGACCGGAAGTTCGTAAACT
>CAXTZL010000010.1:0-28755 GCA_964248555.1 uncultured Bryocella sp.
GAAACCTACCAAGGCGAGGGCGAGGACAGAAAAGCGAACAAAGGTCGTCATTGTGAACTCCATTGTGTGATCCCGGCTACCACTTAAGTGGACTATCTTCCCGGCTAGGAACACACTAAAGTCGATGTTGCGAGGATGCCAGCCCTGATCTCTCTATAGCTTTGTTGCAGGCCATCTTGGTTACTAAAGTAACATGACTGACAAGCCTCTCTGGGCGCTCTTCCCCACAGCTTCCAGTCCGATCCAAATCCTGCCAAAATACATCCCTTCGCTTGCTTCCGATCCCGCCAAGGATTCCGCGTTCAGGCGTATTCTCAGCCCAGATGACGTCTTCACCGTACCCGCACTCGGATCGTGATCTGCTGCACCGCATCAGCCGATCGGCAGGCAGCAAAGCCGGCTACAAACAGCTCATCCGTGAGCTTGGGCTTGGCGGTGGGCGCGAACGGCGGCTTCTTCTAGACCAGTTGAGTCGCCTCGTCGCCCAGGGCGACCTGCTGCAGGGGGAGGAGGGTCTGTGGTCGATTCCGCGTGCGGCCACGGAAGAACGGCCCATAGAGTCCCCAAAGGTCCTTAAGCCTTCTGCTGCGCCTTCCGGCGGCCCGGAGAGACGATCCGGAAGGGATCGTTTGCTCAGCGGCAAACTGGAACTGCACCGGGAGGGTTACGGCTTCGTGCGGCTGGACACTGCACGTATCGCGGCAGCGGGGGAAAGGAGCGAAGATCTTTTCATTCCGCCGGTTGCGCTTCACGGGGCCATGCACGGCGATCTCGTACTCGTGGAAGAGGACACCCCGCGCCCCGACGGAAAGCGTTCTGGCCGCATTGCGCGCGTCCTGACCCGCCGTAACCCGACGATGGTCGGCATCTTCCACTACGCCCGCGGCGCCGGCAGGCGCAAACGGCAGGAGTTCTACGACGCCACCCCTGCCCTCAGTGGCGACTTCGTCCAGCCTCTGGACGACCGCCTGGGCGGCCCCATCGAAATCCCCGACGCCGCAGACCACCCGAATCGGGCCGCATCCGCTCATCGCACCCTGGGCGACGAGGCCTGGCGAGCACCTGCTGGCGACCGCACCGAAGGCGCGAAACTGGACACAGAACGGTGGCCCCTGGAGGGCCTCGCCGTCGAGGTAGAGATCACGCAGTACGCCCAGCCTGGTCGTCCAGCCCGCGGCCGCATTCTGGAGGTACTGGGACCACCGGATGCCTTTGGCGTGGACGTCGAGATCGTCATCCGCAAGCACGGCATCCCGCACACCTTTCCGGCCCACGTCCTCGAGGAGGCGGAACAGCGCAGCCGTGAGCGTCCCGCCTCGCTCGAGACCGGAGAACTGGCCCTGCGTGAGGACTTCCGCGATCTTCCAGTGGTCACCATCGATGGCGAGACAGCCCGCGACTTCGACGATGCCGTTCTCGTGCATCTGTTGCCCAACGGCAATACCGAACTCCAGGTCCATATCGCCGACGTGGGCTGGTACGTGCGCGGGGGTTCGGCCCTTGACACCGAGGCGCGCGTTCGCGGCACCAGCGTCTACTTCCCGGACCGCGCTGTGCCCATGCTGCCGCCCGCCCTTTCCAGCGGTATGTGTTCCCTGCTGCCGCACGAAGACCGCCTCGTTCTCAGCTGCATCATGGAGATCGACGCCCGCGGCGAGATCGTTGGCTACCGAGTCGCCGAGGGCCTGATCCGCAGTGCGCGCCGCATGACCTACACGGCGGTGCAGCAATGCCTCAACGCCTCGCCCCACGCCGCCCTCTGGAACGAGAGAAAATCAACAACACCCATCCCTTCAGCCGAAGATCTGCTGGAGCGGGAACACATCGGCATGGAGCAGCCCGCACTGCCTGCGGCCTTTGACAACATGCTGCAGCTGGCCCTGCGCCTGAACGCCAAGCGGGTGCGGCGTGGATCGATCGACTTCGACCTTCCCGAGCCGGTGGTGCAGTTTGACCCGGACGGCAACATGAAGGCGATCGTGCGCTCGGAGCGCGGCTGGGCACACCGGCTGATTGAGGAATTCATGCTCAGCGCCAATGAGTGCGTCGCCACGTGGCTCACCGCGGGGGGCATCCCGTCCCTCTATCGCATCCACGAGATGCCCAGCCCCAAGCGCGTAATGGAGTTTGAAGAGACCGCCGCCGGATTCGGCCAGACCCTCGGCATCGGCTCCGTCCCAGTCAAGCGGTTCGAGATGAAGAGCGATCGGCGCGACGCGCAGCGTCGCTCGGCACGCGGCGATCGCCACGCCCGCGGCAGCCGGGCCGCCCAACAGCACGAGCTGCCGGCCAGCATTCCTGTCACGCCGCAGATGTACCAAAAGCTGGTGCGCCGCATTGCCGGGACGCCAGAGGAACGCATTCTGTCGTACCTCATGCTGCGCTCGCTCAAGCAGGCCCGCTATGCGGAAAAGAACGACGGCCATTTTGCCCTCGCCAGCCCCTGCTATACCCACTTCACTTCACCAATTCGCCGCTACCCCGATCTCATCGTGCACCGTCTGCTGCGTTCCACGCTGCGCGCCGGGGCAAATCCGAACGGCGGCCCCATCCTCTCCGACGATCCCCAGCCCTGGGCCACGGAGCTCGCCAGATCGCAAGGCAAGCACGCCTTTCAGGTCAGGGGCGATGCACAACAGGGCCTCGCACAACAGGGCCTCGCGCAACAGGAAGCAAGGCTGACTCCGCCCAGTCCCGTAGCTCCGCAAACCCTCGACGCACCCAGGCTTCGCAAAAAGCGTCCCGGCACCATCGGCTGGAGCGGTCAGCCGGCCAGTGATTCGCCTGCTTCCGCCGCCAACAGCAGGCACACCTTCGAAAGCTCTCCCGGGAGTACGGAAGCCTCCCGTGGCCAAACACTCGACTCGCAAAGACAGGAGACCACTGCCCCTATTGCGGCCGACGAACTGACCGATATCGCCGTGGAAAGCTCCCAGGCCGAACGCCGCGCCGCCGACGCCGAGCGCGAGCTGATGGAATGGAAAAAAATCAAGTTCATGGCTGACCGCGTCGGTGACGACTTCACCGGCATCATCCTCTCCGTCACGAAGTTCGGCTTCTTTGTGGAACTCGACGAGCTTTTCATCGAAGGTCTCGTTCCCCTCAGCTCACTCACGGGCGACTTCTACAGCTTTCGTGATGGCGACCGCACCATCTGCGGTGCGCGCGGCGGCCACTGCTTCGCCGCCGGCCAGCGGGTCGAAGTCATTCTGGACCGAATCGACCGCCAGGCGCGGCGGCTCCAGTTCGCCCTTCTACCCGGCACCGAGCCCCTTGGCGAAGGGGCGGCGGGCTCCCTGCGCGCAGGCAGGCCCGAGGGCGAACGCAATGCCAGGAAGGCACCTTCCGGAGGAAGACGCAAGGCCAAAGTACCTAAGGGTGCCAAGCTGGCCAAGGGTGGAAAGGTCGCAACCCCGAAAGCGAAACGCAAGAAGAAAAGTTGAAGGCGAAGCAGTCCGTACCGTCGTCCGAGAGAACACGGTTGAGATCTGCTGTATCATGTCGTTCCCAGCATTTTCTACTGTATGCGGGAGGATCGCTGACCCTAGTCGTCGTCCGGCAACGGTCCCATCGGTTCGGGCAGTGTCGGCGCCGGCGGCAGGCGCCAAAGCTTCAACGCGCCGGTGGCTCGCGCATGGACCGTGCCGGCAACTCCGGGTGTCTCCGCCAGCTGCCGGGACCAGACGAGCGTGCTGCCAGGCTCCGGGGCATGATCGAGCACCATGTACCGTGATCCTTTGCCGTGCGCCCACCAGACGCGGCGGGCATCGCTCCCATCCCACCGAAGGGGCGCAACGGACGGATCCAGCATTCCGCTCAGGTCGGCCACGGGATGCCCTGACAGGAACACCACCTCACCGGCAGGCGAAAGTGCCACCCGATCCGGTACGCCGATCCCCCCTAGCGCCCGTGCCAGCGCGGCATAATCCTGCTGAACGAGCAGCGCCGAGCGCACTCCTGGCCCGGTAACCAGCAGGCTCATCAGAGCACCGTAAAAAACGGCGATCGGCCAGACGATGCTGAAATAACGTGACCGCAGAACCCAAAGCCCTCCAAAACCGGCCGCTGTCGCTGCGGGAGCCACCAGCAGGATCTCCTGAGGCCCAATCGTCTGGTGCATCGCCAGGTAAAGGATCAACACCAGCAGCGCCCACACCAGCGCCGCCCAGCCGCTGAAATCGAGCGCCTTCCCCAGCTCCTGGACTGGAACGCGCCGCTGCCTTTTCCCCTCGAGCGCAAGCCAGGCAATAACCCCGAAGCACCCGGCCAGCAACCACGGGCTCCCAAAACCAAACCCCGCAATCAGCTCACGGAGCACCGAAGCACCGGGCGCAGCCCTGTCCGCGGCAATCTGGTTCGGCAGCGCCGTGCCAAAGGTGTGCAGGGTAAACAGCAGCCACAGCGCGGCCGGTCCCACGGCGACCAGTAAACCGGCGAAGAACGTCAGGATTTTGAGCCCAAAACGCTGCGGCGTATTCACCCAGCGCACAAACAGCAGCGGCGCCACGCAAAGGGAGAAGAACAGCATCTCCGGCCGCAGGAGTGGCCCCAGCCCGGCGCAAAGGCAACCCGTCAGCAGGCGCGGGGTGGACAGCCGGGCCCAGCTTGGCCCCGTTACTGCGGCAAACCCCCAACAGGCGACACCGGAGGCCAGCAACACCTCGCTCCCGGAAAACGCCACAGCCCCCCACTCCGGACTCGCGACGACAAGCAGCACGATCGCTGCCGCAAAAGCAGCCGCACCGGGCACGCCCGGCCGTTTTAGCAGGCCGTACCCAAAGGCGAACAGCCCTCCCGCCCAGAACAGGGCCGCTGCGACCGCTAAGATCCGACCGGAAACCATCCAGTCAGGCGACACGGACGCGGTCAGCAAATGCGTACCCGCCAGCAACGCCACCCAGAGCGGCGACTCGTCTCCAAAGACCGGTCCCGATCCCAAGCCAAAGCCCGTCCCCTGAGCAAGGGATCGAGCAAAAGCCAGATGAAGATAACCCGCCTGACTCCAGACCCGTCCGGCGGCAGCAAACCACAACGCACCCAGCCCCGTGGACACACCCAGCAGCAGCACCGGGAGCACGGGAGCAAACGCATGCCGCGCCTCGGGTTCGCTTCTGGACAAGGGATTGGATTGCATGCGTCTTTCGCAGCATACGCGCTGGGCAAAAGTTCCGGCCTCAGCCGTTGCCTTTCACGCCGATCCCTGAAACTGCTGGCCAGAACAAACACTCAAACCGGACTCCGGGCCCGGTATCGCCGACCCGCGCCTGTTTCTCAGTGTCGCAACTGCTCCGTCGCCGGCTGCTGGCCCGAGCGCGTTCTCAGGGGCCGTGGCGTCCCGCGCTTCCTCACCCTGCGAGCGCCGCCGGCCCGGGCTGGGTCCAGCCGGTACAGGATCAGCAGGTTACGATCCGGATCGTCCATCGCCGGGAACGCTGCCACGCGTACCGGCTTGTAAAGCCCCTGCAGCGCGTCCATCTTGTCGTCATCCAGCTGATTCCACGCGACATACCATCCGGGCCGGTATAACCGCACCCGATCTTCCAAATCCCAAATGCCAAAATCGTCATCAATCGACGGCAAACCTGTCATCAGCGTCAGATCCGAGCCGGAAATTGAAACGATCACCTGCGACCGCGACGGGTCCGCGCGAATGATCGCAGCGATCCGCCGCGCCGCCGCCAGATAGCTGAAATCGGGGTGCAGAACGTACCCAATCTCCTGGATCGCATCCGGAACCGCAATCCCCGCCGCACAGGCCGTCACCCCCAGGGCGGCCAGCACCCGCGGCCAGCGCTGCCGAGCCCCGCTCCCGGCCCACCGCAGCACCTCTTCCAGCCCCAGGGCCACTAGCGCCGTCACCGGCACCGCAAACAGCAGGTAATACCGGGGCTGCAGGTTGTTGTGGTAGCCCAGCAGCAGCAGGGTGCCGGCGGCCCAGAGCAGCAGCGTGGGGACCAGGGCATTGCGAAAGAACCGCGGACGAAACAACCCCGCCAGCAACAGCAGGGCAAAAAACAGAACATAGAGAGGCAGCCCAATGAACTGCCCATCCACCACGGTGTGCAGCACCACCACCGACAACGGCTCCAACTGAAATCCCGTATACGCATTGGCGTCAAAGAGATAGCGGTAATCTGCCGTGTACTGGGGCCGAACCAGCAGCAACAGGTAGCCTCCCCAGAGCGCCGCGCCCAGGCCAAAGGGCAAAACAGCCATCCGGAGAAACTGCCTCCACCGGAACCCGGCCCGATGCGCAAGATAAAACCCCATTGCCGGCAAGAGCGCCACCGCCGTCGGCTTGGTCAGCACCATCAGCGCCAGCAGCACCCCCATGCCACCCGCCGGAAGCCAGATCCACCCGGACCTTCCATCCGGACCCCCTTCGCGAGCCGGTACCGCCAGCCCCAACGGCTGCACGTACGAGGCCACCCAGAGCGTCAGCACCGCCAGCGCGGCCAACGGCGGCTCCAGGATGGCCAGCCGGTCAAACGCGAAAAGGAACGGACTCGCACACGCAAGCAGGATTGCCAGGGGCGCCGCAAGCTGTCTCCTTCGTTCGCCGCCCACAAACACCGCATGCCGCCGCAGCAGGCCATACAGCGCGAGTAAGGTGACCCCGAAGACCCCTACGGCCAGCGCCCGGGCCGCCCCGAGCGACACACCCCCGAAACGGAACACCAAAGCTTCCGCCAGCGGCCAAACGGGCATCGCGACCGCGGGGTTGAAATCCCCTTTCAGAAACCAGTGCCCCAGCACGAAATGCCGGATGGCGCCATCGCCGTACCAACCCTCATCGGTGTACTTGGACCAGTCATTCCAGGGCGAATCGTGGGGGAAATCTGCCGTCAGGTGAACAAAATGCAGGGCATACAGCCCCAGGCTCAACAGCAGCAGCACTCCTCGCAGGAGGCGCCAAACCCTCTTCCGCCCCCGCGCAGGCAAGCCGTCGCCGGATTCGGAAAGGGGTAGAGATCTCATACATAAAAGCCGCGCACGGCCTGTTTTCGTCGCAGAACCTTATTCGTAGGCCAACGCGTCGATTGGATCCTTGCGAGCCGCCTTGAACGCCGGGTACGTGGCCCCGAACAGGGCGCCCACCAGCGTGATTGCCGAGGCGATAGCAATCCAGCGGCCCGTCAGTTCAAAACTCATTGTCGGCACCCGCGCCTGCAGCGCCAGCTTCAGCAGAACCGTCGCCCCAATGCCCAGAACGACGCCCACAATCGCCAGCAGTCCCGTCTCCCGCAGCACCACGGAAACAATCGTACCCTTACCGGCACCCATGCTCTTTAGAATGCCGATCTCCCGCGTCCGTTCCATCACGGCGGTATACATCGACTGAAAGATCACCAGAAAACCGATCACGGCAGCAATACCGATCACCACCCGCAGACCGATATTAAAACCCGGGTAGTGTTCCGGCGTCATCTCGGAGAGGAAATCCTGAATCGTCTGCACACTCCAGTCGTTCAGGCCCTCGGTGCCCAGAATCTCCTTGTGCACCTCGGTCTGGTACTTGGGCGGATCGTTCGTGCGCAGCAGAAACGCCGACGCCTTGCCTGGATTGCCATCCAGCTCATCCAGGGTCGTCAGCTGCATGTACTTGCGGCTGCCCTTGCCATGCTCCACGATGCCGCACACGCGGAACTCATGGTTCAGCGCCTTGATCGTGTCGCCCACGTGCAGATTTTTCCCATTCGCCTGCACATCGTCGATGATCATATCGAACGGTTGCTGAAAGGGTGTGCCCGCAAGAAACACAAACGGCCTCAGCGCGTTGTAACTGGGGTAATCGATTCCATACAGGTTCTCGAGTGAACTGCCAGTCGTGAGCTTGATGTTCACCGGCGATACCACGGCAACATGCGGCAGCTTGCGCAGCACCTCGGCAATGCGCACATCGGCCGAAGCGCTGGAAGTGTTCAATAACACCCCGCCCTGGCCGGGGCGCGCCAGCATATCCCACCCACTGCCGGTTTGTTGCGCGCGGTTGCCATCAAGCATGCCGAACATAATGGCCGCGATCGAAAGAATCATGACCACTTCAATTGCCACCGCAAGCGCACTGATCACCGAACGCAGCGGACGGTGCACAAGATTACCGAAGACCAGTTTGTTCACAGAGGGACGCCTTGAACAGCCGAGATAGACAGCTGCTCCCGTCAGTCTACCGCCTCCAGCACCCCACGCCGTCCCCAAAAGCCGCGCCGAACGCCGGAAACCAGAATCCGGGCTGGAGGTTAGGAGCTCGTCAACGCGCCGCGGAAGCGGCTCGTCATCGCCCGGCTAGGGTCCAGCTCCATATGCAAGCGCTCGCCGGTCAGCAGCTTGCCCACTACGGGCGTGATGTAACCGCAGAAAAGGATCGCCATGGCAATACCCGCATTTCCCAGCCGCGTCGCCGAAATAGCGCCTCCCAGCAGCGCCTCCGGTGCAATGTGTGCAAAATCCAGGATCAGAAACAACCCCCACGGCTGACGCCGGATGTCCCCGCAAACCGCTCCCGTGGTCACAAACAGCATGAGAAAACCAGTGGCTGCAACACCAGAACGCTACGCCAGCCATCGATGTGATACGCCTCGGCCGCCGGACTGAAGGAGATACCCGTCGTGGTGTCAGCGTCCGCCAACCCGCCCATCTCGTGGGAGTAGGTGTTGCCTCCCACGGCAAGTCCTGCAAGCTTGTTAGGACTCAGGATATGCGGAATCCAATCGCCGAAATAAAACCACACAGCCCGGTACCCGAAGTAGTGGCCCTGATCGGAAAACGAAATCAGCACCGAATCGTTCGGCAGCATCCTCAGCCGGTCGAGAATGCCCTGCGGCTCCCCACAGTAGTAATTTCGCCAGTCAAGATCACTCGGCGGCTGCCACTCCTTGGCACGGCGGCGAAGCTCTCCAAGATGCGTGAAGTAATGCTCGATCAGAGTCGTCCGTTCGGCAAAACTTCCCGTCTGCACATCGTCCCGGCTGCCCGAGATCGGAACAAGAACCATCTGCGCGAAGGTCACAAACGCGATCAAGAACACGAGGTGCTTCAGCCGCAGCCGGTAACGCGCCCAGGCCGCACCGATAAGCCAGCACACCACCGGCATAAACATGCCCTGCTTGCTGAAAGCCATCACTCCCAAAAAAAAGATGTACGCCATGCCGGCAAGACTGATGAGGTTCACGCTATGGCGGCCACAGCTGTCTCGCACCGCCGCCACCGTGGCCAGCAGCACACTCAACGGCAGAAACGGATTCACGATCAGCAGTGAATGCAGCACTTGGCCGCCGCCGCCAGGCAGATACATCGTCGCCGCGATCATGAGTCCATAAACCACCAGGCAGCCCAGGGCCGAAGCCCTGAAATCAAAGCTGTGCACGTGCAGCACCGCCGCCAACCCATCCTTGGTCGTGGCGATCTTGCGGCTTATAAAGGCAGCCACCAGCATGGCCCCCATGGTCCCCACATACACACTCATGGTTAACAACGGCTGTTGCAGGTTGGTCTGCGCCGCCTGCCCCAAAAGGGCCTTGTACACCGTTCCTACATCGACCACCAGCAACGAAAAAAAGAAAATATAGGCACCGGCCGGCCGGGCAAAACCCTCGGCCGCGTTGAAGGCAATGACGCTGAGCAGAAAAAACGCAAACGTCAGGGCGCTATAACGCGGATCGGTGCCTTCCACCAGCTGCACAATCACCAGCACACACGTGAAAATCACGGTCTGGAAGAACGGAATACGCGTAGGGAACGGAAGGGTCACCGGCGCTTAGTGTAGCCATACGCCGTCGCCGCGGAACTCCCCCGAAAGAGGCACAAACAGGCCGCCTCCATGCAAAAGCAGTCCTTACTCCCGGGCCGTTTCTTCCAGCGGGCTTGCTGCCGTCATCCTTCTCCGTAACGCAACAGATGCCGCCGTCACAGCCACGCACGAACTTTCGAGGAGGCGTGTCATGCTGAATGCGAAACCCTGCTGGCTGCTTCACGGAGCTGCGCCATCAGCTCTTTTCCCCGAAATTGACTCTGCCTTCCGATGGCGGACTTATGCTGTCTATAACAGCTGTGGAGACCGTCTTGCCAGCTGCCGGAACGTGGTTTGATCATGGAGCTATCGCCGGGAGGCAAAGGCCGTGCAGATTTCCGCTGAAAATCAGGTCCGGGTGGGCAGGGAACTGCGCCAGGAGCGTGAACGGCGAAAGGTAGGGCTTGAGGACATGGCCCGGGTCACGCGCATTGTCGTGCGGCACCTGCAGTCACTGGAAGCCGATCTGTTCGATGAGCTTCCCGGAGGCGTGATCCGCAAAGGCATCATTCGTAGCTACTGCCAGCACCTCGGTCTTGATGATGAGCACTGGCTTGGCCGCGTCGCCGAAGCCGGTGGTTTGGACGAAGTCGAACCCGACCTCGCGGCGTTCGCTGAAAACGTGCACCGGGCCCGGCTCGAAACCATGCCGCCCGTTCGGCGGCGTTGGTGGGGTGTTGCTGCCCTGGTCCTGCTGCTTCTCGCGTCTGCTTTCCTGCTCTGGCGTTTCGTTCTGCAGCCACGCACCGGATTACACCTGCCGCATCGCATCTCCGCCGCACCACGGGTACCCTCCAGCCCGCCAGACCCGTCCTGATCACAACCGGGGCCGCAGGTCTGGGTCGCCAAAGGCACGCCAGCCGCACCCAAGGTAGAATGAAGCGGTTCCGTACCCCTCAAAGGCATGGAATGCCCGGCCTGCCAGCGCAGTGCACTCTGGGCGTCGGGCGTCCGGAGCTTTCCGGGCGGGTCCGGCTATCTCATGCGAGGAGCAATACTCTTTTGTCTACCACCGACCGTTACCTTTTCACCAGTGAAAGCGTCACCGAAGGCCACCCTGACAAGATCGCCGATCAGATCTCCGATGCCATCCTGGACGCCTGCCTGACAGAAGATCCCATGAGCCGCGTGGCCTGTGAAACGCTGACCTGCACCGGCCTGGTCGTCGTTGCCGGTGAGATCACCAGCTCCGCCCATCTGGACGTGCAGACCCTGGTTCGCGAAACGGTGCGCGCCATCGGCTATGACGACGCCCTCAAAGGTTTCGACTGCAACACCTGCTCCGTGATCTCCGCCATCAATAAGCAATCGCCCGATATCGCCCAGGGCGTGGATACCGGCGGCGCCGGCGACCAGGGCATGATGTTCGGCTACGCTACCAATGAAACGCCCGAACTGATGCCGGCGCCCATCTCGCTGGCCCATCGCCTGGCCGAAAAGCTCACCGAGGTTCGCAAATCCGGCAAGATGCCGTACCTTCGCCCGGACGGCAAGAGCCAGGTCACGGTGGAATACTCCGCCGAAGGCAAACCCGTGCGCGTCGACGCCGTCGTCATCTCCACCCAGCATGCGGACGAAGTCGGTAATGACCAGCTCCGCGCTGAAGTGCAGGAACACGTCATCGAAGCCGTGATTCCAGCCGAACTACTCGACGAGAACACGAAATACCACATCAACCCCACAGGCCGCTTCGTTATCGGTGGACCCATGGGAGATACCGGGCTCACCGGCCGCAAAATTATCGTGGACACCTACGGCGGCATGGGCCGGCACGGCGGCGGTGCTTTCTCCGGCAAGGACGCCACCAAGGTCGACCGCTCCGCGGCCTACATGGCGCGGTACTTGGCTAAGAACATCGTGGCCGCAGGGCTTGCAGACCGTTGCGAAGTGCAGCTGGCCTATGCCATCGGCGTCGCCGAGCCCGTCAGTGTGCGCGTGGACACCTTCGGTACCGGCAAAATTTCCGAGCCGAAGCTGATCGAGTTAATTCGCCAGAATTTTCAGTTGACACCCAAGGGAATTATCCAAAGCCTTAACCTTCGCCGCCCAATTTTCAAGGCGACAGCAGCTTACGGCCACTTCGGCCGCACCGGCGACAGCTTCACCTGGGAGAAGACGGACAAGGCGGAGGCCCTCCGGACCGGAGCCCAGGCCGTCGAAGGGGAGCTCGCAGCTCGTTAGGTTAGGAATCGGGGCTTGCTCAGTAGGATCCAGCAAGCGCTCTGAGTGGAAGAGGACAGCTCAACCTTGAGCTGTTCTCTCCTTCTGCTTCAGGCCGGCCCGTAGACGCTCCCACAACCACCGGCAGAATCACCGGAAGAGGGCACTCCGGAAACGACAACGAGGTTCCTCCGTCTCGAGGGGCAACGCAGCCCGAAACGTTGGAAGATCAATGGCCCAAACTTTTCTACTTCATCTCCCCCAATCTTATGTGGTCAGCAACACCCGGTTGCGTCCCGCGCTCTTGGCTTCGTAGAGTGCCTGGTCGGCCCTTTCGATCATGTCCGTGAGGTCATCCGTTAGATCGCGGTAGGTGGCTGCCCCGATGCTCACCGTGAGCTGAAACGCTGCATCCACCTCGGCCGGCGTCCGCGCCGCGGAAAGCGTGACCTTTTGGATGTTTTCGCGAATCCGCTCCGCCACGATCCGGGTCGCCTCACGCGGCGCGTTGGGCAACAGAACCGCGAACTCCTCACCTCCCCACCGGCAGAGCACGTCGATCCCGCGAATAGAGTCCTGCATCTGCTCCACTGCCGCACAGAGAACCTCATCGCCTGTCTGGTGTCCGAAGTTATCGTTGACGCGCTTGAAATGGTCCAGATCCACCATTAACACCGAGAACGGTACAGCCGAGCGCTGACTGCGCAGCAGCTCCTTTTCGCACCACAGCAGAAAGACCCTGCGGTTGTACAGCCGCGTCAGGGGATCGGTACTTGCCATGTGCTCGAGACTATTCATCAGCATGGACGTGGTCATCCAGAAAAATCCGAACGCAATACCAATGGCGACCGCCAAATACAGGGCAAAGGCGATCAGTCCCAGGTAGTGGTTCAAATCCCGCAGCCCCGGCCTGAAAACTACCGCCCCAACCCGCACAAGGTTGAAGAGGCCAAAGGCCGTCAGCATCGTGGAACTGAAGAGGGCGGGTGCGCGCACCTGGCGGCGGGCCTGCCGCCAGAGCACCAGCGCCGTGGTAAAGCTTTGGGCTGCAATCAGCAGACCGAAAGCAATCACCCTGCCGCGAAATCCCAGCGCTCCACTCAGGACAAAGCCATCCACCAGTACCTGCACGCCCAAAAGCAGGCCCCCATGCCAGAACCGCGAATCCTCCTCCTCCACTAGACTCAGAACCGCGACATGCAACAGTACAAACGACAACAAAAGGCTCAGATCCGCGCCCACGACCGAGAAAATAGGCAGGTTGCTTGAAACCAGCAGCAGGCCCGCCCCAAGCGAGCCTGTGGCAAAGGCCCCACTCAACCAGGCAACACCCCGCAGCCGCGGACTTGCAACGTGCAAAATCAACAGGGAGGAACTGCAACAGGCGAGCAAAGCCGTTCCGAAAATGAGAAGTGCCTGAGTCAATTGCATAATAGGTCGATTCTTTGTTGGCCCGAAACCAGGTGCATGCCGTCAAGGGATGCAAACTCAAATACACGTTCTATCAATTGGGAGCCGGGCGCAAGACCTGACAGTAACCACGAAAGAGTACCTCCCTCATCAACAGTTCGTTCGTAGCACGGGTCATCCCCAATCGGGTGATTGAACCTGTCTTCAAAAGGCCCAACTCCCCCTAAAGCTTCGCCTCAACACAGCGCGCCTGCCGTAAACGATGGCCGCTACCAGGCTTCTGATCGCTAACCACGCAGCCGCAATGTCGGTTGCCTTGGCAGCAATTGGGAAGGCTTCGCTTAAGAACGCGGCTGCAACACGGATGGTTTTCGTGAAAGTGCGCGATGGTCACACCGAAGCTCACACCGTCGTGCTCCGCTCTCACTCCCCATCGCAAATCAAGCGTGTGCGGAGGCTGGGTGTCCCAAAAGAAAACAGCGGCCTCCGTGTTTCTGCCCCAGTCTCATCCTCAAAAGCTGAAGCGTCCATGGAGCGTGACCGTCCGGTTGGCAGCCGTAATTCCGGAGAAACTCTGCGCCAGCGAGATCGACTGGCCAAAAAAAGGCGAGGTCAGAATGCCCACCGGAGCCCCCGGATTGTTGTGATTCAGCACGTTTCCCGCTTCCACCGCAAAACGTAGTGCGTAGCGCGGCTCGGGCGGCGGTACGCCCTTGCCAGCGGGCTTGCCCTGCGCTCCGGCCTCGGGAAGTGGACGAGGCCCAAAATGGAACTCCTTGGCCGCCGTGACCTGAAGTGAGACAAGACCGGGTCCCGTTCCGTAGTTGATCGGAATAATCCGCTGTCCCGCAATCGGACTCGTGTCGAAGTTGCCATAACCCGTTCGTACCACCGAGGCTCGCGTCAGATCCGTCGCAAACGCCGGCCGGTCGTTGTACTGCGTATCGCCGTTCGCGTCTGTACCCGTCGTGATATTGAAAGGGACGCCGGAATTTGCGCGAAAAAACAGCCCCCCATTCACCCCCTTCACGGCGTTGTACCAGGCACCCGCGAAAAGCCGCTCGCCCGGCTGCGTATTGCGGCCATAATCCTGCGCCAGATCGTACTCGTTTGAGGGAAATGACCCCACACCGCTCGAGTCGCCCCGCCGGCGTTGCAACTGCCCGAAGGCCCACACCGACAGCCGCTTGGTTAGGTTCAGGTCCAGGTTCGCAAACAGAACCTCAGCATGCCGAATGCCATCGGAGGAAAACTGGTAGACGTTCTGGGTGCCTCCCAGGGGCCGCACCCCGCTCGTCGGGTCCGCCGAATTATAGGTTCCGGGCAAAGGCGCGTTGCGATTGCGCGAAAGATACTGATGCACCCCGCGCGTGGAAAGGAATGTCGCGCCAATCGACCCTTTGCCGCCGAAGCTGTGCTCGCCCGAAAAACTGCTGACCATCGAATACTCCGTATGCAAACGCGGACTTACTTGGTACACCGTCGGTTCCGTCGAAGGCAGGCCCGCCGGTAACGGCACGGTGGGGTAAAAGTCGGGATTCTGCACATAGTAGGCCAGCTGCGCGATGCCGTTCTGTCGCACCGCGGTCAGCAAACTCCCCGTCGGAAAACGGTCGTAGAACATCCCAAATCCGGCACGCAGCACCGCCAGTGGCGCCTTTTTTCCGCGCGTCACGGAATACGCCAGGCCCACGCGAGGCGCAGGGTCGAAATGGTCCGGGATCGCCGTCTGCGTCTCCGCACGAAATCCCGTGTTCAACGTGACATTGCCACGCAGCTTCCACTCGTCTTCTGCATAGATTCCCAGATCGGCCGTACTCACCTCCGCCGAGGGCTGGCCCGCCGTCAGGTTAAATTGCGAGGCGCCGCCGCCCGCAGCCCGGATCGCAGCCGGACTCAACCCCTGCGCCAAACCCTGCACCGTCAGCTGGTACGCCGCGAGGCTTGGAAAAACAAACGCCCCGTTGTAGCCACCTGTCGACGTATTCGCATCGCGATTTACGCGAAACCGGCCACCGACCCGCAACAGGTGCTTGCCTCGCGTGTGGGAAACATACTCCTGCAGCTCATAGTGATCCTGGCTGTCCGTCGAGTTCTGCGCTCCGCTGCCGCCACCGGAAAACGACCCCTGCACTACCAGCGTCGGTGCCGTGCCCACAGGCGTCTGCCGCAGGCGCGTGCGAAGATACTCGAACCTCGTTTCGATGACCGTGGCAGCCCCCACGGTCTCCGTATCGCTCAGTTGCAATGTCTGGGTCGTGGTGCTCGTCGTAAGCCCTTCAGAGGGCAACACCAGCAGTCCCACGCCGCTGTTAGCCTGCCCGGTGTTGTTCCATTCGTAGCGGCCCGTCAGCACATTGGAGGCCGTCACCTGACGGTCCAGCCGCACCGAAGCCGTGTCGTTATTCTGCGGATTGGGCACTGCCTGCGACAGCGGCACGGGCAGGCCATTGCCATCCAGCGTCACCGCATTCACAACCGCATTATTCTGCTGGTCGATACGATCTCCCGAAAGGAAGAAGGAGGTTTTCTTGCCCAGCGGACCTGTCAGATACGTGTCGAAATACAGATCGTGGTACGGCGGCTGAGCCCCGGCATAAGGGTTGCGCGCATTAAAGGACTGGTCGTTCCCGCTGGCATCGAAGCCGCCATGCAGCGTATCCGCGCCCGGCTTCGTAAAAACCTCGATCCTTCCAAAGCCCACCGAATCGTACTCCGCGGAGAAGGGATTGCTGTTAATCCGGATTTCGCGAATGGCCGTCTTCGGAGGAAACCGGCCCCCGGTGAACCCATCCACCATCAGCTCCCCGCCCGTAGAATCACCCCCACCGGCCATCGCGGTGATCTGCTGCTGAAAGGTCGCATCGTCGTCGGAAAGTGTGGCGAGCGTGGCGCCACTGAGCGTCAATGCCGTCTGGTTGCTTCCCTCATCGGTGGTATCCACATTGGTTGCGTCCACGTTGACCTCTGTCTTCGTGGCATCCACCTGCAACGCCAAATTCAGATCGGCACGCGTTGCGGTCGTGACGGCGAAATCCCGCCGTTCCAATGTCAGGAAACCGGGCGCCGTCACACGAACCGTATACCGGCCGGGTGGCATCCGCACGCTGAAGTGCCCGACTCCATCGGCAACGGCTTCGAAGCGGGTTCCGCTCGCACCGCGCAGCTCTACCATCGCTCCGGGGATGCGCGCCCCGGAGCTGTCCGCGACATTGCCCGAGACCGATCCCTGGCCCGGCGAAGCAACCTGCTGCGCAAAGCCCGCCGAACTGCCGGAGCCAACAACGGGTAATACCAGGGAGGCCGACAACACCCATCTGTGCATAAAAGATCCTTTGCCGCCGATGCCGCTTGGACGCACCCCCTCCTGCAGGGGTCAACAGCTTGAAGAGGAATCTTTTCGACCGGAAATGGCAGACCTGGCAAGCTTCCGCTCCGTGCATCCAAAGCGTCTGGAGACCATGGATGTCGAAACGATTAGCCCGTAAGTCCGCCGGGAACTTCCCTCAGCCGGTACCCGCGCCTTTGTTCTATCCACTGCACGCCCTGCTCGAAACCATCCGCGTCATCAAGACGTACGAGGATCCGCTGTGCACGCTGCTACACGCAATTCAGACCGGCGCGGCAGCGGGCTCCGGGCCGGGAAAGCTCCAGATAGAGCACGAACTTCGCGAACTACTCGATGAGATGCCCTCGGCCGCTTACGTCGATGAAATGCACGCCGTGCGCTCGTTGATCGATACGTCTCACACTGTGGATGTCACGCCCGCACGCCCCGCGTTGAAAGGAACTTCAACCACCAAAAAGCAGCCCGCCAAGGCGGCCAGTACGCCAAAGGGAACCAGGGAAGCAAAAAAGGCCGGGACCCCCAAAGGCGCCAGCCAATCCAGCAACACGGCCCAGGCCAAAAGCACCTCCAGATCCAGGGCCAGGTAACCGGTACCAGCAGTTCACACGACCGTACCGTAATTGTCTCCATTTTGGACATAGGGCTGGACACCACCTCGGGCTATCATGGGGCCCAGCAACATGGGCCCAGCCAGGACTCATACGCCATCACCAGCTTCAAGGGGATTACCGTCATCTCTTCGCCAACCTTCCAGAACTCCGCAGCGGTGACGCCGCATAACCCGGCTCCATCTGGGTCGCAGCCTGCTGCGCAGGATTTTCGCGAAGAGCGCTTTGCCTCCCTTGCGGCGGTCCTGCTTTTTGCCGGGCTCGCCGTCATTCTGGCCCTGCCGCTCTTTTCGCATGACTCCTGGCTCATCTTCGTACAGGACGACCTGCTCTATTACCTCAAGGTCGCCCAGAATCTCACCCATGGCCATGGCTCCACCTTCAACGGCATCGCCCGGACAAACGGCTATCAACCGCTTTGGTTTCTGGTCCTCGCAGGACTCAGCCTGTTTACGGAAAACCCACGCGCGATCCTGGCCTTTCTTGCCGCCAGCGACTGGGTCGCAGCCCTTGCCACCTTTCTGCTCGCGCGCCGCCTTCTCCGGCTCTCACCCGCTCGCCCCTTGCTTGTCTTCGCTCTAAGCGCCGCCGTCACGCTGTATTCGGTCACGCTGTTTTTCTACGGCATGGAGGTCACCCTCACGGTTCCGTTGCTGCTCGGCACGGTATGCCTCCTGCTCCGCGTCGACTGGCTTACGGTGGGCTGGCCACGGACCTTTGCTCTCGGTCTTCTGCTCTCCGCCCTTGTTCTCTCCCGCATTGACACTCTCATCTTCGGCGGACTCATCCTTCTTGGCATTCTTGTAACGCCGTCCCTGCGCCGCCTAATGCGACCTGGTCTCATCCTTGGCGCCGTGCTCGGCCTTCTGCCCCTTCCCGCCTACTTCCTTCTCAACCACGTCGACTTCCAGACGTTTCTACCCATCTCGGGCATGGCCAAGGAGCTGAAGTTCGATCACCTCCCCTCCCTCGAGCCCTGGCGCGTCTTCTTCCACCCCCTCGCCGCAGGCTTCACGCTCATCTTCCTGCTTGCCCTGGTTCTCTTACCCCGCATCGCGCCGCACATCAGTCCCATGGCCCGCATCGTGTTTCCGGCGGTCATTCTCTTCCCGTTCGTCTACTACTTCATCCTCTGCTGCGTTAGCGACTGGACCCTGTGGGGCTGGTATTACTACCCCCTCCGCACCGCTCTTTGCATCAGTCTGCTCGTCTTCACCTTTTATCCACCGTTTCTGCGCCTGCTGCAGAAACCCGCGGTTGTGGGTGTACTCGTTCTCGCAGTTTTCGCCGCCCTTGCCGTCACGCGCTGGCGCCGTCAGCAGGTGGACATCTACGACGCCTCCGTCCAGATCGCTCAGTTCGCCCAAACCCATCCCGGCGTCTACGCCATGGGCGACCGCGCCGGCCGTGTCGCCTATCTCATGCCGGATCCCATCCTGCAAACCGAAGGTCTCATGATGGACCGGCAATACCTGCAGTTCATCAAGCGGCAGACGTCACTGCGCGAGGTCCTCGCCCACTACAACGTCCGCTACTACGTCGGAACCGCCTACGACCCCTTCACCGGCTGCTTTCAGGCCAACGAACCAGCCAAGGCCGGTCCGGATTCCGCGCACATGCGAGCGCAATTCTGCGAAAAACCCGAAGCGACCTTCTTTCACAACGGCGTAGAAACCCTGATCTTCGATCTGAAGCCCGGAAGCTAGACCGCACCAGCCAGGCCCCGCGGGCCAAACCCCGCACATTCCGCAAGCTGCGCAGCAACCCGCTCCATCACTTCGGCTGGGCGAAGACCGGTTCCGGCACCCGCACACGCGAGCTAGAGCCCGGCCGAACGATAACAGGAACGCCTTTCGCGAGATATTTGCCCAAGGTTTTCACATCGGTCCACGCCAGATCCCCACCGTCTTCCACCGCCACGGCAATGTAATTTCCCGGCACAACATTGGGCAGCGTGAATCCGCCATCGAGATCGCTCTGATCGTGCCGGAACAGGATTTCATTGCTGTCAGCCCCAGCCGGCACCAGGATCACGGTCACCCCGACGGCTGGTTTCCCGTCGTACTGCACCACACCCGTCACCGTGACCGGCTCACCGGACGTCACGACCTCCGCATGGATTCCCTCAACGCCGGTAACGCGAATCTCCCGGTCAGGCACAGCGATACCCTTCACGGTCACTGCCGCGAGACCCATCGACACCCCGGCGTGAAACAACACCGGCCGGTACTCGCCAACTGGAACGTTCCCGAACTCGGCCATGCCCTTCGCATCCACCGCACTGGTGGCGAACCGCCGCCGCCGTCGAAGGTCACGCAGGTTCATCTGCAACCCCGAAGGCAAAACAGCCCCGTCCAGCGCCCGTACCTGCACAGACACCGCAGCGAGCGCAGGCGCATCCGCCCCCACAGCCAGGCTGGCCGAACTACCCGTCAAATCCACCTTCTCCGACGAAACCGGCGTTCGGTTGCCGTTTCCGAACTGCTGCAGCTCATACTCTCCGGGCGCCAGGCCCGTGATCTGCTGCACACCGTTCACAACGGTGCCCTGGATCGGAACGACCTCCTCGGACCCAAAAATCGAGCGGACCAGGTTTGGAAAACTCTGAATTTCACCGGACGAATGAGAATTTTGCAGCGTGAGCGTCACCGCAGGCGTAGGCACCATCTGCATGTCCGCAGTAAAGGTCTCGCCTGCGTGCAGTGCAATGGGGGTCGCTCGATCCGAGCGCAATCCACCGTCAAAAAACAGTGGGGGGTATGCCACGTCCAGCTCAGGATCGATCGCAAAGCGGTACGGCATGGCCGTGCCCGGTCCATCTCCCACGGGATGCACGGCATACCACGGCATGCCCGTGGCCACGACGAAATAACGGCCGTCCCCCAGGTTGCGAAACTCATACCGTCCATCGTCCTGTGTTTGCGCCGTGCGCACCCGTGTGATCTTCTCCGCCGCCGTGCTACTGACCGCTTCGCGGTAGAGCGACACCGTGGCGTGCAGCAGCGGCTCACGCGTTTCGTCCACCACCTGCCCCAGGATGCGCGCGCTCGGTGTCAATCGCAGGACCAGCGTCCCCGTGGCAAGTCCTGCGCCCGTCACCACCGCGGAAGAAAGCTCGCCATGCTGTAGATAGGCGCTCTGCAAGTATCCCGCAATCCTCCCGGTCAGGCGGTACCGGCCCGCCGGAACGGCGGCGAAACGAAAGCTGCCATCAATGCCTGAAACCGCCTCGGCAACCACCTTGTCGGTCTTGTTGTTCTCCAGCGCAAGGGTCGCATGCGCGAGCGCACGCCCGTCCTGCGCATCGACGACCCTGCCCCCCACCCGCTCCCCCGCCCCAGCAGCGGTCACAGCCAGATCACCCTGCGTCAGCTGTGCCCGACAAAGTCGTGGCAAACCGGCCGCAGGCAGAAGACACGCCAGGGAGAGCAGGCCACTCCACCTCGAAGCTCGCCTAGGGAACCAAATCATCGAAGGATCCGATCAGGGAAGGGTTCGCCGTCTGCTTGCCACCAGGATCGATCGTAATCACGCTGCCTTTGCCCTCGAGCGAACGCATGATCGCCTCGTCCTTATACGCAATCTGCCATGGAAACCCCATTCCGGCCAGCACGCGATAGGTGCCCGGAGCCACATCTTTGATTTCAAAGCTGCCGTCGGCTGCAGGAAAGGTGAAGTGGAACTGGCTTGCACCTCCAAGCGGCAGCACTACCACGGAAACGCCAGACGGCAATAAGCCTTCGGCCGTGACTTTTCCGCTTAGCTGGCCGCCATCGTCTCGCACGGTCACCTGAATCGGATCCCGAACGCCGCTGGGTCCCACGACCAGCGGGTGCTGCAGCAGATCCACTCCCCCGCAGCTCATGGCAGCAACATAACCCTGCGATTCGTGAGCACTCACGTTGTAAGTACCCGGCTGCACGTCGTTCAGGGTGAAATTTTTCTGTGCGTCAGCCTCCGCCTCCGGGCGCGTGACTCCACCTGCACCGCCGGTACTGAAGTCGGCACTCTGTAGCCAAAGTTGAAGGGTGGGTAGACGCGTCTTCTGGTTCGCGTCCAGCTCGAATCGAACGTGTACAGCGATCGAACTAGCCGGCGAGAACGTAGCGGCGGCCGTTTGCACAGGGCGGCCCGCGACGTGCACCGGCACTACCGCCGAACCCTGCGTCGCTCCTGCCGCTGACACAAGCACCTGGTAATCTCCGTCTGGCAGCTCACCCTCCACGGCGCCGTCACGCTGGTTGTAGTGCATCGGATAGCCATCCGCCCCCATCGGCCCAGCCAGCCGCGCATTCACGCCCACGTGTCCGCCCTCCGTGCTGACCGGAATCATCACGGGATGAAACACAGTCTGTTCAAGATGTAATTCCTCCCGAACGGCGTCGCCAAAGTGCAGGTGCAGCTTGGCGGCTGAGGCGAGATCGTGGCTCTCGCCTAAAAACACCACCGGGTATTGCTCATGGATTGCGACATCACCACGCGAGGGCGGCTGCTCCCCGCGCCATGCCCCCGTCATCACGGTGTACTCCCCGGGGAGCAGATCACCAAACCGAAACCGGCCTTCGCTATCGGTCTGCCGCGAACCCAGCGGCTGCCATAAAAAACTGCCCTCCCGCGCCTGTCGGAGGAAGAGCTGGACGCGCACCCCCGCTGCCTCCTCGATCCCGGAAGCCGAAACACGCCCCTGCACCACGGCTTCAGGCATGATCTTCAGTGTTTGCTCCGTGGTATTCAGGCTGTCGTTGATGCGCAGCAAGCTGGCTCCTCTCTCCATCAAAAATCCGGGCTTCTGGGCCATCAAGAGGAGGGCGCCGGGCGGCGATGGCACGAAAGAACCCGACCCCGGGATTTCCGGTGCAGCCGCCTGCGTTGCCGGAACGCTGACACGCAACACAAAACGACCTTCCGCATCCGTCATCGTAGCCAGCCGCCGGTCCGCGGAGGTCACCAGTGCCCGGGCCAGCGGGGCGCCCGTCTTGCCGTTCACCACGCTCCCATGAACCGTGTAGACCGTGTCCCCCGTTGTGGACTGCCCAGATAACGGCAGCATCCCGAACAGACCAAACCAAAGCAAGCCAGGCCAGGGAACGCCGAGCCAACACAGCATCCCAAGCCAGCCCCTCCTCAGCCGGGGACACACCGTCCGGACCGGGCAGTGCAGCCGCTGTTCTCCGAAACCTGCTACCAGCATCTCTCTCCTCGCCGGTTCATCGCCCAATCTCCCCGCAGATGCTGCTCATCCTAACGGCCAGCCAGGTAAAAACTTTAGGTCTTTCTGGCAGTTTTGCCCTCTTTTTTTGCAAAGGACGGGTAAATTCGTGGGCGCCTCCGCGCCAAACGTTGCTTTCGGCTGGCATACTGCTGCAAAGTCAACCACCGCTCTCCAAAACCACTCCCTCGGCTCCTTGCTGCGTCGAGCTTCATCGCAGGTGCCTGATCCAAGCCTCTGAAAACAGAGGTCTAACCCTATCCGCGCGGTCACCTCCGCGCCTCTCCTACGCCCTTCCCTCGTGGGTTCGCTACCCCTTTTGTGCAATCGATCTCACCCGTGAGGGGGAGCTATACTCTGCTCGCTTCCTGTACTTCGTTATATCCAGGCCCACCTATGATCGTGCTCTCCGCTCTGTTCCCTGCCCACCCTTTCCGTTCTGTACCCCGCCGCTACTTCGGCCGCTCTGCGCCTCTTCGGCTGTTCGCCCCCCCCACCTTATGCGTTGCGGCGCTGCTCAGCGCCAGCAGCGCCGCGGCCCAGGGACTTCAGGTTACCTACGGCGCCAAGGGCGTTCAGACGGTAGCCTTCAACGGGCAAACGCTGGAAAACACGGCCAACAGCCCCTCCGATAGCTTCCACATCTGGCACATGAAGATGACGGACCTCGCCGGCAATGGCATCAGCAGCGGCCAATACGGCTGGGGAGAAAACAACAACGGCACCTCCTGGAACCCGGCCAGCAATACCGAGACATACTCCTTCACCTGGGGCTACCTCTCTGTCCAATTCGTCCAAAACGGCAACAACCTCAACATGGTGGTTACCGAGGTCAACTACCCCAGCTCCGGCGTCATTCTCGACGGCGCCGAAATCTACCCCTTCGCCCTGCATTTTCCGCAGGATCCCGCCGGCTTCAGCGGCTACAACCAGTACGCGGTCACCTCGACCGGCCCGGGCGTCAGCGCCGCTGACTTCGGTACCGGCGTCGTCACCGCGGTCCTGCCCAACGAGTCCATACCCCTCTACACCGGCTGGAAAAACGCCGGCGGCGCCACATACACCCCCATCATGGCCGCGACCGCACCCGACGGTCTGGCCTCCTACCTTCCTCATAACGACGCCCCGGTTCGGCCCGGCAACAGCCTGTCCTTCACCGTCTCCCTCCGCTTCACCCCCGAAGGAACCGCCGCCGACGCCTCGGACGCCTACGCCAGCTTTGCCTCCACCTACCCCAGCCAGATGACCTGGACGGACAAGCGCATCATCGGCACCGCCTACCTCGCCAGCTCCCCTGCAGGCAACGGCGACATCACGCAGTCCAGTGGCTTTCCCACCAACCCCCGCCGCTACTTCAACGACCCCACCGTCGACATCACCACCGCCGCCGGCCTGCAAGCCTTCCAAAACCGCATCCTCGCCCAGGCCACCGCGAACGCCACCAACGCCGCAAACCTCAACGCCCAGGGCGTGATCACCTGGGATCTGGAAGGCGAACAATACCCCCAGACCACCAGCTACGTCTGCTCTCCGGACCAGATCGCCGCCGTAGCTCCAGAGATGGAGCAATCCATCCTCGATTCCACCTCGCCCTACTTTGGGCAGAAGCTCGATGACGCCTACTTCAAAATCATGGCCAGTGCAGGCCTCAAAACCGGCGTCTGTCTTCGTCCCCAGCTCTTCACCCTGGCCCCCAACGGCACCGCAAGCCAGAACTATCTCTCGTCCAACGCAGCCATCATCGCGAACCTGGAAAACAAGGCCCGCTACGCCAACAATCGCTGGGGTACAACGATCTTCTACGTCGATTCCACCGTGGACAGCAACGGTGGCACCCTCGACCCGGCAATCTTCGGGCAGCTCATCACCGACCTGCCCAACCTGCTTTTCATCCCCGAAGAAAGCACGCCGCGTTATTACGCCTACACCGCGCCCTTCTATACCTTTCTCTTTCACACCAACCTCGGGACACCCGCTGCGGTTTACAGTTACTACCCGAAGGCCTTCGGCGCGAACCTCGTGAACGATGTCTCGGCCTCCACCCTGGCCCAGTACACCCCGCAGCTCACGCAGTCGGTCGCGCACGGCGACATCCTCATGGGCCACGCCGACTACTGGCAGGCCAACAATCCCACCCTGGTCTCCATCTATCGTGCGGCCGGCGTCGGCACGGGCACACCCACCCCTCCAGCCGCACCCACGATTAGCTGGCCGACTCCGAACGCCATCGTCTACGGAACGGCACTGTCCGCCGCACAACTCGATGCTTCCGCCAGCGTAGCCGGTACTTTCAGCTATTCCCCGGCGGCCGGCACGGTGCCCGGTGCAGGCCCGGTCACCCTCACCGCCACTTTTACGCCGCAAAACACCTCGGCCTACACCACGGCGACCAGCTCGATCACCCTCACCGTGGGCCAGGCCACCCCGGCGATCACCTGGTCGGCACCTGCCTCCCTCATCGCCGGCACCCCACTCTCGGGCGCGCAGTTGAATGCCACAGCGAACGTACCCGGCACCTTTAGCTACAGCCCCGCCGCCGGCACGGTGCTCGGCCTCGGCACAACGCAGCTGAATGTCACCTTTTCGCCCGCAGACACCACCGATTACGCCACAACCTCGGCAAACGTGCCCGTCACCGTAACCTCGCAAGCCGTGGCCGCCTCCATCTCCTGGCCGGCAACCGCCTCGATTCCCTACGGCACCGCACTCTCCGCAACCCAACTGAACGCCACGGCCAATACCCCGGGCACGTTCAGCTACAGCCCGGGGTTCGGCACGATTTTGGGTGCCGGCCAGCAAACCCTCGCGGTCAGCTTCACACCCTCCAGCCCCAGCTTTCTCCCGGCAAGTGCTGCACACCCGCTCACGGTCACCCGGGCCACGCCGCAGATCTCCTGGGCCTCCCCCGCTGCCATCACGGCCGGCACGGTCCTTTCTGCCGCCCAGTTGGATGCTACGGCCAACGTCGCAGGCACCTTTGTCTACTCTCCTGCTGCAGGCACTACCCTGCCGCAGGGAATCACGACCCTCACCGCAACCTTTTACCCGGCCGATACCGCGAACTACACCTCGCAGTCGGCCAACGTCTCTCTAACCGTGAACGCCGCCCCCGCCGCTCCGGTGGGACCAGTCGCCATCCTCACGCCTGCCTTCGATAGCACCGTCGGCGGCCTTGTCTATGTAACGGCGCAGATCAAGGTTCCGCTCGATGCCGCCGGTTCCTTCATCCTCATCGACGGGGCCGAGATAGGCACCCGCCGCATCACCGGACCGCCTTACGTCTACCCTCTCGACACAACCACACTCGCCGACGGTCAGCACACGCTTCTTCTCTACGCTCACGACATCGGAAACAACAACTACCTATCCGCCCCCGTCACCCTGTACGTGGCAAACGGCAGCATCACCGCTTCCACTAGAAAATAGGCTTCAACACGCAAAAAGGGGAACAGCGCAATGTCCGTTCCCCCTCCCCTCCTAAACATAGGATCCGACTAGTTGGTCGCGTCCCGAAAAACCTTCACTTTGTTATGTGAGCTCAGGATGTGCGACTGCTGCTGCTGCAGAATCTCACGAACTGGGCCGGTCACGCCGCTATCGCCAAGCGCCTCACCGTAAGCCTTTTTCGCCGCATCCTCGCCTTGCTCAGCTGTCTCAAGCAACGTGTGATCGCCACCACCCAGGTTGGCCTTCAAGTCGCCCCAGGTGCGATGTACTGCTGCAGCGGCCGTGCCGCCGACATCCGTCAAGCCCGAAGCCGAGGCCAACTCGCTCGAAAACGTTCCGCGGGTCTGCGACTCGCTCATGAAAAATGACTTCATGGCAGGATCCTTGATGTGCTCGCCGATGTCCGCGTAGCCCTTTTGTCCGTCGTTCAGAACCTCGATTACCGTTTTCACAAGATCATTGCTGTCTGCCATATGAAATCTCCTTTAGCCTTCGTTCTAACGGCTCAAGGGCTGTGATGGGCAGACCAGCTCCCACGTTGGCCGGGGAAACCGTAACTTACGCGAGCTTTCACGAGCGCACCGATAAGCCCCGGACCTGCAGCCGGATGGAATCGATCTCGCAACGTAGAAATCTGCGCGGATCCACTAATCCCCGACGACCGCCACTCCTGGCAAAATCGGCCGGGTACGCGGCAGCAAACCCCGGGCCGCCGCCAAGCCAAAGCCCGCCAGAACAGCCAGGTACACCACCAGCTCGGCGACATCTGCCCCGTGGCTGCGCGGCAGCCTCTTCCAAAGCACCAGCAGAGCGATCTGCCCAAAGGTCACAGCCCAGACGGTGCCATAGAAGTAGCGCCGCTCCGTGCCCTCACCCCGGGTCGATCGCCGCACCCGCGGCAAGGCACCCGCAACGCCGAACAGGGCAATCGCCAGCAAAACAGGGTGGTACAGCCGGTGATAGATCGGCTGCATGGTCCACCGGCCCGTCGCAACCGCCATCACCGTACCGATCAGGTTCATCAGCGCGAAGTTCACCGCCGCATTCCAGGCAAAGGTGTAGCAGACCCGCCGGTAAAGCGGATTCGGCCGGTCTTCCGTGAAACGAAGAATGTACGGCGCGGGTTCCGCTCCCGGCAATCGCCCTCGCAGCGCCGCAATGCCCGTCCCGGCCAGCACCAGAACCAGCCACACCAGGTTCCAACGGTTGGCCCGGCCCGCAAACAGATCAAACGTCAGCGGACCGGGCGCCAGAAAGAAACAAAGATCCACAGCGGCCAGTGCAGCGTGCGGTACAGGACCGTATTCCGCGTGCGCATGCGGCGGGCATCGGCCATCTCGACGCGCTGTGCAAGGCTCATCTCTCCAGCGCTCCCGCCCCAAGCTTACTTGCTCTTCACCGCAATGACTTCAATCTCCAGCAGCGCCCACGGCGCGGCCAGCGCGGCTACCTGGAAGGCCGAGCGAGCCGGCTTGTTCGGCTGCGTCGGCGTCCCAAAGTACTTGAGAAACTCACTCTGCATCCCGGGGAAGTCGAGCTTGCCCGTCTTCGGATCGGGCCCCAGAAACACGGTCATCTTCACCACATCGCCCATGTCCAGTCCCTGCGCCTGCAGGGCTTTCTGGATCTTCAGAAACACACTGGCCGCCTGCGTCTTCGTGTCGCCATAAACGGCGGTCGTCCCCTTGGCCGCGTTCGCCGGCGTCACCGGGTCGGCCAGCTGACCGCTCAGGTAGTACGTATCGCCCACCCAGACGCCGGTCGCAATGGGGGACTTTTCCGTCTGGATGTGCTTCACCGTTGTCTGTGCCTGACTCGTCCCCAGACCCATTCCCAGACCCGCTCCCAGGCTGCCGGCCAGCACGGCCCACGCCAATATTCCCTTGCTAGAAACCTTCATCCCGCCTCCAGATCGCGTTGTACTTCGCTAAAGATCTACACCACCACCGCGGCATCCTGACTCGCAAGCCGCGCCGACTTCACACGGTCGCTCAGCAGCTGCACCGCCCGCAGCGCACTCACGCACGCGCCCTCCTGCCAGGCGACAATATGCGACGTGTGATCGCCCGCAAAAATCAATCGCCCGTCCGGCTGAATCATCGTCTCGTACCCAGGATTGCTGCCCGTACGCGCCGCCGCCGGAGCCGCCCCCTGCCCGGTCTGCTTGTTCAACGCCACACCCGGAGCCTGCTGGCTGCGCGCCGCTCTGCCACCGCCACCGGGAACCCCGCCCGGAGCACCGCGCCCGTCGGCTGGCTCCGCACGATCCTGCCCCGGACCATAGGTCCGGATCCACGAACCTTCGTTCCATTCGCTCTTGCCCCAGCCGTAATACACCGGCTTTTCCAGCTCGTGCCCATGACCCGGATGCAGCCGTTCGATCGACTTGCGGCTCTCGGCGAACTTGTCCGGCATCGCCAACGACCCAAACGGCGTGTGCCCCTCATCCGAATACCCGCTCACCACAATGCCGCGTTCAGAAAAAATCTCCGCCGACGGAAACCAGATCGGACTGCATCCCGTGTTCACAAACTCCAGCCCGCCATAGATGTTGTAATCCTGCTCCCAAAAGCGCCGGCTCTCCCACGCCACCTTGTAGGCGCTCGCATAGGTGCACTCGTCGATCACCTTCTTGTACGGCGCGCTCAGGTTGTTATCGATCTTCCGCATCAACGTCAGCGGCAGCGCATTGATGCAGTAGTCCGCCTTCAACGTTTTAGGCGATCCGCCTTCGGTGTACCCGATCTCCACGCCCGCATCACCATGATGAATCGAAGTCACC
>CAXTZL010000011.1:0-27352 GCA_964248555.1 uncultured Bryocella sp.
CGGCGAAAACCGCCGAAGCCCCGGCGCAGGGCCGCCGGGCCCCTTGCCCGGGCCGGGGTGTTCGGCGAGGGCGTGCGCCGGCCGGAGCCGCGGCAAGAGACGGGGGACCGAAGCGGCGTAGGCCTCGAACTCCGGAAATACGGCCCGCAGATAGGCCTCTTCGGAGAGAATGGTTGGCCAGTAGATGGCCAGAAACAACCCAAGCAGAAGCACGCCCAGCCATACGCGCCCGGCAGCCACGGCAAACCCCGCCGCCAGCAGCATCGATCCCAGGTACAGGGGGTTGCGAGTGTAGGCGTAGGGTCCGGTGCGGGTCAGCTCGGCATTTTTCTTCACGTATCCGGCCGCATACGCCCGCAGCGCCAACCCGGGAAGTACAAGCGCCAAGCTCCATAGCAGCGAAGCCTTCGAGGGCCGGGCAAAGAGGAGAAATACCGCCGCGGTCGCAAAGCCGAGGGGTACGCGCGAACGCCGCGCCACGCGCTGCCACCTTGATCGTTCTGTTCCGGAAGCCATCCCTGGATTCTCTCAAACCTGTTGGCCGCCCTTCTGGCCGCGCCGGCTCAGGGGAGGTTTTCGCCGGCCGCCGGACCGCTCGCGTGCAGCACTTCCTCCACGGCCTGCAGCACCTCCGCAACGGAGATTTGCGCCAGTCCCGGATCGGCCGCTGGCACGTGACTGTAGCTGGTGACCGAGGATGGATGGCGCAGCACCCGCTTTGGCCCTGGACCCCAGGGGCCGTTCCGCTTCGGGTCGGTCGGCCCGAAGAGCGCTACCAGCGGCACTCCCAGCAGGGCGGCAAGGTGTACCGGGCCGGTGTCGCCGCCGAGGACCAGCGCTGTGCGCCGCAAGAGGGCCACCAGGCCGGCAACGTTGCAGACGACCACCTCCGCCGCGCCGCCGCTTTCGGCGACGACCTGCGCGGCCACCGGGTCGTCGGTTCGAGGCGCGTTGGTCAGCACACGGTAGCCCCGCGCCCCCAGCGCGATGGCCAGTGCCCCGTAGCGGGCCGCCCCCCACTGCTTGGCCCCCCAGCCAGCCGAGGCCGCCAGCACGCAGACCCGGTCCCCCGCCAGCAAGTCCGCAGCCCATGCCTCGGCCCAGCCTTCGGCGGGCAGCGGGACCGGTTGCGGGGCCGGTTGCGAGTTCAGAACTTCACCGCAAGCCTCGCCCAGCAGGGCGGCATTCTGGGCGATGACGTGCGCGCCCCGGCGAGGGAACCGCTCGCCGTAGGTCCAGGCAGCCGGGGCCTCCCGCGGATTGCTGTAACCGAAGGTCCGCTTCGCTCCCGCCATGCGTGTGATGGCCGCCGAGCGGAGGGTTCCCTGCAGGTCCACGGCTCGCTCGTAGCGCTCCGTCCGCAATGCTCCGCGAAGCCGGAGCACGGAACGGAGTGTGGCGCGGGAAAACGGAGATTTCGACCAGAGTCGCGTGTCGACGGGGTAGATCTCCGATACAACCAGGCCCGACCCGTCTTCGTTGACCAGCAAGGGGGCCCAGCGCGGGTCCACGGCCCAGCCGATCCGCAGCGCGGGCTGCAGCCTTCGCAGCCCCGCGATTGCCGGCAGGGCGTGGAGCACATCGCCCATCGCGCCAACCCGCACAATCAGAACGCCTGCGGGCTCTCCTGGCTTCCCCGGCTCTGCCCCGGCCTGCGGTTGGCGCGGCGGTAGATTCCCGTTTAGCAAATCCCCGTTCAGCGGGACCGTACCTCGTCGCTGTCCCCGACCCTGCGGACCGGGGCCGGGGCTTCCAGACGCCGGGCCAGCGCGCGAACCACCGGTGCCTCGTAAACAAAGGTCGCATCCAAAGCCGGAACCACCATCGGCCCGACCTCGTCCTGCAGCCGGGCCACGGTTGCCGCATTCAGCTTCACGGCATCTTTTTCCGTCGTGATGAAACCGGAGGCATCCATTGTTTTGGCCAAGCTGATCAGCTCCAGGATGTCCCGCTCGGTGTAGCGGTGATGGTCCGGGAACGTCACGGTATCGACGACGCCACAGCCGGCCTTGGCCAGCATGGCGGCAAAATTTTCCGGCCGCGCCAGGCCGCAGAATGCCAGCGGACGCAGGCCCGCACCGAAGATTCCCAGCGGTGCCGGAAAACGCAGCGTGCGGCGCAGGGTCCAGACCGGCACCTCGCGCCCCATGACGCGGCGCAGGGGTCCCACCAGCTTGTTTACTTCCTCTTCCCGCACCGCCAGAGCGTCGGCCCGGCGCAGCGCGATCAAGGGCTCGCGCAGATTGCCTCCCGGCAAGAGTGTGTCGCGCAGATCCTCCGCCGTAACCAGCACCAGCTCAAAGCTGCGCGCCAGCCGGCGGTGTTGCATGCCGTCGTCGAGGAGGTGCACCCGGGGGCTGGCACCGGGCTCGGCTTCGGCTTCTGTCTGCAGGCTGGAGATCACAAAGGCTACGGCATCCGGGTCATCCCCGCACACCGAAACCTGCGGGGAGCACCTGCCGGCGGACTCCCGACCGCCGAACGCCGGCGCTTCCGCCTCGGCCGCGCGGCCGGCGGCAAAGCGGTCCGCGCCCACCCACACCGGCAGGCCCGTGCGCCTTGCCAGCAATGTGGGTTCATCGCCAAACTGTCGCGCCGGGTCTTCGACCCGCAGGTCAACTTTTTCGACCCCGCGACCTGCGCGGCGATACCCCCGGGACAAGACATCCACCGTCCATCCGCGCTCGGACAGCAGGTTGGCCAGGGCGATGGTGGCGGGCGTTTTTCCGGCACCCCCTGCCGACAGACTGCCGATGCTGATGACCGGCCAACTTAGGCTCCGCTGGTAACTCACGCCCGCGGCCCGCAGCGCATTCTTCACCGCCAGCACCGCACCGTATACCGGTACCAGCGGCCATGCCCACACCCGGCGCAGTCTCACGAGCGCCCCCTCGGCATGGCGGGTGCCATCGGGAAATCGCCCTGGCTGGAGCGGTCGGACATGCGAAGCAGCGGCATAAGGATTTGGATGCTGCGCGCCGTCGCCCCACCTTCTGCCTGGAAGACATTTCGTGCGCGCTCTCCCAAGGTATGTGCTGCTTTTGAATTTGTCAGTAGCCGGATGAGGGTAGTGCTTAATTCTTCTTCATTTTTTATGACGGCGATCGCCTCCGCCTGTTGCATGACACCCACGACGTCGCGAAAGTTTTCAAAAGAGGGTCCGATGACCACCGGCACACCGCAGCGCGCGGGCTCCAGTGGGTTGTGTCCGCCGCGCCGCGCCAGGCTCCCACCCACAAAGGCGACGGCGGCAATTCCGTAGACCGCTGCCAGATCCCCCACGGTGTCCAGCACGACGACGAGGGTTCGCGAGCGAAGTGTCCGGCCCTTTTCGTCGAAGGTCACCTCCTGCCTCAGCAGCTGAACAGCATTCTCTGACGAAAGCGAAGTCGCCCGCACCGCGCCAAAATCCTCTCCTGCCTCCAGCGCCGCCCCGAAGCGCTCCGGGTGTCGCGGCGCTAGCACGAGAAAGGCGTTCGGCACCGCCGCCCAGACCTCGCGAAACGCGCGCAGTACCTGCTCCTCTTCGCCTTCGACCGTGCTGCCGGCCACGATGACGGGCCGGCCGATGAGAGCGCTCCGCAGCAACTCTGCCATGCGGTTCTCGCCGGCCGCGCGCAGATCGTATTTCAGGTTGCCGGTTACCTGCACACGCTCCTGCGGGGCACCCAGCTGGCACAAGCGCCGTGCATCCTCTTCGCTCTGGGCCAGAAAGAGCGTTACCCGGCCGAGCACGCGTGCCCAGACCCTTCGCACCCGCAGGCCGCGCCGGAGGGATCGATCGCTTACCCGCGCATTGACCACCGCCACCGGAATTCCACTTCGGCCGCATTCCCACAGCAGTCGCGGCCAGATCTCGCTTTCCGCCAGGATGACCCATGCCGGCCGCAGCACCCGCAGGTACGCCCGCACCGCCCAGGCAAAATCCAGCGGCAGGTAGAAGACCCGGTCCGCGCCGAAGCGCTCGCGCGCCAGCGCCTGCCCCGTTCGTGTTGTCGTCGAAATCACCACGTGCGGGGGATCCATTTCAACTCCAGCCGCGTTGCACGCCGGACTCGCAGACGCGGCCTCGCGCAAGGCCTGCTCCAGCTCCTTGACCAGCCGCGACACCGCCAGAACCTCGCCCACGCTTACCGCGTGGACCCAGACCAAAGGCCGTCCGCGGGCGGCCCCGCGCAGCCGTGCCGGCACCCGCCCCAGCCGCTCGCGGAGTCCCTCGCGATACCGTGCGGTTGTGGCCATGCGCAGTAGCCACCAGGGCGCCGAAGCCACCAGCCCCAGTCCCAGCAGCGCACTGTAAGCAAAACCGAACACCCTTTCAATGTCTCATTTCCTTCCTCTTTCCTCTCCAGGCGAACCCGGAGCATAATCGCAGCAGTCATGCCCAGCACCATGCCCAAGATCAGGCCCAAGATCAGGCCCAGCATCATGCCCTTTGGCCCGCGCTTCTGCCTTGTTCTGATTTTGCTGCTGCTGGGCACCGGGCCTGCAGTCGCCAAGGACAAGCCGCGTAAGCCCGTCGCGCCCGCGCCCGCTACCCAATACCCCCTACACGATACGGAAGACGGCATCACGGTTGCCGCCGAGCCCGGCGATGTCCCCGAAACCCGCCCGGACACGCGTCTCGACTATTTTCATCACGGCTTTCTGCCCCTGCGCGTCATTGTGACCAACAACAGCGATCAGCCTGTCTCGCTCGACGACGCCCGCATCCTCTTTGTCGCCGCCGACGGCTACACCCGCAATGCCGCCACCGACGACGAACTCGACCGCCGCATGTTTTCCAAGAAAAACGTCGATGGCACCAAGATCCCGTTGCCCGCGCCCATTCCCGCCATTCGGCTCCACCATGCGGGCGTTGACAAGCAGATCCAGGCCGATACCACCGACTTCGGTTTCCCTTCCACCACCGTCGCCCCGCACACGACCGAGGCCGGCTATCTCTTTTACGACACCCGCGACATGGATGACCCCGTGCTCTCGCACGCTACCCTTGAGCTCCGCAAGCTGCGCTGGGCTTCCACGAACAAGGAAATGCAGGCCTTTGAAATTCCGCTGAAGCCTTCCGCAGCCGCAAATACAATCAAGCCAGCCACGCCCTAGTGAGCGCTCGACCGGAGCGGAAACAAGCGACTCGGTCAGAGCAGGTTTTTGATCGGCCTACCTGTTCTCCCGGCCGATGACGAACGGGCGATCGTTCCGGATCCGACATCGCGGCGGAAACACCCCAACGTATGAATTCGATGGCGTCGCAATGCGGTGTAAAAAGCAGCCTGCCTTAGCGGTCAACCGGTAGAGATGACGCCGGATTGAGCATCTAGGGTAGTGGCAGGTGGCACGAACCCTGCTTCAACTCATCGAGCGGAGGCCTTCTCGTGCCGGGTTCTATCTCTTCTGTCGTTGCAGACGATTCTGTCGTTGAAAATTTGCCCACTACGGCACGCCGGCGTGTTGATCCCGCCGATGTGTCTGTTCCGGAAGGCTACAGCGTTCACGTCGTCGCCGTGGGTCTTTCATTTCCATGCGGAATGGCCGTGGCTCCTGACGGTACCGTTTTTATCGCGGAGGGTGGAACCACGTGGCCAACGCGGCCGTGGATGCCACCGCGCATTCTGCGTCTGGACCCTTCCGGGGAGGTACGCGTTCTGGCGCAGCTCGAGGAGGGTGGTCCGCGCGGGTTGGGTTTCCACAATGGGCAGCTTTATGCGATGGCTAAAGGTGGCTATACCACACGGCTTTTGCGGATCGATCCTGAGTCCGGTGAAACGACGGTTTTGGTGGACAAGCTTCCCGACGGCGGCTGGCATGAACCCGGGGGACCGGTGTTTGACAGCGACGGCAATATCTATTTCGCGCAAGGCTCGGTGGCGCAGCAGGGCGTGATCGAGCCGAGTGGTTTTACGGTGGATATGGCGCGCCACCCGCACGCGCACGACGTTCCGGGGCAGGATGTCACGCTCACGGGCGACAATGTGTGGAGCTTCGACCCGGTCATTCCCTATAACGACACGACCGCCACGGGAGCTTTTAAACCGTACGGCGTACCGGCCACCAAGGGTGAGGTCGTGAAAGGTGAGTTCTGGTGCAGCACAGGGGTATACCGCGCCAAGGCCGATGGATCGCAGCCCGAGTTGCTGGCCTGGGGCATCCGCAACCCTTATGGGCTGGCGTTGAATGAGGAGAACGAGCTGTATATCTCCGACAACGACTTCGAGGAGAAGGGCAATCGCGCCGTGGGCGAGGATCCGGACCGCGTTTGGCACGTGAAGAACGCCTCGGCCGCATTTGGGTCCGTTAAAAATCCGGAGTGGTTTGGGTATCCGGACTTTGGCGGCCTCGGGCTGCCACTCTGGGACGAACGGCACAAGCCGAACCGCGGCACCCAGGCGCGTCAGTTGATTCAGGATCCGCCGCCGCTTTCCGGGCCGGCCGTCGCACTGTTCAAACCGCACACCTGCCTCACCATGATGGACTTCTGCAGGTCCGACAGCTTTGGACATCGCGGCAAGCTGTTTCTCACGCAATGGGGTACGCTGGCGCCGCTGAACAGCATTCGCCCGGAGGCCCTGAAGCGCGGCTTCCAGGTCTCGCTCGTGGATGTGAAGACGGGCGAATCAGAACCGTTCATGGTCAATAAGAAGCCCGGTCCCGCGGGTGCGACCCCGGGCAGCGGCGGCCTGGAGCGGCCCGTCGATTGCAAGTTTCATCCCGACGGCAAAAGTCTCTACGTGCTCGACTTCGGTTCGGTGGCGATCAAGCGCAACACCATGATCGCGTATGCGCACACCGGGGTTCTGTGGCGCATCACGCGCGACGACGCGTAGGCCGGGGTTTTGCGTTGGCACGGCGGGCGGATGCCACTGATCGCAGCCGCCTGCGCTTGTCACTCATCCATGCACAATGCACCTGTGCACGATTTATCTGAATCGAGGAATCTCATGGCTGCCCTGCCCCATCCCGTCATCATCGAGATCGACAAGAACAATTGGAAAACAAGCCTGGATCGCGCCGAACGCTGGTTTCACTTCGTGCAGACGGTGCAAACCACCTTTCGCAAGATGGCCGAAGACACGCAGCCCAAGATGCACGATTCGCACCTGCGGGATTACCTGACCGAGATCGCCGGGCGGGCGCGCGAACACGAAGAAAAGGCCGCCGAGCTTTCACGCCTGATCGGCCGCGAGCCGAAAAACACGCACAGCCTGGCAGGCACGTTGTTCGCGAAGGCTCGCGAAGCCACGGCCGACCTGGAGGGCTTTGTGGGCGGCGCGGCTTCCGGATGGCGCGATCTGTCGCAACTTGTCCATGCCAGCCTTGACGGCATTACTGCTTTTGGGGTGGCCAACGATATTGGACTCGCACTCGGTCTTGTCGAGATTGCCGATGTCACCCTTGCGGTTACCAGCCAGAAGTATGTTCACCATTATTTGCTGCAGGAGATCACGCTCGAACTCGGCTCGCTTTCCGTTCTCTACCGTTCCGAAATCTGAGCGCTCCTGCGTACGCACGGCGGAGCCGGTTCGGAGCTAGGGCACCACGAGTGCATGTGCCGCAAGGGAGCGGATCTGCCGGTTCAACCATGCCTGCTCCGCCGAAAGCTCCTCCATACGATCTTCAGCTGCTTGCAGCAGGGTTGCGTGGTTCATGGCGCTGCCCGCCTGCTTGAGTGCGAAGAAGCCTACGCCGAGGTGGTTCGTCATGGTGTGGAGATCGTGCAGATCCCTGAGCATGGCCAAGTTGCCCATGCCCGGATTGCCCGTGCCCACATTTTCCGAAAGCTTGTTCATGAGCGAAGCTGCGCTGGATTCCGTGCTGCTTCCGAACTGCGCCAGCAACGGCTGCAGCCCGGCCGCACACCGCCGGCTGCGCACCGCAAACGCGGTACAGCGCGATTTCACGTCGGCATTGTCGGTTTGGCGTTCCGCCACGTTGTCATACGCCGCGGCGAGCGCCTCCTCACCGCGCTGCACCAGAGTGAGGTATACGGGCAGATGGAGCCCCGGAAGCGTGGGCGTTGCCGCGGCCTGGTAAGCACTCACCGCATCGAAGGCTTTTTTTGCGGCGCTGGCCGGTGAGGCCTCCTCCTTGTGGGTCATGCGGTCTCCTTTGGTTTGGTCTTCGATCCGCAGCAACTGTGCCGCGGAGGACTTCAGGTAGGGCTGGTTGCTGACCGGATCGCAGTCCGGTCGCGTTGTTTCATTCGCCGCGCGCTCCCGGTCCCTGGCTCGTTCCTCGGGCAGATCCCAGTAACCGTAGTGGAATGGCACAAACAAGTGCTGCGAGCGGATGTCTCCCAAGCGAGCGCGAAGCCGCAGGCTGCCCCGGCGCGTCCGGACCTCCACCCACTCGTTTGCCCTGATGCCCTGTGCTGCCGCATCGGCCTCTGCGATCTGCACGAACGCCTCAGGCGCGGCTTCCTGCAACGACTTTACCCGCCCCGTTTTGGTGCGGGTGTGCCAGTGATACAGCACGCGCCCGGTGGTTAAGGTGAAAGGGAACTCTTCGCTCGGTTTTTCTGCGGGCGGCTGGTAGTCGGCGGCCTTCAGGAAGGCGCGGCCGGCGGGGTTCTGCCTGCGGTATTGCTCCGGGCTTTGCTGGCCCCCGCTCAGCAGCATGTGTCCGAAGCCCTGGCAATGGCCCGCCTCTGTATTGAACACGCCCTCGGTGTAGAGCCGCAGTTTGCCGTCCGGAAACTGCGCGTTGCACGGCCACGGGATTCCGGAGCCGCCCGTCAATTTGGGGTAGCTCAAACCGCTGTAATCACAGGGCCGTCCGGCACTCATCTGGCGCCAGCTGCTGAACGCCTGTTCGGGCGTAGACCACTTCACCAGCGGCAGGCCGTCCTTGTCCCGCAGGTCCATGCGCCGCGCATAGTCCACCCAGATGTCGAAGTCCGGCCGGGCCTCACCGGGCGGCTCCACGGCCTTGTGCGCGATGTGCACGGTACGTTCGGTGTTGGTGAAGGTGCCGGTCTTTTCCGCCCACATCGCGGCCGACAGGACCACATCCGCGAATTGCGCTGTTTCCGTTAAAAACGCATCCTGCACCACCAGAAACAGGCCTGGCTTGCCCAGGATGCGGCGTATGCGCGACAGCTCCGGCATGGAAACCGCCGGGTTGGTGGAGGTGATCCAAAGCATGCGCAGCGATCCCTGCTCCGCGCGGCGAAAGATTTCCATCGCATGGGTCGGCTCGGTATAGGACGGGATTTTCTTTGCCTCCACGTTCCAGATGCGCGCAATCTCCTCCACATGGGCTGGATTCTGCCAGTTCCGCATCCCCGGATACGTGCCGCTCGCACCGCATTCGCGGGAGTTCTGCGCGGAAGGCTGGCCGTTCATCTGGAAGACGCTGCAGCCCGGCTTGCCAATCATGCCCCGGATCAGGTGAAGGTTGTTCACCTGCACCGCAGCCGCTGTCGCATGCGGCGATTGATACACCCCTTGCAGCACCGTGGAAACCAACGTTGGTGCAGAGCCCAGCAACTCCGCCGCCTCCTCCAGCCGCGCCGCCGGCACGTCGCAGATCGGGGCCACGCGCTCCGGCGGATACCGGGCCACAAGCTTCGCCAAAGCCTCGAAGCCCACCGTGTGCGCGTCAATAAATTCACGGTCGAGGGCACCCTGGCGAATGATCAGGTGCAGCAGACCATTCATCAATGCCAGATTCGTGCCCACACGCGGCGCGAGGTGCAGATGCGCTCGCTTGGCCGTTTCCGTTCGCCGTGGATCGACCACCAGCAACCGCGGCGCATCGCTTCCCTCCAGTCGGTCCAGGATCCGGCTCCAAAGAACCGTCTGTTGCGAGGCGACGTTGTGCCCGATATGAAAGATCACGGCGGCGAGGTCAATGTCTTCGTAACATCCCGGCTGTCCATCGCTGCCGAAGGACTCGCGCAGCGCTGCTTCCGCTGTCGCCGTACACAGGCGGGTATTCGCATCCAGGTGCGTGGTTCCAAGGCCGCCCAGTGCGATCAGCGCCAGCGTGTAGTACTCCTCCAGCATCAGTTGGCCTGTGTGATAGAAGCCCAGCGTGTTGGCTGTGTAATCGCGTATCAGTTCCTGGGAGCGGCGGACGATCAGCTCCATCGCTTCATCCCAGGTGGCCTCCTGCAAGACGCCGCCGCGCCGGATCAGCGGCCGGGTTAAGCGGTCGGCGCTCGCGTTCGCCTGCCAGCCATGCAGGCCCTTGGGGCCCAGCCGGCCGCGGTTGACCTTGTCTGCGTGCCGGCCGCGGACGCCTACCATGCGGCCGTCCTTTACCCCGATATCGAGGGCGCAGCCGTTGGCGCAAAATACGCACGCGCTCTGCACCCAGCGGTCGGGCTGTTCGATCAGGTGCTCATCGACGCGAACCGGCCAGTCTCCCGCCTGGGGCGTTCGTGGTCCCCAAACATCTGCAATGCTGTCGCGCGATTCGCTTCGATGTTCCATGGTGGTCGTTTGCTCTCCGTAGCTCCGAAGACTTCCCAGAGCCTCCTCGGGATCGGCCGAGCACGGTTCCTGCCGAAGGACGACGGGACAAACGACCTTGCTCCCCTGCTTCGTGAGACGTTGGGCCCGGTTGTTCAGCCGAGTCACTGGGTTTATAAACACAATCGCTTTTGTGCCGTACCAAGGAAGCTGCCTCTTGCTTCATCACACAAGCGCGAACGGGTTCTTTACCGCCATCCCATCCCGAGCCTCGGCGATGGCACCACCCGAGCCTCCGCGCGCGCATCTTCTATACCGACGTCATGGCAACACTGCCTGTTCCCTCACAGAGTTCGCCTTCGGTCGTCCGTACCCGCAGATTTGCGTACCTTCGCCTCCTGCGCCCCGCGAATCTCGTCACCGCGGCTGCCGATGTCCTCACCGCCGCGGTCGTCGTTCACCTCCATGATGCACGGCTCGCCTTTCTGGTCGGTTCCAGTGTGCTCCTGTACGCCGGCGGTGTCGTCCTTAACGATTTCTGCGATCGCGGTCTGGATCTACTCGAGCGCCCGGAGCGCCCCATCCCTTCCGGGGCGGTGCCCGCCCCTGCGGCCGGTTTCCTGGGTGCTGTGTTGCTGCTCTCGGGCATCCTGCTGGCTTTCCGGGCGTCGTTGCTCTGCGGCATTCTGGCGGCGGTTCTCGCGGGGACGGTTCTGCTCTACGATGCTGTCGCAAAGCCGACGCCCGCCGGCCCCGTCGTCATGGGCTGCTGCCGTGCGCTCAATCTGCTTCTGGGCCTTTCCGTTGCGCCGGCCCTTTTGCCGCACACCTGGTTTTTGGTGTTTCTGCCCTTCGCTTACATTCTTGGCATTACCACTTTGAGCCGCGGCGAGGTGCACGGCGGGACTGTTGCAACCAGTGCGTTCACGGGCGCTTTGTTTACCGCCGTTCTGCTGGGGCTGGGGTGGCTGGGCTTCGATTCCGGGCATGGCGGGGCAGCGATGCTCCCATTTGCCCTGCTTCTGCTCGCACGCGTGGGCCCACCACTTTGGCGAGCCTACCGCACCCCGCAGGCCGCCCCGATTCGGGGCGCCGTGCACGCCGGCATCGTATCCCTGATTGTGCTCGATGCCGCGCTTGCCGCCAGTTTCGGCGGTCTCGTCCCCGGCGCGGCCATTCTGTCGCTTTCCGTATTCACCGCAGAACTCGCCAAATTCTTTCCCGTGACCTGAATCACTTTTGTTCCATCTGGCTTACAAACCTCATGAACTCATTGCATCAGCGCTTCGCCGTAGCCTACGAGTATCCCGTTCACTTCACCCATGACGTGTTCAATCCCGCCAACCGCATTCTCGTGGACACTCTGGGTCCACCGGCGCGCGGTCCGCACGGTGTGCTGGTCACAGTCGACGCCGGCGTCGCGCAGGCCAACCCCAACCTGCTTCCTCAAATAGAGGCCTTCGCCGCGCACCACGCCAGCTGCCTCCGGCTCGTTTGCCCGCCGCTCGTGCTCCCCGGCGGCGAAGCCGGCAAAAACGCCGAGAACGCCTGCCGCACCCTGCAGAACGCGGTCCACGAACATGGCGTCTGCCGTCAATCCTTTGTCGTGGCCATTGGCGGCGGCGCTTTCCTCGATCTCGCCGGCTACGCCGCCGCCACTGCGCATCGCGGCGTACGCCTCATCCGCCTGCCCTCCACCGTGCTCTCGCAGGACGACTCCGGTGTTGGCGTAAAAAACAGTATTAACGCCTTCGGCAAAAAGAACTTCATAGGTACCTTCGCCCCGCCGTTTGCCGTGATCAACGATCTATCGTTGCTCAATTCGCTCCCGCAGCGTGAGTGGATCGCCGGCCTTGCGGAGGCGGTTAAAGTCGCGCTCCTGAAAGATCCCGCATTTTTCGGCTACCTCGAACACCACGCCGAAGCCCTCGTCGCCCGCAGTGCCTCCGCCATGCAGCAGGTCGTGCACCGTTCCGCGGAGCTGCATCTTCTTCACATCGGCACGGGTGGCGATCCATTTGAAACCACGTCCTCCCGCCCGCTTGACTTCGGCCACTGGTCCGCCCACAAGCTCGAACCGCTTTCGAACTTCGCGCTTAGTCATGGCGAGGCCGTTGCGATCGGCATCGCACTCGACACCACGTATTCCTTTCGTATGGGCTGGCTTGGCGAAGACGTCTGGCAACGCGTTTTGTCTCTGCTGTCGCGCCTCGGATTTTCGCTTAAGCTTCCGCACAATGCTGCCGGCAATTCAGTCCCGTTCGATGCGCTCCTGCACGGTCTTGAAGAGTTCCGCGAGCACCTCGGCGGCGAGCTCACCATCACTGTTCTGCGTGGCATCGGTCAGCCCTTCGACGTCCACCACATCGACGCTTCGGTGATGAAAAACGCTTTCGAAGCTCTCGATGCTTTCAAAAGTTGCGATTCATCACACCAGCTCTCCGCCGTTTAGGAAGGATCCGCACTATGTTTACCTGCCCGCTCGATCTGCCGCAGCTCGTCGAGGAATATTTCGCCGAAAGCCGCAATCATCTGCTTGAGCTGGCCGCCTTCTTCGACCGGCTCGACCGCGCACACAAAGGCGGCAAACCAGACGATGACTTCCGGGTCGCCGCGCTGAAGCGTTCCGCCGCTTTGCTCCTTGATAGCGGTCCTGGCCGGGTAAAGCGCATGGCCATGCTGCTCAGTGATGTAACGGAAGAGCCCCGCGACGGCTACGATCGCAAGGCCGCCTGGGGCGCGCCCACGCTCGGGGACACGCGCTGATGGACTACATCGAGCCGCACGCCCACATGGTCTCGCGCACCACCGACGACTACCGCGCCATGGCGCTCAGTGGCTGCGTCGCGCTGTCGGAACCCTCCTTCTGGGCCGGCTGGGACCGCGGCTCTGCCGATAGCTTTGAGGACTACTTCCGTGTGCTGACCGAGTTCGAACCCGCCCGCGCCGCGCAGTTCGGCATTCAGCACTTCGCCTGGCTGTGCCTTAATCCGAAGGAGGGCGAGGACCGCAATCTTACACGCGAGGTCCTGGAGCGCATTCCGAAATTTCTCGATCGCCCCAACGTGCTCGGCATTGGTGAAACCGGCCTGAACCGCAATACCCTGCGCGAACTCGAAACTTTCAAGGATCACATCGCACTCGCGCTTGAACACAACAAGCTGATCCTGATCCACACGCCCCACCTTGAAGACAAGTACAAGGGAACCCGCTTCATTCTGCGCGCGCTCGCCGGCTACGGAAACCTCGACCCTCGGCACGTGCTCATCGATCACGCCGAAGAACACACCGTTGAGATGATCCGCGACGCCGGCTTCCGTTGCGGCCTCACGCTCTACCCCAACACCAAGGTCTCGCTCGCCCGCGCCGCCGACATCATCGAAATGCACGGGCCCGAAGGCATCTACGTCAACTCCGCCTGCGACTGGGGCGCGAGCGTTCCCCTTGCCATCCCGCAGTTCATCTTTGAAATGCGCCGCCGCCACCATAGCGAGGCCACCATTCACCAGGTCGTCTTCGAAAACCCGTTCAGCTTTTTTTCGCAAGCGCCCAACTTCAAGCTGGATCGCACGCCCGTCCACTCCCCACGCATGGCGGTGCTCGAAGATGTGGATTAAGCCTGGCGAACTCGACCTTACCTACTGCACCAATATTCACGCGGGTGAAAGCTGGGACGAGGTGCGCGCCAGTGTCGCCGAATTTGCCCTGCCGCTGAAGCGCAGCTGCTCGCCGAACGCTCCCTTCGGCCTCGGCCTGCGCCTTTCTGCTCTGGCTGCCACAGAGTTGCTCCGCGGCGACCGGCTCGCGGAGTTCAAAGATTTTCTCGACGCAAACAACTTTTACGTCGCCCTCATCAACGGCTTCCCCTTCGGCTCTTTCCATGGCGAGCGTGTGAAAACCCGCGTCTTTGCCCCTGATTTCCGCGACCCCGCGAGAGTCCGCTACACGCTGGACCTCGTCAACATTCTCAGCCGCCTGCTGCCAGAGGGCATCGACGGCGGCATCTCCTCGATCCCACTCTCTTACAAGCCCTGGATCGCCGGCAGCAGCTTCGAAGATTCCGAAGACCGCGCCGCCTGGTCCGCCATCGTGGCCAACGTCGTCGCGGTTGCCGAGCACCTGGTTCACCTGCGAACAACTACGGGCCGCCTGGTGCATCTCGACATCGAGCCCGAACCAAACGGCCTCGTAGAAACCACCCCTGAGCTTATCGAATTCTTCACAGGTCCGCTGCAGCGGTTCGGCGCACCGCTGCTCGCTTCGCGGCTCGGCATCTCGCTCGACGCCGCCACGCAACACCTCCGCGATCACATTCAGGTGTGCTTCGACAGCTGTCACATGGCCATCCAGTTTGAAGACGTCGCGCAGTCCGTCGCCACGCTCAAAGCGCACGGCATCGGCATCGGCCGCCTGCAGATCAGCTCCGCGCTTCGTGTCCTTTTCGACGGCTCCGCCACGCAAAGGCAAGCGATTCACGACCATCTCGCCTCGCTCGATAACGGCGTCTATCTGCACCAGGTTATCGAGCGCGATGCAGACGGTGTGCTCCGCCGCTTCCCCGATCTCGACGAGGCTCTAGCCGCCTCCGCCGATAGCCGCCCGCGCGAGTGGCGCATTCACTTCCACGTCCCGCTCTTCACCGAGCAGTACGGCATCGCGCTCGCGACGCAGGCGGAAAATCGCTCTCTAATCGCTCTCGTAGCCAGCGAAGACATTACCCAACATCTTGAAATAGAGACTTACACCTGGAACGTACTCCCCGCGCGCCTTAAAACCGATCTCCTCACTTCTATCGATCGCGAGTTCCGTTGGGTTCTGGATCACGTATGCACAAAACAGTAGTCCTCAACGTTGTCGGGCTCACCCCCGCTCTGCTCGGCGCGCACACGCCTGCGCTCACCGCGTTCGCCGCCCGCGGCAGGCAGGCCACCATCGACGCCGCTTTTCCCGCGGTCACCTGCACCGCCCAGGCCACCTACTTCACCGGCGTTGCTCCCAGTCAACACGGCATCGTGGGCAACGGCTGGTACTTCGCCGAGGAGTGCGAGGTAAAGTTCTGGCGCCAGTCCAACAAGCTCGTGCAGGCTCCTAAAATCTGGGACACGGCCCGGGAGATCGATCCCTCCTTCACCTGCGCCAACTATTTCAACTGGTACAACATGTATTCCACGGCGGACTTTTCCGTCACGCCGCGCCCCATGTACCCAGCCGACGGCCGCAAGCTCCCAGACATCTACACGCAACCGCCGGAACTGCGGACCGCCTTGCAAAAAGAGCTCGGCACCTTTCCGCTCTTCGATTTCTGGGGACCACGCACGTCCATCCGGTCCAGCCGTTGGATCGCCGAAAGCGCTCTGCACACCGACAGGCGCCACGATCCGACGCTTTCCCTTATCTATCTGCCGCACCTGGATTATGACCTGCAACGGCTGGGCCCGGACGATCCCCGCATCGCCCAAAGCCTCGAAGAAATCGATGCCGTTTGCTCTGACCTCATCACCTACTTCGAGCAGCGCGGCGCCCGCGTGTTGATCCTTTCCGAATACGGCATCACAGCGGTCAACCGCCCCGTGCACATCAACCGCATCTTGCGACAGCACGGCCTTCTGGCGGTTCGCGAAGAGCTTGGCCGTGAACTGCTCGACGCCGGCGCCAGCCGGGCCTTTGCCGTCGCCGACCACCAGGTCGCCCACGTCTATGTGAACGACCTTTCAGCCCTGCCGCAGGTTTGCCGTTTGCTCCAAGAGACGCCGGGGATAGAACGCCTGCTCGATGCCGAAGGCAAGCGGGAACTCGGCCTCGATCACCCGCGTTCAGGGGACTTGATCGCCATCTCCGCCGCGGACGCCTGGTTCACGTACTACTACTGGCTGGACGACCGGAAAGTACCCGACTTCGCGCGTACCGTCGACATCCATCGCAAGCCGGGCTACGATCCCGTCGAGCTCTTTCTCGATCCTTCGCTGCGCCTGCCGAAGCTGAAGGTCGGACTCAAACTACTGAAGAAGGCGCTTGGCTTTCGCTATCTCATGGACGTGATTCCACTCGAGGCGACACTGGTGAAAGGTTCCCACGGTCGAGCGGCAGATCGTCCGGCCCATGGTCCAGTTCTGATCACGAACCAAGCCAGGCTTTTGCAGAAGGATACTTTGCCCGCAACGGAGATCGCCGGTCTGATTCTCAAGCACCTGCAGCAACCCTAGTCATTTTTAGGACGGAGTTACGGTCGGATCGGTTTAAGGCTTTTTTAAGCCAGGTGCTATTAGCATCGCTTAGGATCACTCAAAGAAACTATGCGAGTGTTGGTCATCGAAGATGAAGTACGGCTGGCGAACAATATTGCTATCGCGTTGCGCGAGGGCCCCGGCTATGCGGTTGACATTGCAAACGACGGTGAGGTGGCGGTTGAGCTGCTGACTGCGGCGGAATACGATCTTGTGATTCTTGATCTCATGCTGCCTAAGCTCCATGGAGGGCAGGTTCTGGCGAGGTTGCGGAGCCAGGACGAGACAACTCCTGTTCTGGTTCTAACGGCTGTGACTGGAACACAGAGCACCATTCAGTTGCTGGACGGCGGTGCCGACGATTATATGACCAAGCCGTTCGACCTTGGAGAGCTGATTTCCAGGTCACGTGCCCTGGTGCGGCGGGGTAAAGGCTTGAGAAGCGCGGTATTGAAACTGGGCGATCTCTGCCTAAACTCGACCCGACAAATCGTGACCCAGGAAGATCTAGTGCTCGATCTGTCTCCCACGGAGTATCGAATTCTTGAATACCTGTTGCATCGTCCTCGCATCATCGTTTCAAAGCGAGAGTTACTGGAGCACCTCTATGATTTTACGTGGGAACACCACTCCAATGTCATTGAAGCCCACATTTCAAACCTTCGACGGAAGCTGAAAACGTCTTCGACCGTTCTGCTCGAAACCTATCGAGGCCGTGGCTACCGCCTGACCGCATTGCGGGGGGAGGAGTGAAGGAACGCTCACTCGCTGGCCGCATCGTTACGGCAGTCCTGTGTGTGGAGTTGGTTTGCGGCGCTGGACTTTCCGCGGTGTCCCTGCTTCATGAGTATCGAAGCCGTACCCACGCCCTCGATGTCATGCTGCAGGGAAGATCCGATTCGCTGCTCGGAGCTATCCAGGATGCTGAAGATCCCGCCGACAACGTGATGATTGATCCGGGCGAACTCAGGCTTCCTCCGGAGGATGCCTATGCCGTGTACAACCAGGGCGGCGCCCTGCTTGGAGGTGCAAACGGGAGCGGCGGTGTTCTCACATCCAGGGCTGGAGACGGCTACCGCTCCTTGAAGTTTCACAGGCACACCTACCGCGTTCTGGAACGAGAGGCGATGCGCGTCATTGACCGGGCAGAAAACGATGGCGTCGGACTCAAGCGGCCCGTAACCATTGTGTATGCGGCGCCTACAACCCACTTATGGCATGAGGTCTTTGAGGCGGCCGAGTTTGATGTTCTGGTAACGTTTGCCATCGTGCTGGGCACGACGGTTCTTTTGATCGTACTTATCCGTAAGCAGTTGCGGCCTATCAGTGAGCTGGCGGTGGCAGCAAGCGGTGTATCGGCATCGCTCGCGTTCACGCCGGCATCGAGTGCCCTGGAGGTGGCTGAACTGAAGCCCCTGGCGGAAGCGTTGTCGACCGCCATCAGCCGTTTGCGTGAGGCGCTGCAAGTGCAGCAGCGCTTTGTGGGGGATGCAGCGCACGAACTGAAAACGGCCGTTGCAGTCGTTCGGTCCAGCATCCAGGTCCTGAGCCTCAGGGAGCGCTCTGTGTCTGACTACAGGGAGGGGCTTGACCGCCTCCTTGCGGATAATGAACGAGTGGAGGACCTGGTCTCGCATATGCTGGAACTCGCTCGCGCGGAGGAGGGCGAACATCCCGCTTTCGCGCCGATTCACCTGACGGACACGGTAGGGCAGGCGATAGATGGTCTTACGATGTTCTCAGCGGCGAACGGCATTGAAGTGCAGGCGTTTTTGTCTGAGGGGATCTGGGTGCATTTCTCTCAAGAATCTGCTCGTACGCTGGTGTCGAATCTCGTGGTGAATGCGATTCAACACAGCTCGAAGGGAGGGAGGGTAATGGTTCGTGCCGAGCGAACCGATTCGCTCAGGCATGAAGCCATTCTGGAAGTTGTGGACTTCGGCGAGGGCATCTCAGAAGAGAGTCTCCCGCACGTCTTCGAGCGTTTCTACCGCCAGGACACGTCTCGATCCCGGAATACGGGAGGAGCCGGATTAGGGTTGGCAATTTGCAAGAGCCTGGTGGAGGCAGCGGGTGGAACGATACGCATTGAAAGCGCCCCAGGCAGGGGAACAACGGTCAGAGTCGCGCTGTTGCTGGCCTGACTTTATGCGGACTCATGGCAGCGCTCCGTCTTCATCATGGCTTAAGGTAGTTCGTTAAGAGTCAAGTTGGACCCTAATGCTGGCATGGAGAGATGATGGCTTCTCGTGGACTTGCTTTAACCGTTCTGTGTTGTGCGCTTTTACCGGCAGGTGCGGGAATGTCTGCATCCGCGCAACAGCCCTACCGTGTCGTGAAGCAGTGGAAGATCGGCGGAACCGGGGGATGGGATTACCTAACGGCAGATTCTTCGAATCACCGTCTGTATATCACCCACGGACCTCGTGTGGAGGTGCTCGACAGCAACTCCGGTGCGGTGATTGGCGCGATCACGGGGTTGAAAGGAACCCATGGCGTGGCTCTCGATCCGGAGGGACGCTTTGGATACATTTCGGACGGGGGCGCGAATGCCGTTGTGATTTTCGACCGGCACACGTTGGCAACGGTTGGCTCGATTCCAGCCGGAACAAATCCGGATGGCATTACCTATGAGCCTGTGACGAAGACGGTGTGGGCCTTCAATGGCCGCAGCAAGAATGTTACGGTGATCGATGCGGCCTCACGCAGTGTCGTCGCAACGATCGAACTCCCCGGCAAGCCTGAGTTTCCGCAACCCGACGGCAAGGGACATGTGTTCGATAACATTGAGGACAAGAACAGCATTGTTGCACTGGATGCCAGGTCGAAGAGCCTGACGGCGACCTGGCCCCTTACGGACTGTGAATCGCCTTCGGGGATGGCGATTGACCCGGCACATCACCGTCTTTTTTCGGTTTGCGATGGCGGCAGGATGGCTGTAGTGAATACCGAAAGCGGCACACAGATCGGATCGCCCTCGATCGGCGATGGACCGGATGCGGCCGGCTATAACGCTCAGGCGCAACTCGCCTTCAGCTCCAATGGCGGTGATGGCACACTGAGCGTTGTGGACGCGGCGCACGGCTTCAAGACCATCGAGTCACTGCCCACGGTGAAGGGCGCCCGCACGATGGCGTACGACCCCAGGACGGATCAGGTCTATGTCGTTTCCGCACAGCTTGGGCCGCGACCCGAGGCGACAGCGGCGAATCCACATCCCCGTCCGGCTGTGGTGCCGGACACCTTCGCGGTGACCGTCATAGCGCGCTAATGCAATGCGGAGTCAAGGCGGGTCCATCGCGAGGTGGACCCGCTTTTACTCTGCGCATTAAGCTCTTGCTGGCTTTGCTTCGTGATTCTTTGTAAGCAGGAAGTAGACCACCGGGGTGACCACGAGGCTGAGCACCATGGAGATCACCAAGCCCCCGATCACCGCGATGGCCAGCGGCTGCAGCATCTGCGAGCCAGCCCCGAGCGCCAGGGCCAGAGGAAGCATCCCGGAGACGGCCGCGATGGCGGTCATGAGAATGGGACGCAGGCGGCGCTGTGCGGCCATTAACATGGCAGCGCGCGCGTCAGAACCTTCTGCCCGGTAGCGTTCATCCGCATCGAGCAGGAGAATACCGTTCTTTGCCACGATGCCAATGACCATGATCAGGCCCATGAAACTTGCAACGTTGAATGTGGTTCCTGTCAGCAGCAAGGCACCCACGACGCCGGAGATGGAAAGCACGGAAGACGTGAGGATGGCCGCCGGCGCGGCGAAGTTGCGGAACTCCGTTAGCAGAACGCCGAAGACCAGCACCAGAGCCATCAGGAGCACACGGGCCAGATCGCCGAACGACTTCTGCTGTTCCTGGTAGGTGCCGCCATATTCCACGCGCACGGTGGGCGGCAGGTGCATGGCCTGAACGCGCGCCTGGACCTGCTTCACGGCCGTACCCAGGTCGGTGCCTTCCAGCCTTCCCGTGACCACCACGAGGCGCTGGAGGTTTTCGCGGCGAATCTCGTTTTGCGGCGGAAGCTGCGTGATGTTTGCCATCGATCCGATGGAAGCGGTGTGCCCGGAGCCTGAGTTGAAGACCGTATCGCGAATGGTTTCCAGCGATTGGCGGGTTTCGGGGCCCAAGCGCACCCGCACGGTGTAGGGCCGACCGTTGCTGATGACGGGATTGGGAACTTCAACACCATCAAGAATCGATGTGGCGTCTTCAGCGACCTCTTGTGGTGTGAAGCCCAGGCGTGCGGCAAGCTGCGGGTCGACCTGGAAGTTTGTGGCCGGCCCGCTCACCGTGTTGTCGATCCCATTTTCTACGTCGACCACGCCGTTCACCTTTTTTATCTCCGTGGCGACACGTGGGCCCAGTTTGTTCAGCAGCGCCGGGTCTTCCGCGAAGAGTTTGATCTGGATCGGCTGCGGAGCGTTGGACAGGTCACCGATATTGTCCTGCAGCACTTGGGTGAACTCGACGTCGAGCTGCGGTTTTTCGGCCTTGATCTGTGCCCGTACATCGGCCATGACCTCTTCGATGCCACGGCTGCGATTTGATTTGAGCTTTACCGTGAAGTCGCCGTAGTTGCTCTCCGTCACGGCTGCCAAACCCATTTGCAGACCGGTACGGCGGCTGGTGCTCTCGACTTCCGGAGTTTTATGGAGAATCTGTTCTACCCGATCCAGTACCTTGCCTGTCGAAGCAAGGGAGCTGCCCGCGGGCATCACGTAATCCAGGATGAAGCCGCCTTCATCCATGGCAGGCAACAGATCGGAGCCGAGGTGGCCATAAGCGAAGTAGCTTCCCAGAGCTAAAAGCAGACAGAGGAGACCAAGGTAGAACGGGTGTCGCAGGGACCACTCCAGCCCGCTGTGATGCCAGCCAACAACACGGCCGAGGACCGGACCCGGCTCCGGATGTACGAGGTGAGACTGACCTGACTGCACCGTGGGCTGCGGCTCCACGGCAGAGGACCCTGCTTGCTCGCCGTGCTTGTTCTTACGAGCTTTGAGCAGCACCATCGCCAGGCCGGGCGTCCAGGTCACCGCAAGCAAGAGCGACGTCAGTAGGGAGATCGCCATCGTGACCGCCAATGCGCGAAAGAAACTGCCGGTGACGCCGGTAACGGCGATCAGCGGCAGGAAGACGACGACCGGGGTGATTGTCGAGCCGATCAGTGGATGCGCTATCTCATGAAGAGCCTTGCGCACCGCTTCGATGCGGCCCTCGCCCGCATCCCGGTGCAGCACAATATTCTCGACCACAACGATGGCGTCATCGATCACCAGGCCGATAGCGGCGGCGAGACCGCCGAGCGTCATCAGGTTGAAGCTTTCTCCCATGAGCCACAATGCAAGCACGGTGACGGCAACGGTGACCGGGATTACAAGTCCTGCAATCAGGGACGATCGCCAATCGCGAAGGAAGAGATAGAGGATCAGACACGCCAGTGCGAGGCCAATCAGGATCGCATCGCGAACGCTCTTGATGCTCTCGCGAACGATCTCCGATTGGTCGTAGAAGGGCTGAAGAACAACACCCTTGGGCAGCTTTGCCCGAAGCAGGTCCACCTGTGCGGCGATGCCATCCGCCACGGCCACTGTGTTGCTTGAAGGCTGCCGTGCGATGTTGAGCAGCACGGCGGGCTTTCCGTTGGCCGAGACATAGGTGTAGACCGGCATGGGCGCACGGACCACCGCCGCGACGTCGCCAACACGGACGGGAGCGCCGTTGGTTGTGGTCTTCACCGAAAGCTGTTGCAGACCTTCGCTGTCGTGCGCCTGCGCCCCGACCAGCCCAAGGATGAGCTGGTGATCCTGCTCGTAGAGGCCAGGGGAATCGATGATGTTCGAGTTGCCAATGGCGTTGGCAAGATCCAATACGGTGACGCCCGCGGCCTGCAGTTTGGCCATGTTCGGGACCACGTGGAACTCAGGGACCTGACCGCCCTGCACGGTCACGGTGCTTACACCATTGACGCGATTGAGGGGCGGCTTCAGGGTATAGGTGGCGAGTTCCCAGAGGTCGCTTTGCGATGTGGTGTTAGACGTGAGGCTGTAACCAAGAATCGGAAAAGTAGCAAAGGTCAAGCGATTGGTGGTGATTTTCGCCGTCGCCGGCAGCGACTGTTGCACGCGGCTGAGCGCTGCGTTCACGAGATCCAGGGTGCGGAACATGTCCACGGACCAGTCGAAAAAAAGACTGACCTCCGCGGAGCCCCGGCTTGTGGTCGAGCGCACGGTCTGCAACCCGGGGACGCTGTTCACCGCGTCCTCAATCGGTTTGGTAATGGTCACCTGCATCTGCTCTACGGGCATCACCCCGTTGTCCACCCCCACCACGATGCGGGGGAAGTTTGTGTCGGGGAAGACAGCGATGGGTGTTTGAAAAAACGCGTAGACACCGGCGAGGGTGAGCGCCACCGCGGCGAAAAAGATCGTGCGAATCCACCGGGGAAGCCAGAAGTCGGTGGCTTCCCCCTTTCCGGCTTCGACCTTTGGGGTGAAGGCGGTGGCCATTACTGTTTGCCCCCGGTCTTTTTCGCTGGGCTTTTTGCGTCGTCCGCGCGAGCCTCGCCGGTGCCCTTGCCTCCACTGCTTGTGTCGTCAGCACCCTTCGTATCGTCGCCGCCGAGCTCGACCCTGGTTCCGTCATCCAGGCCATAGCCGCCCTCGGTCACGACTTGATCTGCCGGGGTAATGCCGCTCACGATCTGCACGCTTTTCTCGGTCCGAAGACCTACCTGTACCGGGCGTTTGTGGGCTGTCGCATCGGCGCCTACCACCAGAACCGCGGTGCTGCCGTCATCAGCCGGGAGAATCGCGGCCGGGGGCACCTGGATCGCCTGCGGGATGGTGAACCCGCGGATGACGGCGTGAACAGGTGTGCCCACTTTGTACTGACCGCCGGCATTGGCGAGCTCCAGCCAAACCTCCACCGTCGTTGATCCCGGGTCGAGCGCCGGGCTGATAAAGCTGACGGTGCCGGGCAGCGGATTATCCAAGCCCGGCACGTGCAGCTCCGCCGTGTCCCCGATCCTTAGCTTCTGTGCCGTGGCCTGTGCCAGGTGCAGCTTGGCTAACAGCGACGACGTATCCATGACGGTGATGGCCGGTGTTCCGGCGGATGCCGTCTCGCCGGGAAACAAGGGGCGGTCTGTAACCACTCCGTTGATGGGACTGCGCAGGTTGGCATAACTTACCTGCGCCTCCGCACTGACCAGGCGGCCGCGGGCGGAGGTTAGCTGCCCTTGCGCTGTCTCGGCGCTAGTGGTTGCGGTTGTGTTCCGGACACTGCCCAGGTGCTTGACCGCGGTGTCATACGCAGCCTGGGCCTGCACGGCTGCCGCTATGGCCGTGTCTGTGTCGCGGCCGGCAATGGCGCCTTCACGCAATAATCTCTTTCGCTCCTCGGCGGTACGGTTGGCGACTTCCAGGTTTGCCTTGCTCTGCGCGACGTCCAGTTGTGCCTTCTGCAGATCCTCTGGAATGGTGGCCTTTGTGACGGCTGCATAGGAGGCTTGCGCCTGGACCAAGCTACCGCGGCTGTCCAAGGCCGAGCCCTGGAGATCGCGATCTTCCAGAGTCATCAGGAGCTGGCCCTTGCGCACATGGGCCCCGCGCTGGACGTACTCTGCGCGGATCGGCGCGCTGATACGGGAAGCGATCGCGGCCTGTGACAGGGGAGCCAGAATGGCATCGGCAGCGATTTCGTCCGACAACGGACCAACTGTCGGATGCTCAGCCTTCACGGCAACGGCTGTGCCTTCGGCTTCCCCGTCGTCGGTCGCAGCCTTCTTTTTACATGCTACCGAGGTGAGCAAACACAACCACACCGGCAGAACCCATGCTCTCTGCCTGAGGTAAGAAAGCGAAGTCATCGGTTCAAAGCCTTCCTGTCAACGTTTCGAGTTGTGCGAGCGCGAGCCGGTAACGCACGGTGCCCTCGGCGCGGGCAGTTTCCTGCGAGATCAAGGTGTTCTGTGCGTCGACAACATCGAGCACCGTGGCTTCGCCATCGACATAGCGCAGATTAGTGAGCCGCAAGCTTTCCTGTGCGGTGAGCACACTCACATCAAAGGAGGCCAACTGCTGCTGCGCCTGAGCAGCTTCTGCATAGAACTCGGCGAGGTCCGCCACGAGTCGGCGCTGTGCCGTCGTGAGCGCCACTTTGGCCGCGTTGGAGCGGATCCGCGCTTCCTTGACCCTGCGCTCCGTTGTGAGCCAGTCCCACAACGGGATGTCCACTGTCGCGCTGGCGGAATAGCCGAGGTTACGCGCCCCGTCGGGCCCATTGCGCGCGAACTGGGGTGCGTCGATACCATAGGTGAAATTGAATGCTATCTCCGGAAGGAGGGCGGCCTGCGCATTCAGGGTCTCTGCCTGGCTTGCCTGCAGACTTGCCAGGGCGCTTCGCAACTCAGGATTGTTGGCGCGTGCTGCAGCGTCGATACCGGCGCGATCCGGCAAGGGCGGCGGCGCTTTCCCTGCAACGAGGCTGTAGTCACTTGCCGGATCAGGAAAGAGCAGGATACCCAACTCAAGCCGTGCCTTCACCTCCGCAACGCGAGCGTCTCCCAGTTCACGCTGTCGCTGCTGTTGCTGGAGCTGCGCCTTGATGACGTCGGCGTGCGCGGCCTCTCGTGCTGCCTCCCGCTTTTGCGTGACTTCCACAAAGTGGTCTGCTTCGGCAAGCGCGCGCTGCGCAATGCCAAGCTGGTCGCCACTGGAGCCGACCGTGTAGTACAGGTTGACTACGGTGGCCACCAGGCCGCGGCGCGTGATCTCCAGTTCCGCTGCGGCAATTGCCGCATTGGCGTCAGCCAGGCGTACGGCCCCAACCTGCGCCAGGCCCAACTTTTCATTCACACCTCCCTGGCTGTAGTACTCGTGGACCGCGTTATTGGCAATAAAAACCGGCAAGGATTGACTCAGACCGCCCTGGGTCGTCGTCGCCTGACTCTTATTGGACTGAGTAAAGAGAAACTGATTGTGAAAGGATGCCGAGGGTAACAGCGCGGCGCGCGCGTCCTTTCGTTCGAGTTCCGTCGCACGCCGCTCAGCCGAAGCCAAGGCAAAAGCTGGCTCGTTGGCTTGAGCACGGCGAATTGCCTCCTCCAAAGAAAGGCGTACGGGGGTGTTTGCGGCAACGGTTTGTGCTGAGGCAAGGAGAGGCGACCAGCCGATCAGCAGGACGGAGACAACCACCGCTAAGCAGGAGAACTGCATCACGAAGAAGGTTACGAGAATTCGCTTAAGAGAGACTGAAGATTCTTGTTCCTGCTTTGCGTGGGGCTATTCCGTGTTTTTCCCGGAAAACATTGTGTTCCCATTGGCGGACTGTTCGGGAACGGGTTGGATGACGTCCCAATGTTCCACGATTTTGCCGTCGGCTATGCGAAAGATGTCGATGATGGCTTCGCCTCTGTCCTCGGGGCCGGTTGTGAATTTGGAGTGCACGACAACCAAGTCCCCCTCTGAAATGACCCTGACCATATCCAGAGCAGCGGCAGGGTGTGTCTTGAAAAATTCGCCAAAGTAGTTGACAAAGGGAGCCGCTCCATTGGGAACAAGCGGGTTGTGCTGAATGTACGTGGTGCCAATGTAACGCCGAGCAGCTTCAGCGGGTTTGTGCGCATTGAACGCGAGATTGTAGAAATCGATCACCAGGCGCTCGTTGGCGTTTTTGGGAACGGCCTCTGCCTGCAGAAAAGGAGCAGCGATTGTTGTCGCGAAGAATAACAGCAAAAAAGACCAATACTTTTTCATAACAGCTCCTTCTCTCGGAGGATCTATTATGAGATCCACCGAGAGCCATGTTGTTGTGAGTCGGGATGAACTGCTCACGATGTTGAGGGGAAGCCGTAGTTTCTGCCACGGCAGCTTCATCGCACAGCCGGGCCAGGCAAGCCCACGCGGGCCCGACTAAATCGCGCAGCCATCAGGTCCGCAGCTGATCTCCATGTGGGTCGGAGCGGGATGGCTGACGTTGAGGCTTTGAAGAGCGCGCTGCCAAGCCTCCGGCCTGCCCAGAAACTGCGAATGGTCGAGCCGTTCGAAAACGCCATCCTGCTCAAGGACGAAGGTGGGATAGCCTCTGCCGCCGGCAGAGCCGAGAAGATTGCGGCTTTCGGCAAAGTGAGCGTTGACTGCCTCTCCGCGGAAGCCTTGGAGAGCCTGCAGAAATGCCTGGCGATCCAAACCAATCTCACCGGCAAGCTCGCTCAGAACCGCTTCATCCGCGATCCGGCGGCCTTCGACGTAGTGCGCTTCATACAAACGGGCGAGCATAGGTACGCCTGCGCCTCCGACCTGTTCCGCCGCCAAGACCGCTGCGGTCGGCGGTTCCGAGTCAAGCCACGCCGTGTGGTCGGTGAGCAAGCCGTTCAGGTACGCCTCCCCGAACTGTTGACCGGTGACCTGCGTGATCTGACGGTCGTGGGGACCGACATAGTCGCGCCACTCCGGGGTGATCTTCTGCCTGCGCGCTCCCGTCATCATGCCGCCGCCATGAAGCTCGATTGGAATCACCGCGCGAGCGGCCTTGACCAGCGGTGCCACGGCATAGCACCAGCCGCACAGCGGATCGTAGATGTAATGCAAACGGGTTGTCGATGTCATCGTCTTCTCCAGGTTCCCCAAGGCCTGAACCCTTTTGGGAGGGCTCAGGCCGGTTTGTGTTTGTGTTGCTTTTCGGTACCGATTTACTTCGCCAGGGCCGCGGC
>CAXTZL010000012.1:0-26247 GCA_964248555.1 uncultured Bryocella sp.
GCTACTTTCTAGCCGTTTCCCCTCATCACTCTTTTGCGCCGCCACAATCAGCACAAGGATTGCTGGACAGGGCGGACAGGCTCTCATGGAATGGGCGCTGGGCAGAGGCCCAGCCTTTGTACGAACAAGCGGCAGATCTGTTTGCTGGACAGGGCCGGTGCTCCCAGGTTCTATATGCAAAAGTGAGCGAGGTTCCGGTCGATGAGTCTGTAAGCGCCCCGACCAAGATCCTTGAACTCACGCAGATGCTCCAAAGGCCAGAAGCGCAGGACCCGGCAACCAGACTCCGTATCCTCACCATTCGCGGTGGCTTGGAAATCAACTATGACGCAAACGAAGCTTTAGCCACTTGGAAAGAGGTACAAAGCCTCGCGTTACGCCAGGGCCAGATCAAACTTGCGACCCGCGCATCAGGGAACGAGGGCATCGCCTACTTCATTCTTGGAGACACCGAAACGGCAAAAGAGCATGTCGTCAACGCATGGAAACTCGCTCTTGTAGAGCGTGACCCGGAGGCGGCAGTCCGCTATGGATCAGCCTTCGGGACGGGTTTGGTCCAGTTTGGTCGCTTCAAGGAAGCTCTAGGCCCCTTGGACAAGGCCATTTCTATGACCCAAAGCGATCCAGAGCTGGCCTACCCTACCATCGCGGTCTATGCCAAGATCGATGCCCTTGCTGGCCTACACCTATATCCCGAGGCGCTTGCCCTTGCCCATGAAGCCTTAGTTCAGTTGCAGGGAACGTCCTGGGACGGTCACAAGGCGACGGTCTACATTTCGCTGGGGTCAATCGAGCGGGAGCAGGGAAATCTAGCTGCTGCCGTCGAGGACTATAGGCAGTCTGTCTCCATCTCCCAGCGGATCGACAATTACCGCGGCATCGTCCAGGCTGGGGGATTGTTGGCTCTCAGCTACGAGGGGCAGAACAAGCTCCCGGAGGCAGAGAACGCAATCAACGCCGCCATTGAAGCAAACACCAAGATTCCAGATGAGCTGGTTTTCGCACCCGGCAATCTCGCGGTCAAAGCAGACATTCTCGAAAAGATGGGGCAACCACAACAGGCCGAAGCTCTCTACAGGAAGTCCATTGTCCTGGTAAACGGGATGCTTCAATACGCCCCAACCGCCAACGTACAACGTGAGCTGATATCGGAGATGAGCGACGTCTACTCCGGATATTTCGCCGCACTTTGCCAACAGAAGAGGTACAACGAAGCGTTGCAAGTGCTGGACAACGTGCGGGGCCGCATCGAAGCAGACGCTTTAGAACACCACAGCTATGAACCTGTACACCCGCCGACTCCAGCAGAAAGGGAGCTGACGCGGCTGAATGTGTCTCTCATCAACACGGACGACCCGGCACAGCGAACCGTCATCGCGAATGCGATCTACACAACTGAGCTTGGAATGGCGCCAAGCCTTATTGCGAAGGAGAGCATCACCCATCCGGTGAAGCTCCCGGAGCTTCAGAGGAGCCTAGGGCCGAATGCATTGCTTCTTGAGTACGTCCTGGCGAAACCCGCGTCCTATGTGTTCGCGATCACTCACGATAGCGTCAAGCAATATCAACTGCCGCCCAAGGAACAGATTGACGACGATGCGAAGCAGTACCGGCGAAGCATTCGGCTTCAGAAGCCAGATGACCAGCTGGCCCACAGGCTATTTTCGGAGCTGCTGCAACCCGTCCAGGAATACTCGCGAAAGACCGATCTAGTCATAGTCCCAGACGGCTCGCTTCATCTCCTGCCGTTCTCAGCTCTAAAGGACAACTCAGGGTATGTACTGAGTTCCCACACTATCGACGTTGATCCCTCAGCAACCGTTTACGCCCTGATTCATCAGAGGACGGAGAAGGAGAAGACCGACGCACTGCCGTACATAGGTGTGGCTGCATGGACGCAGGCAAAGGACACCCGAAACCCGGTATTCCGTGCTGTTTCAGGACCAGCAAAAAGCGAGTTTATCCCACTACCCGATAGCCAAATGGAAGTGGAGTCCATCGCCAAGGATCTTCCTCGCCCGAGTACAGTCCTTGAGGGAGCGGAGGCCACAGAAACACGGTTCAAGCAGCTTCCTCTGGACAGCACGGAGGTGATTCACCTTGCTCTGCATGGGTACGCCGATCTTGATTATCCAGACCGTTCAGCACTCGTTTTCGCGCCCGACAGCTCGGGTACAGATGACGGTCTGTTGCAGGTCCGAGAGATTAGGAACTTGCATCTGAAGTCCAAGCTCGTTACGTTGTCGGCCTGTGACACAGGCGTTGGTCCAGTCGGAGAGTCGGGAGTAGCAAATCTTGTCAATGCTTTCATCGAGGCCGGTGCAGACTCGGTTGTTTCAACGCTTTGGGAACTGGCGGACCAACCAACGGCGGAGCTAATGCAGAGCTTTTACGCCCAGCTCGCCACACACAACCGCAAGGTCGATGCTCTCCGGACCGCACAGCTCGAACTACTCAACAAGGGATTATCGCCCTACTATTGGGCGAGTTTTCAGATCGTCGGTGATGCGGACGGCAATCTATGAAAGGCCACGTAATGGACCTCAGCAAAGAACAACGTACCGCGATCTTGGCAAAGATCGAGAAGACCGTAGCGGACAAGTATTACGATCCCGCTTTTGACCTAAACGCATGGCAATCAATCGTGAGCCGTCATCGCAACGCGATCATTGACGCCACGACGGGAGACGGGTTTGAGAAGGCGGTTGCAGCGATGCTTGCAGAGCTTTCCCCGAAGACGCTTGGGCTGCTTTCAAAGCGAACTCCCATCACATCCCGTAATGCGATCAACGCGAGCTTTTCGGTACAGACTGTTTTCGACGGCCTGAGGTGGGTTTTTCAGGACGTTCTACCCGGTGGTGTTGCAGCGCAGGCAGGTGTGAAAAGCGGAGACATCCTACTCGCCGCAGCCGACAAGGAGATGCGTCCAGCAGCAGAGGCTTCATTGGAGCCACCCTTTGAAATGGCTCACACCATCCCTATCGTGATTCGGCGTGGGGACTCTCAGGCCGAGTACACCCTTCATACCGGGAATCCGAAGTATAAGGACAACCCCTATTCGGATCTGAAGGCGGTCACATCATCGACCCTAGAGGATGGAATCGCCTACCTGAAAGTCAGCCTGTTTCAGGGCAAAGTTGGCATCGACTTCGCCAATGAGCTGGACACATTGTTTAGCGGCCGCTTCGCCTCCACAAAGGGCCTCATCATCGACCTTCGGGGAAACCCAGGCGGCGGTGTTGGTGGACTGGCGTTGATGAGCTATTTGACTCCCGAGAGGCTTCCAGTCGGCTATTCAAAGAACCGCAAGATGGCTCAGGAAGGTATTCATCCATCCTCTCTCCCTGTGTTTGACCGTGTACCCAGGTCAAGGCTCGCAATCCCCGGCTTGGCATTGAAATTTATGACCAAGACATCCGTGTTTCTAAGCACCGAAGGTCTAGGAGCCAAGGCGCATCGCGGCAAGGTCGTAATCCTTGTCAACGAGCATTCGACAGGTGCAGCGGAGATGGTCACTCAGTTTGCCCAGGAAAACCACCTTGCGACCATCGTCGGCGCAAGAACTCCAGGCCGGCTGGTCTCCCGAAGTGGATTCAAGGTGGGTTTTGGCTACACGCTTGTTGTGCCTGTAGCGGCTTACGTGAGCGCGAAAGGTCAGCAGATCGAGGGCAACGGGATTAGCCCTGATGTGAGCGTGCCGTGGTCATTCGCGGATGCTGTGCAGGGAAAGGACAATCAACTCGCCGCGGCAATCGACGTTTTAAAGCAGTAAAAAGGCTTCCAGCGTGTGCCGGCGGAAAGCCCGGCTCACGCTTCCAGCCAACTTGCGAATTAGCGGACGCGGAGCGGGTAGTAGTAGGTTCCGTTGTCCGCGCCCCGTACCGTGGCCAGGAAGTAGGCCCCAGGCTTCGCTTTCCGAAGATCCAACGTGCTCTGAAGGGTCACGTCGTTTCCACTCTGGACCGCGTTCCCGAGTCCTTCAGCGACTACGTTCTTACCGTCACGGTCTGTTGAGACGAGAAGAGCGTAGCGCCCGATCTGGCTGAGGTGGGGGAGGGTCACGGAGAGCCGCACCACCGAGGCTGGTAGTGTCACTTCCTGTGCAGGCGTCAGGGCATCGTCCACACCACGAGCGGTGACGGCGTTGGACAGGTCCACAGTAACGTCAACAGGCTTGCTATCCGCTACAAGAGTGCTCGCGGTACTTCCCGCATGTCGGGTGAATGTCCTTACCGCATAGAAGCCCCCACCAGTGCAGACGAGAAGCAGAGCCGCCACAGCTAAGCCTCGATTGCGCCTGGTAGTCGGAGCCGCGAAAGAGGAAGGCAGAGCTGCATGATGAATAGGGGGGGCAGCTCGCCCAACTAATGATGGGCCGGAGACAGCAGGAGCCGCGATGCTGGCTTGAGACCCAGCTTCGTCATTGCTTGCCCTTTCGCGAGATTCTTTCCAATCCAGCCGGTAGTTCCGATATTCGCTGTAACACTCCGAGCACGAACCGATATGCAAGCGGGCAGGATGTCCCGGAGGCAATCGGTCCTCAGCAAGCGCCTTTATCGTCTGTACGTCTGGACAGCCCTTTCGTTCGGGATTCGGGAAAGCCTCAAGCAAAAAGTCCCTCAGTAGGTCATCGTCATTCAAACTGGCCTTATCCCTTCGTCTCGCAGAACTGTGCGGGTCCGTGTCCGCTTTCAGGCTTTTCTCGCTCGCCCCTAGCTGTAAGGGCGAGGCGTTCTTTCAAGCGTTGAATTGCCTTGCGCATGGCTGGGTATTCAGAACCCAGCTCCATTGCTATCTCCTGCGCCGATTTGTCTTCCAACAGCAGAGCGAGAATACTCCGATCCCGCTCGCCTAACGTTGCCTTCAGTTGTTCAAAGAGAATTTTTCGGTCTGACTCTCCCTGAAATGAAGCCGTGATGCCGCCCTTACGCTCCAGCTCCAAACTGACGCCTAGAAGCTGTTCCTGCGCCGCTCCTGTTCTGCGCCAATCACGCACTTTGTGTTTGAGCGCAGAGTAGGCGAGCCGCTTCAGATCGTCAATACCACCTCCGCGAGCTTGCAAAGAGGGCACTAGACCCTCAGCCCAGGCGGCGATCCTCACCGGATCGACTCCCGGATAGTCGCGAACCACAAACCTAAAAGCCTGCTCGATGGCTTGCTGTATTGCGACCTCGACCGAACCTCCCGGCGTGTCGATGAAATGCAACTGAGCCCGATCCATGTGTCTACCTAAAAATACAGATGAAGGGATGTCACAGAACGTCCCGCTGACCGCGCCTAGATAGTAGATGCGAAACATACTCTTCGGCACCCCTTGGGGCTTCCGCAATGCGCCTTCTGGCGTTGCGAAAGACCTTATTTCTCTGAAGGCAGCAACCGTTCCCCGGTGCTCTCTACCAATCCCACGCCTGCCAGTAGTTTTTCCATCGGAACTTGGAAAGTCTCGGCAATGCGTAACAGCGTCGGGATTGAGATTCCTTCGCCCTTTTCGATCCGCTGTATCTGGGTCAGATGGAAGCCGTGTTGAACGATCAAAGCGCGGAGCGTCAGTCCGCTCTCCTTGCGGAGCTGTTTGATCCTCTTCCCAAGCTCCGCTGAGAACAATTTGTAGTCGTAGCGCAGTATAGGACCGCTCGGGGTGATGGTTTCCGTCGCCTTGATAAGAGCACTTCCTAATCTGCGTTTGTCTACGAATCTTAGCAACTCCAAAACACACACACAAATGTGGTGAATGCATCATTGTGCCTATACTACACAAAAACGTGTATCCACAATGCGTGTTGACACAGGATGTGAGGTCCGTTATAAAAAGCCACATGGACACAGCTGAGCAGTATGCAAGCTTGTGGCAAACAAGTTTGCGGTAACACAACAACGTGACATGGCGGCGTTATGTCCGCGTGGACGTAGGGTTGTGGATCGCAAAACCCTCGCAGTAGGAGGCTGCAATAACCGCTGAAGGCTCTCTCGAGAGCGCCAACATGAACCCTAACCAGGAGCTGACCTTGACCACGAAAATGAATTCTCGCCTCGCAGCTATGGCTGCGAAAACTCTTACCAAAAAGCGCATAACGGAAATCGCACGGCGTTTCGGCCCGTATGTATTGGCCGCCGCTCTGTCGCCAGTAGTTGCTCACGCACAAGGTACCGTGGACGTCTCCGGCGTTACTTCTGCCATGAAGACCATTGAGACGAGTTGTTTGCTCGGCGGCGCACTTGCCGTCGTCATCGGCATCGTCTTTGGCGTGTTCCAGTTCATGGGCCGCAATATCTCGGGTGGCTTCATGGCAATCGGCGGCGGATTATTCGCCGGTATCGTCATCGGCTTCGCTCCCCAGTGGGTCAGCTCGCTCACCGGCCAGAGCATTTCGATGGTCGTAACGCACGCCGTAACGGTGCTCGCCTAATCATGCAAACAACCAGGCGTGGAGAGCCACTGGCGATCAATCAAGCCCTCAACAAACCCCGGCAGAAGCTCGGTTTGAGCCTGCCTATCTGGATGGGCATTGTGATTACGTCGCTTTTGGCTCTCCTGCTTCGGCACTTTGTTTTGTCCGCTTTGATCTTCATTTCGATCACCGCCGTCTGCTCGGTGATCATCCGCAAACACCCCAAGATGTTCCAACTGTGGGGCCTGAGCTGGACCCAGAAGAGCTACTATGACCCGCGCAAACGCTAACCAGTGGTTCACCGACGCCGGGGCCGCAAACAGCATCGTTCCCATCGCCCGCTTTGTGACGCCCACGATCTTTGCAAGTAAAACAAGCGGCTACGGGCTCCTGTTTGAGGTGGACGGTGCCGACGAAGAAGGGCTCACCGACTCGGAAATAGAGGCCAGGACACGAAGCATCGAGACAGGTCTGCGCGGTCTGCCGGAAGGCTCCTCGCTGTACCAGTACATGCGGGTTACGTCCGGCTTTGAGGTCCCTCGCAAAGAGAGGTACGCCGATCCCATCACGCAATCGTTCGTGGATCACAGGCTGAAGTTCCTTGCGAAGACGGCCAACTTCCGCCGCATCGACCTTCACTGGTGCCTTACCTTCGAGCCCGAGTTGTCCAATCCGTTCGCGGCCAAACCGAAGGAACAGGCAGCCGAAAACGAGCGTTTAATAGCCCAGCTACAGAAGGCAGCAACCATCCTCGAAACGCACCTGAGCGGTGCCATCGGCCTGAAGGTTCTCGGCAAGGAGAAGGCTTTCAAATTCTTCTGCGAGCTGTTCAACCTCCAAGAATGGGCAGGCCATACGCCGCTGGTGTCGGACCAGGGCGTAGACCAGCAGATCGTCAACAGTGCGGTTTCATGGCAGCAGGATCATCTGCGGGTAGGCAAGCGCCATGTGCAGATGTTTTCCGTTACGGACACCCCCACTGCCTCGCAACCCTGCCTGTTCAACGGCATCACCAATCTGACCTGTGACACGGTGCTTTGCACCACCTGGAGGCCGCAGTCAACGTCCACCGTGCGCAAGGAAATCAGTGCCCAGGAGAAGTGGATCGATTTCTTCAAAGTGGGCATCTTCCAGCGCGTGATGGCCGGGAAGAACTTCGCCCAGCTCGACCAAGGCGCAGGCGCAAAGGCAGCTTCCGAAGGCGTGGACGACCTTGGTTTAGTGGTCAAGGAACTGAACAAAAAGACCCAGGGCAAGTACACCGTCACCTTGCTCCTTTCGGCCAGGAGCGCGGAAGAACTACGGGAAAACACGCCGCTCGTTCACCGAGTGTTCGTGGACGCCCAGGCGACCGTGATCGAGGAGACCATCGGCAACCTGTCGGCGTTCTATGCCATGTTTCCGTGCAACCAGAAATACAACGTCTTTTCGCTATGGCTTGGTGAGGATCATCACGCCAGACTAGCGCCTGTCTTTGCCCCCAACATCGGGCACCCCATCTCTGAGGATCTGGGCAAAGCCGAATACCTGAACGTCTTCGAGACCCGGCAGGGAACCCCGTTCTTCCATGACGCCTATGTCAACGGCGTGCGAGTCCAGCTCACCATCGGGCCACCGGGCACCGGCAAGTCCGTGCATACCAACCAAATGTTAGCCTTGGAGCGGAAATACCACGGCTTTACCTTCATTTTCGACATCGGCAACAGCTACGAAAGCATGGTGGAGCTGTACGGCGGCAAGGTGGACAAGATCGGTCTGGACGGGCCCAGAGTCAACCCGTTCGCCCTGGAGCCCACTGAAAAGAACATCAAGTTTCTGTTCAATTTTGTGAAGCTGCTCCTCACCAACGGGGGAGCCGAGCTTTCCCCGGAGGACGAGGATGCCGTGTTCAAAGAGGTGCAGGGCATGTACCTCATCGATCGGAAAATACGCCGGCTGTCGAACCTGTTGCTTCCCAAGCACCTCAGCCGGTATCTCGCCAAATGGATCGGCAAGGGCGTTTACCACGCCATATTCGACAACGTAGAGGATTCGCTCAGCTTGTCCCGCATTCAGTGCTGGGACTTCGCGGGTGTCTCGAAAGACTACCCGGACCTTATCGAGCCCCTGATGATCTGGCTGCTGCGCCGGATCGATGACGTGGTGTACGACCCCAGGAACCTCGGCGTTCCCAAGCATGTCGTCATCGAGGAAGTCTTTTCGAACCTCAAGAACCAGCAGCTTCTCGAGGGTGCGCTAGCCAGTATCAAGCAGAGCCGAAAGAACCTCGGTGGCGTTACGCTTATCGGCCAGTCGGCAAACGATCTCGGGGAGAACGCGGAAAGCATCGTGAACTCCTGCAGTTCGTTCCTGTTGCTCCCCGATGCCACGTTCAACCGGGACACCTACGGGAAGCTGTTCAAGATGACCGAACAGCAGTTGAACCTGTTCGAGAGTCTGGGGCCGCGTGAGGCGCTGTTGATGCGCCGTGACGGGATCACCAAGGTGGTGACCCTGAACCTCGACCCTCGCAGCTACGCGATCTTTTCGACCAAACCGATGGACCGTGCCCGCCGAGGCCGCTTGATTGCGAAATGGGGTCTGGAGGACGGCATCACCCGTTTCGTCGCGGGCGAAGACGCTTAGCCCCGCCTTCCCCTTCAGAGCTTTGCTAAACACAACTGCCAGGAGACCCCTTTTATGAAATCGCCCCATCTACTCGCCGCCAGCGCTGCCTTCGCGGTTTCGCTGTACACCACGCCGAACTTGCAGGCCCAGGGAAAGGCCCCCAGGACCGTCCAGGTGAGCCCCACCACCGCGCCGCCGGTCATCCGCACCAGCCTGAATGAATCGACGCTGCTTGAGCTGCCCGCCGAAGAGAAGGTGGCTACCGTGTTCGGCGGCAACACGGACGACTGGATCTTCAATGCCGGTCACGTCGCCAGCCGTTTCATTTCCGTGAAGCCCAAGGCAGCAGCAGCCAAAAGCAGCACCAACGTCCACATCATCTCGGATCACGGCAACGATTACACCCTGGAGCTTAAAGAGGTGTCCGCCGATAGCGGGGGCGGCTTCGATTCGACGGTATTCCTGGTGCAGACCGACAAGGATGCTCAGAAGAATATGGCCGACGCTCCGGTATTTGTTCCCGCCGCCGAGGTGAAGGAAAAGGAAGACCGGCTCGAAAAGGAGATTGCCCAGGCTCAGGCCACCGCCGCAGCGGAGAAGAAGATCGCCGAAGTTGCCCAGGAAAGGTACCAGAGCACCTACCCGAGCAACCTGCATTTCGATTACAGCTGGGACCAATCGAAGGCCAGGGTTTTGGGTGTGCGCCAGATCTGGGATGACGGCAAATTCACCTACATCCAGGGCAATTTCGAAGAGCCCCCGGTTGTGTACGAGCTGAAGGACAAGAAGCCTTCCCTGATCAACTTCGATTTCGCGAACGGGCTTTATACCGTCCCCAAGCTCCTTCAGAACGGCTACGTCGCGATCGGCAAATCCAGGGTCGAGTTCCACCGTCAGGAGGCCAACTAATGGGAACCGTCCCCGTCGTCCCCTCAGCCAAGCCGCCCATCGGCAAGACGCTGCCTATCGTTCTCGTGCTCACAGGCGCGGTTGCCCTTATCGGCGTCTCCACCGCCTACAACATGCTCACCGGGAGCCACAAGAAAGAACCGGCCAAGAGCACGATGCAGTCCCGCCCGTTCACCGCCGATACCCAGCAGGTAGGCAACTTCCAGAAGCAGCAGGCCTTGATCAAGAAGGGTGACGACCAGAACGCTCAGCTTCAGCAGGTTGTCGCCGCCTTGCAGGCTCAGGACCGGGAAGGTACCCAGGCGCAGGGGGAGATCATCCCGCCGCCTGAGGCGGACATCACAGCGCCCATGACCCCGGCCCAAAGCGCGGCGATCTACGGCACCAGCCCCAACGCCCCCCGGCGTACCTCCGGCCAGTCTGAAGTCCACGCCCAGGCCAAGCAGAAGGCCGCGGAGCGCGAAAAGCGCCGCTTGGACGCCCTCAACAGCGACACCGTAGCGGTTGACTTCCAGACGCATGAGGCGAGTACCGAAGCTGGGAACCCCACGAAGCCGGCCGCCACCGACCGCACCGAAGTGGCCGGCCAGTCGGTCACCGAGCCGGGGCCGGCTGCGGCGGAAGAAGGTTCGAAGGCGGAGGAAGGCTCCAAGATGGCCGCAAAGAAGGACACGGACGCCATGGCCGGCTACAGCTTCGACCAGTACGGCGGCAAGCTGTACCGCGTCTTCGAAGGTACCGTTCTTGAGGGAGTGGTGACCAATCACGTCGACGGCGGCATGACAGGCCCGGTCCTGCTCATGCTCACGACCGACTACTACTCGCACGACCGGCAGAACCTGTTGCTGCCCCAGGGAACACGCCTAATCGGTTCGGTGACGGCGGTAGGCAACCAGCAACAGCACAAGCTGGCGGTAGTGTTTCACCGTGCCGTCTGCCCGGACGGCTTCTCCATCGACATCGACAAATACGCGGGCCTGGACCAAATCGGAACCACCGGCCTCGCCACCAAGGTAGACCACGGCTATCTCGAAGCGTTCGCCGCCGCCGCCGCGATCGGGGGCCTGGGAGGACTCTCGCAAATCGGCAACAGCGGGAGCGTTCTAACCACCGATAGCCAGATCCGCAACGGCATCTCCGCGCAAACCAGCCAGGAGGGCGAACAGGTACTCAATCACTTCCTCAATCGGCTGCCGGTCATCACGCTCAAGGAAGGCTCAAGAGCGCGGGTCTACATCGGCAAAGACATCCTCATCCCCTCCTACGCGGAACATCGCGTCAACCCGACGCTCTAGGAGTTCATCTTCCAATGACCAAGCTCATCACAGCCCGTTGGCTCACACTTGTAGGCACAATCGCAGCGCTTGCCATGGCGGCCCCCGCGCACGCGCAATTCGGAGTCACCTTCGATCCAACCCAATCCGCTCACGCCATCGTTCAGATCGCGCAGGCGGACCAATCCAACCTCACGCTCGTTCAACAACTGACGCAGGACGCCCAGATCGCCAGTTATGCGGTGAAGACCTACAACCAGGCCATCACCGAATACAACACCATCGTCAGCAACCTGAAGCATTTCAACAGCAAAACGCTCTGGCAAACGGCAGAAAACGCGCTGATGAGCGTATCCGTACAGAACACCTATGGAGAAACCGCAGGGCTGCAATCCCAGTTGAACGGCCAGTCTCAGAACAGCAGCGCGGTGTGGAAGATCATGAACCTCGCCATCTCCGGTACGGCGCCGAGTTTCTGGAGCAGCGAGATCGCCGGTTCGAGCAGCCGTCTTTCCACCCTTGCCCACATCGAAGCGATGGATGCGGCGTCGAGCCAGTGTTTAGCGGCAGCAGGAGCCTACCAGGCCAGCAGAGCCAACAACCTGCAGGCGAACGAGGCTCTGGACGATTCGGTTGAAGACACGGGCGACGACACCAACAGCGAAGTGGAACAGCTCAACTTGTTGAACCAGGCAGAATCGCAGCACATGGAAGAAGCCCACGCGCAAGGCCAACTCCACGCTTGCATGGCAGCGCAAGCCGCCGTCGCCAACATGGACAAGCGCAACGAAGCTTCCCTCACCATCAACGACGCCAATTACAAGCTCACCCAGCAGGCGGCTAACCCCACGTATCTGGGCAACGGATCGTCCACCTGGACGACCTATTACTGAAGCTGCTGCAAACCTTTGGTGGCGTTGCTAACCAGTAACGCCACCGCGTAAAGCCATAGCAAAACGCTACACCTAACCGAACCGCGCGAGAGTACAGAATGGGAACCGCTCCCGGAGTTGTTGACTGGCTTGCACAATTCACCCAGAACCTTACAGACCTCACATTGCAGAACGGTGGAGCGCTGTCGAACTTCGGGATGATTCTGCTCACCTTCATTGCCACCATGAACCTGATCGGGATCGCCGTGCGGATGTCGTCATGGTCCGTGCATCTCGGAGGACATCGCTCTGTCAGCCTCGACGAGCTAAAAACATTTCTGTTCCGGTTCCTGTTCTGCTGTGTGATCGAGCACTACTGGGTGACGAACCTTCCAGGTGCCAGCTTCGGATTCAATCGCATGTTCTCCTATATCGCCGCCGCCATAGCCCAGATACTCGATCAGACGCAGTTGAATCAGTTGAACGACCTGCTGGCCAATGCAGCCCACAATACGCCAGTACCCACGATATTCGCTCCCATGGAGACCATCTGTTACTGGTTCGTGCAGGGCTTCCTTGGATTAGCTTCGGGCATCATTTTCCTGATCAATTGCAGCGCGTTCATTTTCTACGCGGTCGCCGCCCTCTTCGGGCCACTCATGATTCCGCTGTACATGACTGAGACGTTCCGGGGCAAGTTCCTGCACTTCGTCGAAGTGCTCCTCAGTCTCGCGATGATCCGAGCCGTTGCCGCCGCCTTCATCTTCGTCTGGTCGCAGTTTCTTGCAGGCTTTATGACGCAGACCTTCCAGGGCAATTACAGCATCGCGAACTGGATTGCAAACCTCGTTCCGTTCCTTACCATCTTCATCGCTTTCATCCTCAACATGGTGCTCATCCCAAGCGTCACGCAAATGATCTTTGGCGGAGGAGCCGGAATCGCCGGGAAGCTCGGGGAACTCTCCGAGAAGCTAGTTGCGCTCGGCGCGGCGGGAGCCTAGAAACAACCCAATGCTCACACTCATCTTTCTCTACCGGCGCGCTCCCTGGCCAGTCAGAATCCTGGCACTTGCCGTGCTCCTCATCGTCTTCGTGTCCGCTATCGTTCGATCGCAAAAATCCATACGCCAGATTCAGGAGAGACAACAGCATGTCCACCCACGCCGCAGTACCCGGTAATGTACTCACCGCAAGGCAGCACGTCGAGGCCGACCGGATAGCCAATCAGGTGTATTCCGCTCACTACAGTGAGCGCAGCATGGCCAAGATCACTATCGGTGCGCTGGCCGCTCTGTCGCTTGTGCTCAGCGGCGGATTGGTCCTCGAGTCGCACCGTCCAGCCATCACGCGCTACGTCCGCATCGATGAGGCAGGCAGAGCACAGGCCATCCAGTACAGCGACCTTAATTACAGCCCACGCGAAGGTGAGATCCGCACCTATCTGACGGACTGGACGAATTACCGGCACACGATCAACCGGGAAACGATGGCGAAGAAATACCCGATGAACTATTACTTCCTGTCCGCGCCGCTTGCCGCGCAGCTCATTGGCCAGGACAATGCAAACCATCTCATCACCCAGGTGACCAGCGGACAGATCGAGCAGAGCGAAGTTCAGGTCAACAATGTGACGATCACTTCGATGGACCAGGAGCAGATCGGAGGCTCAGTCGTCTCGCGAGGAACGGCACTCGAAACCTTCGATCTCATTTACCCGCCCAGCTCATCCAGCAAGCCACGTACAGAGCATTGGATGGCGTCCGTTACCTACTACCTGAATCCCGCCCAGGTGAGCGAGCAGGCGAAGACCAATCCTCAGTACGAGACGATCAATCCTCTCGGTTTGACGATCACGGAATTTCACGAGAACCGGGTGTCGGTCGAGCAGGCCCCGCAGAGCGGTTCCACCTTCCGTCCGGAGGTCAGACGTTGAGCGGGGCGAGTGTAGTGGAAAGCGGGTGGGAGAAGGTTCTGCCATTCTTTACCGAAGACCTGCAGGCGTTGATTCTTGACCCCACAATCAGCGATTTGATGATCAATGGTGTGACCGGAGTGTACGCCGACCGGGGAGGTGTTATCGAGCATATTCCCCTTGGGAATGCCTACGACGTGGAACGGCTGGAGGCGGCTATTCAACGTGTTGCCCGGATGATGGGCCAGGACCTCACCCACCAGAACCCCATCCTGAATACACGGATGCCAGACGGCTCGCGTGTTGCTGTTGTCGGAGCACCGTCCGCAATAGGCGGCCCCTCACTCACCATCCGCAAATTCAATCAGTGGTTTACGACTGACCAATTGATTGAAAAGGGAAGCATGCCCCGGGAGGTACGGGATCAAATTGTTGCCTTCCTGCTGAAGAAGAAGAACGGCATCATCGCAGGCGGAACAGGGAGCGGCAAAACGACCCTCATGAAGGCCATTCTTGACCATGTTCCCGTGACCGACAGGCTTATTGTGATCGAGCAGGTTGCCGAGCTGAAGGTGCTTCAGCCCAACGCTCTCCGCTGGGAAGCCGTCGACGCTATTCCGGGGCAGGTTGCGATCCTTCCCAGTGCTTTATTGGCAGCTGCACTCCGGCACCGTCCCGACCGGATTATCTTCGGTGAAATTCGCGACGAATGTGCCAACGATCTATTGCAGGCGATGAATACCGGGCATGGTGGAACGCTGACCACATTACATGCGAAGTCGGCATGGGATGCACTCAGCCGGTTATCCAATCTCGCGCTCAGTGCCCGACCGAATATCAACCACAGCTTTATTCGTTCAGAGACCGCCGAGGCGATCGACTTCGTTCTGTACTGCGAACGCGCACAGAACGGCAAGCGGAGAGTACGGGAATTGATCTCTGTCCAGGGCTACGACTTCGATGCCCAGAAGTTCGTCACCGAGGATCTTTACCGGGCCGAGGATCACTCAGTCGCCGCTACTTGAAGAGCTAGCCCGGCTCCTCAAGCAGCTATCCACCCATCACCGCAGCACCACCAACCAGCGCCAGGAGGAACCAAGACATGCCGTTGCTAGACATCAAGCAAACCCGCAAAGTTACTGCCATCTGTTCACTTGAAGAGTCAACCGCGATCCAGGTGGATCAGTATGCCGCCTTCATCAAATGTCAGCCGGATGAAGTTGTGAATAAGGCTCTGGAGTACACCTTCGGCAAGGATGCGGACTTCCAGAAGTTCCGCTCCACAGACCCCAAGGTAACTGCGCAGCTTCGCATTAAGAAGCCTGCGACCGTTCCGACCGGCGCACGACGCGGACCGAGGTCCTCAACCCTTGCAGCGGCGGACTAACAGCATTCATGCGCGGGCCTTCGCCCACGCATGAACTATGACGCTTGTGCGTCATGTAACGGCAACAACAACTGCAGCGACAACAGCAAGAACAAATGCAATGCGCTTCGCACATGGAAAAGGATGACACTCCATCCCTTCCAGGGTGGTGTGGAACCGCTCCAGGGTGCTCTGGAGCGACCAGCCACAAAACGCACGACTTAGCTGCCTTGGGGTGCTCTGGAGCACCCTCAGGGTGCCCATGGGCACCCCGAAGAGAAGAGGAGTAGATGGAAGCAGAAACAGCAGTTTCTCCGCTCGACTTTGCTGCCCGTTTTCAGCGTGTACAGGGCCGCACGCCTCGCAAATGTAGCGCTACGGCCAAGATGACTCGGGAGGAACATAACGAGCTGGAGGCAGCGGCCAGCACTCAGGGCAAGCCCCTCGGAGAGTGGGCACGTGAGGTGCTTTTAGGAGCGGCGCGGGGCTTCACCGTAGACCCTGCGTTCACCGAAGTCATTGCGATACGGCTGCTACTCAACAGTGTTTTGCAGCACGTTGCCTGCGCCGAAATGATGACGCGTGTTGCCTTCAATGCGGAGATGCAGGAGATCCGCACCACGAAACATAAGGCGGCCCAGGAAGTGATGCAGCAGTACGCGGCTGCGGAGAGATCAAAGTGACCAACAGCAAAACAGAATGGGGCCGGAAGGAAACGGTTCTCTGGCCTCCGCAGGTTCCGATCTACACCCTCGGAACGTTATTGTTGGCGTTCCCGATTCTCGCCAGCCTGCTCTTCGGGATGTACACAACCAAGCCGTTTCTGGCACGGAATTACACGGGCGATTACCTCAAGAGCGCAGCCGGTTCGGTGTTCAACCTGCACAACTCCTTCCGGCTGATCTACCTGGGGGGAGGCAAGCGAGCGCCCCGGATAGCCGAGCCCAGCGACTTCGTTACGGGAAAAACTCTCCTGCCGAACGGTAAGAAACTGGATGTGATGATGTCGCCAGAGACCAGGGCGGCGGGGTACACCAGCTTTGCGCGTGGACCCGAACGCAAGATCGCGGACGAAGCTCTCCGAGGTTGGTTCCAGGCGGCGATCTTCGGAGGCGACAGCCTGCTCGAGGCCTATGGCCCAGCCTTTATTGAAGCGGGTTGTGTGATCACATTCCTGTTCTGTTTTGCTGTCCCGTGGGACTTCAAACGCGCCAGGCGGATGAAGTATGGAAGGCTTCTGCGTGGCCCGATCATGCTTACCCCGAAGCAGTTCAATGCCACCCTCAAAGGCGACGGGCTAGGCATCAGGACCACGGAGAAGGGCGCGATTCTACGGCTCCCGCGCACCGACGAAGCCAAGCACATCCAGATCATGGGGGACACCGGCGCGGGTAAAAGTACGCTGCTCAAAGAGCTTTTGCAGCAGATTTCCGATCGCAACGAATCGGCCATCGTGTACGACCCGGCAGGGGAGTTTACCCAGCAGTTCTACCGTCCCGACCGGGGCGACTGGATTCTGAATCCACTCGACAGGCGATCTCCCTACTGGACGCCCGCAAGCGAGCTTCGTACCCCTGCCGAGGCCCGCACCATCGCCGCGTCGCTCTACCAATCTACCGAAGACAAGAAGGGCGAATTCTTCACCCAGACGCCGCAGAAGATTTTTGCCCATCTTCTGAAGTACAAGCCGACGCCGCAGGAGTTGGTCAAATGGATGGCGAACGAGGACGAGATCGACCGGCGCGTAGCGGGCACCGAGCTGGCGTCGATCATCGCCAAAGGAGCCCAGCAACAGCGCAGCGGCGTGCTCGCTTCGCTGGGGTTGGTGGCCGATAGCCTGCGCCTGCTGCCGAGCCTGGAAGAGGCCAACAACCGCGAGTGGAGCGCCACGGCATGGGCCGAAAAGCGTAAGGGATGGATCTTCTTTACCTCCACTGAAGCCGAGCAGGAAGCGCTCAGGCCCTTGCATTCCCTTTGGATCGACCTGCTCATTTTGCGATTGCTTACGGCTCCCAAGCCAGGACAGAAACGGGCATGGCTGGTGATTGACGAGCTGGCCAGTCTGCAGCGTCTACCGCAGTTCCATACGGCTCTGACCAAGGGACGCAAGAGCAACAATCCCATCGTCTTCGGCTACCAGGGCAAGGCCCAGCTCGAAATGATCTATGGCCACTATGCCGAGGTGATGCTGTCCCAGCCGGCTACAAAATTCGTTTTGAAAACGGCCGAGCCGAAGGCGGCGAAGTGGGCCTCGGACCTTATAGGAGAGATCGAGGTCGAGCGGGTGCGAGAGACGGTTGCGGACGGTAAGCGGGCCGGGAAGAGCTTCACCCTCGACCGTCAGGTAGAGCCCCTGGTGATGAGTTCGGAGATCGAGGGACTGGCCGATCTCCACACGTTTGTGAAGCTGGGAAATTACGTCTCCCGGTTCTCCTTCCCGCATCTTGCTCTGCCGATCATTGCGCCTGCACTGGTGCCGCGCCGTATCCCGGACGAGACGATGTGGTTCAACCCGCTGGCTCCGCTTTCATCTGCCCCAGCCGCCGAGGTTGTCGCTGCCAAAGCAGCCCCAACCGCCCCACCAGCGCCGGTAGCAACTGTCCCTCCAGTCGTCTCGCCCACCCCGCAACCATCTGCCGCCGCAAAGAAAACGCCCCCGTTCCCGCCGCTTCCAGCGGACCCCAAACGGCAGCTTCCGCAGCTCGTTCAGCCGCCACCGCCACGCGTTGACCCAGGTGCAAGCAAACTCGGCAACCTTTAACCGCAGCAGCAAGCAAAGGGAGGAAACGTCATGGCTTTAATGGACCATCTTCGGAACGCGTGGGACAACCACCGGGAAGACAACGAGATGCTGAAACGGTTCTCGGGCGAGTGGCAGGAACGCCCGTCCGACACCGAGGAAAATACCGTGCGGCATCTGGAAAGAATCACCCAGCCGGCCATCGACCGCTATCTGTCCGACCATGCTTTGGAGCACCTTCGGAACGCCACCCCGGAGCAGGCCGAAGAGGTTGCAGGCAAGATCCAGAAGGCAACGGGCATCACAGAAACCAACGCCCGCGCCGCGGTGGAGTTGCAGCAGAGCGACTACCGGCCTGTTCCCCTCGACCGCCCGCAGGAGTTGGACAGCCCAAGCAGGCAACAGGCTGAAACGTACCCTTCGGCCGCCGCCAGCTCACAGGTGCCGGAGCCCGAGCAGGACACCACCGCCCGGGAATACAAGCGCCTGGAGCAGGCTGTAGGAGCTGAGCACGCTCGGGAGTTCACCTGGAAACAGGACAGCGGAGACATCAAAAGCTACCAGCACGGGACTACCGGCAATCACGTTCACTTCGATTCCGCAGGGCAGTTTTACAACCAGGAGCGAGAGCCGATCAGCCGCGAGATGGCCATCAGCCACGCGGTTTCCTCTCCTGCAATCGAGGTACCGAGCCCCGTCATTTCCGTCCCCGTGCTTGAGGCAGGAACATCCTCCCCGAGCGCTTCCACCCCGGAGCGTTCACAGGCGGCTTCTGTGCTGTCCTTCCCCGTGGCGCAACTGCCGCCGAACGAGCAGGCAGTCAACCCGTAGCGAGGAGGTCGCCCCTTTGCTCACCATTTCAAAAGCGCTCAGCTCCGGTCAGGCCCAGACGTATCACGGGCAGGAGTACACCAGCCACTCGCAGACCTACTACAAGGAAGGCGACACCGGAAAAGGTGAGTGGCAGGGCCAGCTCGCGGCCTCGCTTGGACTCTCAGGCGAGGTCCTTCCCCTGGAGTTTTCCCGGTTGTCCGAGGGCAGACATCCCCAGACAGAGGCCCAGATGGTGAAGCACCGTCCGGGGACGGAGTACACCAAAGCGGACGGGGCCATCACCAAAGAGGTTGAGCACCGCGCCGGTTGGGACGCTACCTTTTCAGCGCCCAAGTCTGTCTCCCTCACCGCCCTGGTCGGCGGCGATGAGCGGGTGAAGGAGGCCCACCGCGCCGCCGTTGCGACTGCGCTTGAAGAGCTGGAGCGCTACACACAGGCCAGATTGGGAGGCAACAAGCCAGCCGAAACCACCGGCAAGTTCATCGCCGCGAAGTTCGAGCATGACACCGCCCGGCCCGTCGACGGGTATGCCGCGCCCCAGCTCCACACCCACGCCGTCATCTTTAATGTGACGGCGCGAGCGGACGGCTCCACGCGAGCCCTGCAGGAAAAGGCCTTCTTTGAAAGCCAGAACTTCGCCACGGCGGTTTATCAGTCCGCGCTCACCCATGAGCTGCGCAGGATGGGCTATGAGCTGGAAACCGGCAAGAGCGGAGCGCCTGAGATCAAAGGCTATTCGGCGGCTTACCTGGAGGCATCCAGTCCCCGTTCCCAGCAGATACGGGAGCATCTGGAGAAGGCCGGCTACAGCGGACCCGAGGCCGCGCAGATTGCGGCCCACAGTACCCGCGACCGCAAGCGAATCCTCACCGCCGAGGAGGTTCTATCCGCCCATAAAGCCATGGCCAGAGAGCATGGGGACCAGCCCGCGGAGGTTGTCGCCGCCGCCCGCCAGCGGGCCAAAGAGCAGGGTAACCAACCGGACGGAACCAGGGCCGCAAAGGAGGCCGTGACCTATGCGCGGGAAAGCCTGTTTGAGCGTGAGGCCGTGGTGGATGGGCGGTTGATTCTGCGCGATGCGCTCCGGCGGGGCATGGGAGAGACCACCTACGCCCAGGTACGGGCCGAGTTCGACAGCCGCCAGAAGGGGGGCGAGTTCCTTATCCGCGAAGGCCAAAAGTACGACACCGGGCGCAGCTTCACCACTTCCGAGACCATCGCTCACGAGCGGACCAACGTGCGTCATGTCCTCGAAGGCCGGAACGCCGCCGAGCCGATGATGAGTGTCGCGAAAGCCCAGGCCCAAGCAAATACCGAACCGAAATTGAACAGGGGGCAGCGGACCGTGATTGAGGAAGCTCTAACCTCCCGTGATCGTGTACATGGGTTGCAGGGTTTGGCCGGTTCCGGCAAAACGACCGCCCTGAAAATCATCCGCGAAGGGGCGGAAACAAGTGGCTACACCGTTGAAGGTCTGGCCCCCTCGTCGAAGGCAGCAGGCGCGTTGCGGGATGCCGGGGTGGAGGCAAGGACGCTTCAGAGCTTCCTTGCTTCGAAGCAGGCCGATCCGGAAGGCAAGCGGCTCTACATGCTGGACGAGTCCAGCCTTGCCAGCTCCAAACAGATGCGCGGCTTCCTCGAAAAGGTAGGACCGAACGACCGGGTACTGGTCATCGGGGACACCCGGCAGCACCAGGCCGTAGATGCAGGCCGACCGTTTCAGCAGATGCAGGATGCCGGGATGCGTACCTCGAAACTTGACGAGATCATGCGCCAGAAGGAAAACCCGGAGCTGCTTGCCGCCGTTCAGCAGCTTGCGGCCGGCAAGGTCGAGACCGGAATCAAAATGCTTGCGGACCAGGGCCGTGTCACCGAGGTCCAGAACCCCAAGGACCGCATCGCCGCCATCGCCACGGACTACGCCGCGGATCCCCAAAATACCCTTATCGTCTCCCCGGACAACCGAAGCCGCCAGGGGATCAATGAGGCGGTCAGGGCCGAGCTGCTAGCCAAGGGCACCCTCGCAGCAGACGGCCAGCAGTTCAAAACCCTTGCTCACCGCAATGACATGACCGGAGCCGACCGCACGTGGGCGGCACGGTATGACGTAGGGGATGTGCTTCAGTACACCCGAGGCAGCAAAGCCGAGGGGCTGGAGCGGGACAGCTTTGCCACCGTTCGCGCCGTGGACGCCCGCAACAACACGGTCACGGTAGAAAAGGCCGACGGCGGGAGCGTAACCTATGACCCGCGTCGACTGAAAGGAGTAAATGCCTACAAGGAAACAGCCCGCGAGTTCGCTACCGGCGACCGCATCCAGTTCACTGCCCAGGACAAGGAGCTGAAAGTCGCAAACCGCAATCTGGGCACCATTACAGCCATCGAGCCAGGGAAGATGACCGTGAGGTTGGATGGCAAAGTGGAGCGCACCATCAGCTTCGATCCAGACAAGGTGCGTTCTCTCGATCACGGCTATGCCGTGACCTCGCACAGCTCCCAGGGCCTGACCGAGCGCCGGGTGATCGTGAACATAGACGCGGAAGCCCACCGCAGTCTGATCAATACCCGGCTCGCCTATGTCGCGCTGTCCCGTGCCGCCGAGGAGGTGCGGATTTACACCAATGACGCGGGGAACCTCGGGAAGAAGCTGGCAACCGACATCTCGAAAACATCCGCCGTGGACTTCCGGCCAAAGCAGACGGAAGAGCCCGCCAGGAAACAGCAGGAGCCCACCCGGAAACCCGAACCACCGGCACCGCAAAGGCGCAACTATGAATACGCGGACCCCAATCACCGTCTCGCCTCCGTCGCCCTGGACTATGCCACGAGGCCAGAGAAAGCCGTTGTCCTTGCCCCGGATCGAGCCGAGCGCCAGGAACTGACGCAGCTCATCCGCGCCGATCTCTACGCCCAGGGCAGGTTGAGTGCGGAAGCCCGCGCAGTTCCCGTGCTCGTACAACAAAACATCGGGAACCCAAAGCTGGCGGGGGAGTACACACCCGGAGACAAGATCCAGTTCCGTACCGGCAGCCCCAGCCTGAACGGGATTGCACACAATAGTATGGTCACCGTCGTTTCCGCCGATCCAAAACGCAACCTGCTCACGGTCAGGACTGACGCCGAACGCCTGGACGTTACCTATAACCCCATACACCTGAAGGCGCAGACCAAAGGCAGCACCGTCTACCGCGAGGAGACCCGCGAGTTGGCCGAAGGCGAGCGGATTCAGTTCACGGTGGCCAACAAAGACCACGGCATCCGCAAAGGCGACTTGGCAACGGTGACGAGGATAGCGGACAATCACGCCCTCACCCTTAGCCTCGACAACGGAAAGACCGTGGAGCTGGACCCGGCGAAAGCCCGTCACATCGACTACGGGTACGCGGTAGACGGCTCCCAGCGGGTTGCAGCAGATCGTGTCCTCGCCACAGGAGAGGCGCTGGACCAGAAGACGCTGCAGGCGGTTCCGTTCAAAACTCCCGACTTGACGCTCTACACCTCGGACAGTTCCGGCCATCAGAAGCAGGAGCAAATCGCGAATACCCAGCCAATCGCCATTTCCGACTCCCAGCACGCACACTCCCAACGTCTGCAGCAGGACTTTGGCCTCGGTTTCTAAACAGATCACGTCAACGAGGATGAAAGTAGTGTTAAGCAGTGAGGTATCAGACGTTCAGCCATCGCCGTCCGGAGCCATGGGAATGTGGAAGACGCCAGCTCTACTGCGTCTTCCAAGGGGCGGTGTGAAGGGTGGGACAGTTTCACCGTTCCAGGCTTTGCACGGTCTCGGCATTTCCGTGGCTTGCCTGGGCAATCACCGTTGAAGGAGGGAATATGCCGTTAGGAAAACGCTGGTTAGGTTTTATGCTCATCGGAGCGGGGCTCCTGTTGTTTGGGACCTCCCGGCAACACTGGCAAGAGTGGTTGAGTTTCGCGATCCTTGCCGCTGGAATTGTGTTGGTTCTGCCTAAGAGGATCACAGGAGGCTCTAAACCGTGATCAGATAGGGCCGAGGCGCATTACTTCCTACAATGCGACTTAACAAGACTCCATCCGGGAACTTGTCTGGCAAATTCGAGTTCTAAGGCATAATCCATCACAGGATGATGCGCGGTCTCCCATTTCTGCTGATGGCCCTTTTTCAAGTCGTGTTCGCCGTGGGACTCCTCGGTTGGCCAGCCTTTGCGAAGCGCGGCAATATCGAGAGGAGAACGATCTATGCGGGGCTTCCAATTTGGTTTTACCGCACCGTTGGCGTGCTCTGCGCAGGGGCTGCGGTGTGGTTCTTTCGTCTCTTCCTGCATCCACCGCCTCGTTGAAGCAAGAGCCGCTCCTATAATTCTCCAGCGAACGGCACCTAAGTACCGAAACGCCGCTAGCGGAAGTTGCGTGGGGAGGCGGCCGCAGATGGGTCGAGTCGGCACGATTGCTCCACACTGTGCGACATATGAGGACTGATCCCGCTCAGATTCCGAATGGGCGACATCCGGGCGCTGGCGCCAAGAGCGCTCTGGTACGACTTCTAAGTCGTAGCGCTCTAAACAACGCGACGCGTGCCGATGCCTGAGAGAATACAGGCATTGCGACGGCATTCCGTCAGGAGCATCTGCTTGGCCGCGATTCCAAAGATTTACCTTGACTGCGTCTTTTACATTTACCCGAATCGGCCCTCTGCTGAGAAAGGGGAGCGGGCTGGTGGAACTGGCTTTATGTGTGCCAAGCGTTATGGGCTTACGGATCAGGTATTTCTCGTGACCAATCGTCACGTGATCGAGTCGACGAATGAGCCACACATCCGCCTAAACCTACGCCAAAGTGCTGGCTTCGAGGTCGTCCGAATACACAAAGATTGGTGGCGTATGCCTTCTGAGGGCGATGATCTCTCAGTGGCGCAAGTCGACCTCTCACCCGAGAAGTACAGGATCGCTTGGGTATACGACAGAGCATTCATCAACGATCACATCCTTGAACAAGAGAACGTCGGGCTGGGCGACCCTATCGCAATGCTTGGCAGGTTTTCCAGTCACGATGGAAGGCTACAGAATTCACCGTCAGCGCGGTTTGGGCACATCGCGATGCTTACTGCTGACCCTGTAGAGAATGGTTTTGGACATCTCCAACAAACGATCGTCATTGAGTGCTTTTCCCTAAAGGGTTACAGCGGATCCCCAGTGTTTTGGTTTCGTCGCACGACTGCAGTATCAGATGAAGCAATACAGAACTCACGGTGTGTGTACCTGCTCGGCGTGAACTGGATGCATTTTGAAGAAAAGCAATCCATCACAGAAGGCGCTAAACCTTCTGAGGCGTTCGTGAAAGATCACACTGGAATGTCAGGAGTCATTCCGGCCTGGAACTTAAGCAAGTTCCTCGCAACTTTCGGACCTCCAGTTTCTGCTGATGCGGATGCTGAGCCCACATCGACTCACGATTAGGAACACGTATCGCCTCTCGTTTTGCGAAAGTGACACGTTCCTTCGCGGGGCACACAGAACTGAACCGGGCCTATACATACGCATCCGATCTTTTACTATCAGCGTTCAAATGGCTAAGCACGCAGGAGCGTCGCAGCAGGGCAATATTCTCGATAGCCGACACAATTGCACGGAGGGGATAGTCTCTGGAGACACTGCCGACTAGAGATTCCGCTCTAGCAATTCAAGGCAGTCCAACCGGTCGTCATGCCCGAGTTCGACATCGTTGAGCGGAAGGGAACGTGAGCCGTCCCAACCGTCGCCCCGGACTTTGACGAAGTGTTCGGTGCAATCGACCACTTTTACGCTGGAACTGTGCGCGCGTAGTCCCAAGAGTGCTACCGCCCGGCCAGTATTCAGCTTCACCAGCATGACGCGCTTGTCTTTCCACTTAAGGATCTCCCTCGCCTTCCTTTGCGCTTCGCTCTCTTGTCGCGGGATCTTTGCTCTCCCGACCTTCATCATGGCGTGGTGTTCGGCGAGGTCCTTCCACGCCCGGAGCACCTTCTCGGGATAAGCGATTACGTCATCATCTACAAGCTTGGAGCAAGTCTGGCAAAGCCAGATACCATTTTCGGCGCTGCTCCGCTGTTCGGGGGTGAGGTCCGGGTTGAAGCGCGGGCCGCCCGGCGCGGCGCTGGTGATGTGGGCCGCGACGCCCACGTTCACAGCTTTTCTTGGGTCCACCTCGGGGCCGCTGGTGTCAGCCTGACAACCGGGGTTAGAGCAGGTCGTAGAAACGCGAAAGGCGAGAAGCCGCTTCACGCTCTCCGGAAAGTCGTTTCTCATCATCTTCTGATTCAGTTTAGTCCGCGTTCTTGGGTTTTCTTCGCCTGCGGTCTTAAATCTAGGGTTACTGGCACATCAGGCACGGTCCACGGGCCGGCAGAAGTTGCGCCGTCAATTCCCGAGCCAATTCGCGCTGTGGTGGGTTCTAACTCCTGTTTGCTCCACGGCGGATCTCTGATAGCGGCACATTCGCCCCTATTCGCCAGCGATCCATAAGCGTGGCGACGGACCGATGGCCACCGTTCGTGAAAGTGCTACTGGGAGGCCACATCACACTCGCTCGGCGGATAGGCCAAATTTGTGTCAACATGTTGTCCCAATCGCCGGGTTTCGGTTCGGGATCTGGGATCGTATACTGGGAGAGGTCCTGATGAACATGCAAGCTCATGATTTGAATCGCTAGATGCCCGATGACGATGTTGACCACCATCGCCGGCGTTCTTGCGGGGATCTCGGGCGTGAAGATCCCAACATGCGTGCCAACAGCAGCCAGCGACTGCAACGCGGAGCGTCCAATCCATATACGGGTTCGTTCAGGTATCGAGCGACGGAGCCGCATATTTACGCACTCTTCTCGCTGATAGAACCTGTTTATGGCGCCTCGTCCCTGGACGGAATCCACAACCATAGAAGTCTTCAGAGTCCAATGCGCTAATCGCGTCTGCGCATTGTCGTCGAGAGGGATGGCGACGTCCGCGAACATCGCGCCAAGCGTGGGAACGTTCTCATTTTCGAGATCGCTCATCCATCCGTTGTTACATTCCTTGCACACGGTCGCGAGCTTTTGCTCGGGATCAGGCAGGATCTTTTCGGGCCGTTCGCCGATCTGGTGCCGGATGGGTCCGAACTTCTTCCTTCGGTGCACCCAGCTGGGCCATAAGTGCTCACGGCTTCCGGCTGGATTGTCGCAAAACAAACAGACGCTGCGCATTCGAGCACAGTAGCACAAGGCGGTTTCTCCATCGTTCCCAAATGACGGGCAATTCGGACGTGATCGTTGGATTAGTACCGAGAAACGCGGATAGTGGAACTTGGCCACCTCAGGCCGGACGGCGAACGAAAGGGTTATGCCGACGAGGCT
>CAXTZL010000013.1:0-26084 GCA_964248555.1 uncultured Bryocella sp.
CGGAGGCTGTTGCCGAGGCGATCGAGCGAAGCGGCATCAGGCCCGAACTGGTGGCACTACATGGGCAGACGATCTACCACCAGGCGGTCGCGGGGATGTATCTGGGTGAGCCGATGCGTTGCACCTGGCAGACAGGCGAGCCGGCGGTGGTGGCGGAGCGGCTCGGCCTGCCGGTGGTGAGTGACTTTCGGACGGCGGACCTGGCCGCGGGTGGGCAGGGTGCGCCCCTGGTGCCGATGCTGGACTTCTGCCTGTATCGGCACCCGGAGAGCAACCGCATTTTGCTGAATCTGGGCGGGATTGCGAACCTGACGGCGCTGCCGGCCGGCTGCGATGCGGAGGCAGTTCTGGCCTTCGATACCGGCCCTGCCAATATGGTGATCGACGCGTGCATGCAGCGGCTGTATGGCCGTGCCTACGACTGCGGGGGTGAGGCGGGGGCGCGGGGACGGGTGTTGGAACCTGTTTTGCGGGCCTTGCTGGAGGACTGCTATCTGTGCCTGGAGCCGCCAAAGAGCTGCGGCCGTGAACAGTATGGGGCGGCTTTCGTGAACCGGCTGCTGGCGCTGTGCCCGGGGGCGCCCCGGGGTGATGTTGTCGCCACTGCGACGGCGTTTACGGTGGAAACAATTCTGGATGCTTACCGGCAACTTGTGGCGCCATTTCTTGAGCGGCACGCGCCGGCCGCGACCGTCACGGAGGTCTTTGTGTCGGGGGGCGGAGCGCGCAATGCGGCCCTGTTGCGACGACTGCGGGAGACTTTTGAGCCGCTGGGCTGCTTTGTGAAGACGACCGAGGAGGCGGGTGAGGCGAGCCTGGATGTGGAGGCCAAGGAGGCTGCGGCCTTTGCGCTGCTGGGCTGGCTGAGCTGGCACCGGCTGCCTGGCAATGTGCCGGCGGCCACCGGGGCGCGGCGGGGTGTCATTCTGGGAAAGATCACGCAAATTTAATTGACCACGAAGCTCATGTTTTCGTGCGAGTGGCCGTTAAGGATGAGGATGCCGGTTCGTGTGCCTATGCTTTGTGTCGCGTTACTGCTGGTCCTGCCGATGCTGGTGGGTTGCGGGCGGTCTCGCCAGGAGGCGAACACGGTGCAGTTCCTGATTGAAAGCTCGCCGAACAACCTGGATTTGCGCCAGGGCACGGATGCACAGTCGGAACGGGTGGGAGCGCTGGTTTTCGATGCGCTGGTGCACAAGGATGAGCACTTCAACCTGCAGCCGTGGCTGGCGATGAGCTGGGAGCGCCCTGATCCGCTGACGTGGGTGTTTCATTTACGGCCCGGGGTGCGGTTTCACGATGGAAAGCCGATGACGGCCGCGGATGTGGCGTGGTCGATTCGCAGTATGACGAATGGAACGCTGGTGACCTCGAAGGGAGGCGCCTTTTCCGGGGTGAGCGCTGTCGAGGTGAGGGATGCGCTTACGCTGGGGGTGCTGACGAAGGTTCCGGATCCGTCGCTGCTTTTCAACCTCAGCGATGGGCTTTTTGGTGTGGTGGAGGACGGAGCTGGACGGGATGAGGGATTGCACCCGGTGGGTACGGGGCCGTTCCGGTTTGCGAGCCAGGTGCAGGATAAGGAAGTGGTGCTGGAACGAAATCCAGAGTGGTGGGGCGGGGCGCCGCGCCTCGCTAGGGTGCGGTTCCAAGTGGTTCCAGACAACATTTCGATGGCGTTGGAGCTGAAGAAAGGGACTGCGGATGCCGAAAGTAATGCCATCACTCCGGACGAGGTGCACGCGCTTGCCGGCGTGCGCGGTCTGCGGACGGAGACACGCCCCGGCGCCGACGTTTACTACATGAATTTCAACGTGGAAGAGCCTGTTCTTCGCGATGTTCGGGTGCGGCAGGCCGTGGCGCTGGCAATTGATCGCGGTCCGCTGATCAGCGCTCTCTGGCGTGGGCACGCGGTGCCGGCCGATACCCTGTTGCCGCCGGGACATTGGGCGGCCGCGCTCCCGAACGAGCTGCCCCATTACGGTTACGATCCTGCCCGGGCGCGGGGTCTGCTGCAACAGGCCGGATATGCAGCAGATGCCGGCGGTGTGTGCCTGCACCTGACGTTGAAGACGTCCACGGATGAGACGACGCGACTGCTGGCGCAGGTTTTGCAGCAGCAGATGCGCGCCGCCGGCATTGCGCTGGAGATTCGCAGCGCGGAGTTCGGCACGTTTTATGCCGACATTACGCATGGAGCGTTTCAGATGTATATCTTGCGCTGGACGGGGTCGAATGAGGACCCGGATATTTTCCGGTATGCCTATGCCACGGCCAGTTTTCCGCCCAAGGGTGGAAACCGGGGTCACTACGCGAGTCCGCGCCTTGATTCCCTGCTGCGGGCGGCGGCGGGAGCGACATCGGAGGCGGAGCGACGAGGAGACTACGTGGAGGTGCAGCGTGAGCTTGCGACGGAGTTGCCCAGTGTGCCGCTCTGGTACCCGGACACCGTGGTGGTTCACTCGACACGGCTAGCTGGTATTGCGTTGGAGCCGGGTGGCGGCTTCGGATTTCTGCGAAGGGCTTATCTGCAACAGGCGTCACCTTAAGTGATGGGGAAAGATTTCCGCACGCAATCGTTTTTCGGGGAGTTCCTTTTCGGGAAACCCCATGTCGCAACCTTAACGATAACCGCACGCGGCCTGTCCCGGCCAGAGTGAAAGGGCTAGCATAGAAGGGTTATGGCTACCAGGACAGCGCCCGAAACTAAGCCCGCTCGCAAGCCCCGCAATTCGCCAACCGGAGCCGCTGGCGTGACCCCGGAGTCCCAGCGTGAAGATGTGTTCGATGTTTTCCGGCGTTGGGGATTTCTGCAGGCCTCACTTGATCCGTTAGGTCAGTTTTTACCGCCTGAGCCTTTTCCCATCCCTGCACCGGACGGGGCCGATTCGGCCGAAGCGCGTGGTTACTATTGCGGCACGATTGGCGTGGAATATATGCACATCACCTCGCCGGAGAAGCGTGCCTGGATTGCGGAGCGGATGGAGAGGAGTCACGAGCCGGCTGACCCGCGGCGTATTCTCTCCGGGCTGATTCGCGCGGATGTGTTTGAGCAGGTGATTCAGCAGCGATATCTAGGCACCAAGCGCTTTTCGCTTGAGGGTCTGACGGCCCTGATCCCGTTTTTGGACCAGCTGTTTACCACGGCGGCGGATGCAGGTGTGACGCGCTCCCTGTTCGCGATGAGTCACCGCGGGCGGCTGAATGTGATGGTGAATACGGTTGGCCGTGAGTCGCGGGAGATCTTTTCTAAATTTGAGGATGTTGACCCCCGCTCGACCATGGGTGGTGGCGATGTGAAATACCACATGGGGGCTACGGGAGAGTTTCAGACGGCCCATGGAAAGACCGTTTCGCTTCATCTGGCCTCCAACCCAAGCCATCTTGAGGCCGTGGACCCGGTGGTGATGGGGCGGGCACGGGCGCGACAGGAACGGGTCGGCGAAGGCGGAAAGCGTTGCATCCTGCCGATGATCCTTCACGGGGATGCGGCCTTTGCGGGTCAAGGCATCTGGGCAGAGACCATGACGCTGGCCACGATCCATGGCTACAACGTTGGCGGAACGGTTCAGGTGGTGGTCAATAACCTGCTGGGCTTTACGGCGAACCCGGAGGAGTCAAATTCCTCGCGTTTTGCAACGGATCTGGCGAAGCGGCTGCCCGTTCCAATTTTTCATGTCAATGCCGAAGATCCCGCGGCGGTGGTGCGTGTGGCGGAGATGGCGGCCAGCTACCGGCAGACCTTTGGATCGGATGTGGTGGTGGACCTGATTGGCTACCGACGCCATGGCCACTCCGAAGTGGATGATCCGACGGTGACGCAGCCACGGCGGTATGCCAAGATCAAGGACCATCCTCCGCTGTACAAACTTTACGCCGAACAGCTCGGGGTAGACCCCGCAGCGGAGGTTGCCGCGGTGCAACAGCGGTTTCTGGAGGACCAGCGCCGGGCCGCACAGCACGAGGTGACCGTTGAGGCTCCGGGTGCGTTTGTGGTTAAGCGCATGCATGAGCTACCGGAGTACTGGACCCCGTATTGCGGCGGTCCGCTGGGCAGCAATGACCATCCTAGGACCGGGCTCGACGCCGGCAGCATCGCGAGCCTGACAGGCGATCTGACGCGTTCCCCCGAGGGCTTTCATGTTCATCCCAAAGTCGCCAAGCTGCTGGAGCAGCGCACTGAGATGGGTTCGGGAAAGCGGGCGATCGATTACGGCTTTGCCGAGTTGCTGGCCTATGCTTCCCTGTTGAAAGCCGGTGTCCCGGTGCGGCTGAGCGGCCAGGATTCGCAGCGCGGGACCTTTAACCAGCGCCATTCCGTGCTGATCGACACGGAAACCGAGCAAAGATGGTCTCCCTTGGCTCATCTTGGGCCGGGGCCGGACGGCAGGCCGCAGGGCAGGTGGGAGGTGTACAACTCCATGCTTTCGGAGGCGGCCTGCTTGGGTTTCGAGTACGGTTTTTCGCGTGATTTTCCCGAGGCGCTGGTGCTCTGGGAGGCACAGTTCGGGGATTTTGCCAACGGAGCCCAGATTATTGTTGACCAGTTTCTGGCCGCGGGCGAGGCGAAGTGGGGTTTGCTCTCGGGCTTAGTCCTGCTGCTGCCGCATGGGTATGAAGGGCAGGGTCCGGAGCATTCTTCGGCAAGGATGGAGAGGTTCCTTCAGCTTGCGGCGCAGGACAACCTACAGATTGCGCAGCCCTCGACCGCGGGCCAGTATTTTCACCTGCTGCGCCGGCAGGCGCTGCGGCAATGGCGTAAACCGCTGGTCGTGTTCACCCCCAAGTCGATGCTGCGACACCCTGATGCGATGTCTACGATAGCGGATCTGGGCGTTGAGGATTTCAAACTGGTACTTCCTGACACGAGTGTGGAAAATCCGCGACGGCTTCTGGTTTGCACCGGCAAAATTGGGCATAATCTGCGAGTGGAGCGAGCCAAGCGCAAGGTCAATGATGTGAGCATTATCTTTGTCGACCAGCTTTATCCGTGGCCTGAGGCCGAGTTGCGGGCTGCGCTCGAGATGCACCCCCGAGCGCGGGATATCGTGTGGATTCAGGAGGAGCCGGCCAACATGGGGGCGCTTTCCTACGTAATGCCACGGCTACGGCAGATTGCTCACGACCGTCCGGTGATTTCAGTCAAACGGACCGCCTCCGCGAGCCCGGCGACGGGCTCGGCAAAGGCTCACGATCTTGAGGAGAAAACGCTTATTGATGTCGCTTTCGGACACTAGGGCGGGAGTTGCGGAAGGTATTCGGAGTTCGTTTGAGGTGAAGTTGATACGGGCTGCCGGCGGAAGATGTGAGGTGAGCGATCCTGCGTAGTTTTCTGGTCTCCCTCCTGCTGTTTCCGTCGTGTTTTGCCGGCGGGCAGGGCAGTGCTGTTTTGGATCAGCGATCCGCGGCGCAGGAGACTATGGGGAAAGCCCTGCCTGCCCCCGGCCAGTTGCTACAGGAAGTCGAGCGGAACGAAGAGCATATGGACACGCTCCGCAACGACTACACCTACCACGTGCGCGTGGAGCAACAACGGTTGCGCAAGGATGGCAGCGTGAAGCAGACCGAAGTCACGGATTCGGAGAGCCTGACCCTGGATGGTGTGCGGGTAAACCGGGTGGTAGCCCGTAACGGGCGGCCCTTGACGGCGGAAGAGCAGGCAAAAGAGAGCGAGCGGCTGGACAAGGAGGTCGCCAAGATGAAGGAGCGCAAGGCGAAGGCCCTCGCTGCGGGAGAGAAAACCGATCCTCGCGGTGATGCCATTCTCTCCATGTCGCGCCTGCTGCAGTTGGGGAGCTTTTCGAATGAGCGGCGGATTGAGTTTGGGGGGCGCCCCACGATCGTGCTGGATTATGCCGGCGACCCGAAAGCGAAGACACGTTCCCAGGCGGAAACGGTGGTGCGGGATCTTGTCGGAACCGTCTGGATCGATGAGGCGGATCGCGTGCTTGTCCGCGGGCAGGGCCATTTTCTGAACGACTTCAAAGTGGGTGGTGGACTGCTGGCGGATGTTCGCAAGGATTCTAGCTTCAGTTTTGAAGCCAAACGGGTGAACGATGCGGTATGGCTGCCGGCTACCATCGATGGAAAAGGAAGCGTGCGCATTTTGCTGGTGAGCGGGTTCGATGGCCGATTCCATCTCACTGCCAGCGACTACAGACGTTTTCGTACAAGTGCAACGATTTTGGCTGGTCCCCCGGCTCCGCCAGCCGAAAAGACCGGTGACCACGCCGGAAAGCTACAGCCCCAGTGATCCAACCGCTCTTGAGAGGACGCTAGGGGTAAAGCAAAAAGAGACCTTTCGGCCTCTTTTGTGCTGTTTGAACCTCGGTTGGAGGGGATCTTAGAGTGGTTGAACGTCCGAGGCCTGCCAGCCCTTGGGACCTTTGACCACGTTGAACTGAACTGCCTGACCCTCTTGGAGGCTCTTGAATCCGTTGGTGTTGATCGCCGAGTAGTGCACGAAAACATCCTCACCGTTCTGGCGGCTGATGAAGCCGAAGCCCTTGGCGTCATTAAACCACTTCACTGTTCCCTGTTCCATGTCTCGCAATTCCTTGTGTCGGTGTAACGCTGAATCCAAATCGCCGCTTCGACGCCATTTCTGCCGGCAGAAACTGACTTGTTTCAAACGGTGAGCAAATGTTAGCACGCTCCCTAATTATTTTGGGACTATTTTCCGAACCCTGAATTTGAGGTGACTTCAGCCAAAGGCAGGGTGTTTGTGCGCTCGGTAACGATCCGTTCGGCGGCCGCAAGCACCTGCTCGAGGGAAAGATGGCTGGTGTCGAGCAGCACGGCATCGGGGGCAGGCCGAAGGGGTGATTGGACGCGATTGCGATCACGGGCGTCGCGCTCGCGAATCTCCTGGATGACCTCGGCCTGCGTTTCCCGCGATGCGGCGGCGGGGGTTTGCTGGAAGCGCCGGGTACCTCGGACCTCGGGAGCGGCGTCCAGGAAAATTTTGATTTCGGCATCGGGAAAGACCACGGTGCCGATGTCACGGCCTTCCATGACAACGCCGCCCGCGGCACCGAGCAGACGCTGCTGTTCCACCATCCAGTGGCGGATTTGCGGGTGGACGGAGACCCTGGAGGCGATGGCAGTGACCCCTGGCTCCCTCAGTTTGAGGGTGACGTCCTCGCCATCTAAAAGAACCTGGTTGCCCTGCGGCCTGGGTTCCAGCAGGATGCTCGTGGTCTGCATGGCCTGCACGAGGACGCGCTCATCGTCCGGGTCCAGGTTCAGTCTTACGGCTTGCAACGCGAGCGCACGGTACATGGCCCCGGTTTCAAGATTGAGAAGCCCGAATCGCTGCGCCAGGTGGGCGGCTACTGTGCTTTTGCCGGCGCCCGCCGGGCCATCGATGGCCACGACGGGACGGGATCTCGAAGGGGAAGCAGGCATCAGGCCTCATCCTCGGGACGAGGACCCCGCTTGAAGCTGCCGGGACCGCGATCGGCACCGCCGGGACCGCGATCGGCACCGCCGGGACCGCGACTAAAACTTCCTGGTGCACGACCTGGGCCGCCGGGGCCCCGCTTGAAGCCGCCGGAGCCGCCAGCGGGTCCACGGGAAGGCCTATCCGAAAAACCGTTGGGGCGAAAAGCTCCACGGTCAGCCCCCTGGCCTGCGGGACGGCTACGCGGACCGTCGCTACCGCGCTCAGGGCGGTCGCCAAAGCTGCGTTGAGGGCGTTCGCCGAAGGGTTTGCCGGAGCCGCCTTCCCGGAAGGGGGGACGGCCCTGGGGTCCCCGGTCTCCGGATCGAGGCGGTCCGCCGGCACGATCCTCACGCGGTCGAAAGCCTTCGGAGCGTTGTTCGCGGGGGCGGAAGCCGCCGCCGCCACCGAAGGAACGCCCGGAGTCTGAGCCTCCCTCACGCGAGGGCCGGTCGAAGTTCTGGCGCGGGGCGAAGGAGCCGGAAGCGTCCGAGGAGCGGGGCCGGGAAGGCCGGGGACCGGAGGGACGGTCGCCGGAGGGACGGTCGCCGGAGGGACGAAACGGCCGGGGACGATCCCCGGAGGCGTCACGCGCGTCACGCCGGGGGAGGAAGCCGCTTGCTTCGCGACGAGGAGGACGGCCCTCTTCGCGCGGGGTGCGCGGTCCGCGATCCCCGTAGGAGGCGGCGTTTTCTCCTGCACCGAAGCTGCTTCGGAAGGGGCGGTCCTTGCCGCCATTTTCAGGGCGTGGCCGGAATGGCGGGGCGCTACCGGGGCTATCGCGGCGGAAGGTGGGGCGATCGCCACGGTCGCGATTGCCAAAAGCAGGGCGCTCGGAACTTCCTGCCTCGCGGCGCGGTGGGCGGCTATCGCGGGCGCCGAAGGCCGGACGGTCGCCAGACGGACGAGCGGGACGGTCGCGTTTTTCCTCGTCCCAGGGACGGGAGAAGCTGGGGCGGTCGCCGGCTCCTTCGCGTGAGGGCGCGCCAGCAGAGGGCCGGGCCGGGCGATCGTTGAAGGGCCGCGCCGGGCGGTCGTTGGAGGGCCGGGCCGGGCGGTTGCCGAAGGGGCGATCTTCTCCGCGAGAGGCGGGACGGGAGGGGCGCGGACCACGGCCGGCACCACCGCCGAAGCGGCTGTCGGGACGGGCTGCCGGTTTGCCGCGGAAGCTGCGGTCGCGGCCGGCGTCGGAACCGCCATCGAAGCGGCGAATGCGTTCGGTCGACACCGATGCGCCTGAAGCGGCATCTACAGCGGCGTGACCGGCAGAGGCCTCGTTTCGAGCGGAGCCAGCAGCAGAATTGCGTGCCGCAATATAAGACGGAGCGGGCGTTGCGGCGGAGAAATCAGGTAGAGAATCGGGTAGGAAGAGCACCGTTTTCCCTTCCAGGACCGCTTCGCTGAGCTGCCGGCCTGCGCTCAGGCCGTGGAGGACGTCACGCACGCGGGAGCGGGCGGTGAGCGGGGAAAGATAGGCGCAGATCTCGTCTTCGGTGGCGAGGAACGCCTGGCCGAGATAGAGGGAGATGAGAGCGCTGAGGGCGGTGGGCTGACCGGCGTTGGCACCGGCTTTTACAGCCTTCAGGAACCGGGCGGTGGTGAGCTCCCAGCGGGTGGCGCCTTCGCCCTGCCCCAGGGACGGGATGACGCGAACGAGTGCCCAAAGCTCGGAGAGGGCGCGAACGACGGCGGAGTCGGTGATCTCGCGGCCGACTTCGTTGACGATTTCGGCGACGGTGAGGGAGCCCTTTTCGGTCAGCACCTCGTAGACGTGGAGGGCGAGAGTGGTGACCTTGACGGCGCCGGAGGTCTCGGGGGCGCGCTTCCAGCCTTTGTCGCCGCGCAGGGTAAAGACGAAGGGGAAGGCGGCGGTGCTCACGATGAAGTCGGGCACATCGCCGGGGCCACCGAGCAGGTTTAGCGGAACCGCAGAGCCTTCGGCAACGAGGCGGGCGACGAGCGAACGGGCGATTTCAGATTCGCCGGCGGTGACGGAACTTTTTGCTGCACCGAGAGTGGCTTCTACGAGCGACGGTGCGGGGGCGCCCAAAGAGCGAGGGCCAAAGAGCAGGATGCCGCAGCTATTGACGAAGTCGCGGGCGGCTTCGAGGGTGAGGATGCGGCTGCCGGTCGAGGTGGCCGGCGTGGGTGAGGCGGCAGCCCCGGCGGTCGGCTGCGTCGCGGGGACTGGCTCGGATTCCGACTCGTTGTCGGACTCGAAGTCGTCTTCATTCTCATCGGATTCAGATTCGCCATCGGAATCAGATTCGTCATCGGAATCGTAGTCATCGCCGGATTCCGATTCATCTTCGGATTCCGAATCATCATCGGATTCCGAACCATCGTCAAATTCTGCATCGTCGTCTGATTCGGTCTCGTCGTCCTCCTCTGAGGATTCAAGCTCGTCTCCAGATTCCGAGTCGTCGGATTCGAGCGCGGGTTCCTCATCTGAACCGGCATGCAGTTGGGTCTCAGCGGTGAGTCGCAACGGAGCTTCCGCTTGGTTGTCGGACTGTGTTCCGGACTGGGTTTCGATTTGGGCTTCGGCCTGGGGGGTAGTCTGCGGCGCGACGGCTTGCCAGTTCTGATGCCACGCCTGGGCGCGGGCTGCCGCGATTTGCGGCTCGTGTAACTCCGGTGTTGTTGCCAAAACTGCCTCGATTCGTTGCGCTTGCGCAAAGGGAAAGGCTGCTCACCCGATCCGGCAGCCTTTTATTCGTATTTCATTGGGTTTCGATGCGCCTGGAGCGTAACGGACAGGTCCCGGAGTGTTTCAGGGGCATTAGAGCCGCCCGAAGGCGCGCTGAATGTCTTTTAAAGAATACCGCAAAGCGATGGGCCGGCCGTGCGGACAGCTGGTGGGATGCTCGGTTTTTCCCAATTCGGTAAGCAGCCAGTCGATTTTGGCGGGTTCGAGCGGCATGTTGACCTTGATGGCGGCGTGGCAGGCGATGGAAGCGGCGATGCGGGTGGCGCGGGTGTCGGCGTTTTCGGTCTGCTGCTCGCGGTCGGCGGAGAGGACCTCTTCGAGCATGCGCTCGAGTTCCCTGCCTTCCAAGCCGACGGGCGCGGCCTTGATGGCGAGGGTGCGGGGACCGAAGGGCTCGGCTTCGAAACCGTTGCGCTCGAGTTCGGCGGCGAGCGAGGCGAAGACGACCATTTGTTCGGGGAGGAGTTCGATGAGGACGGGCATGAGCAGGCGCTGACGCTGGACGCGCTCGGTTTCGCGTTCGCGGAGGATTTTTTCGAAGAGGACACGTTCGTGGGCGACGTGCTGGTCGACGATCCAGAGGCCTTCCTCGTTGGTGGCGAGGATGAAGCTGTCGCGCAGCTGGCCCAAGGGTTTGAGGGTGGCGAGCGAGTTGAGGGTGGGCGCGGGGACGGTTTCGCCGGGGGAGGCGAGGAGATCGTCATAGCCGACGGCCATTCCCGAGCCGGTGAAGCCGAGGCGACCGGGGGAGGGGGCGACGATGGGCTGGGTGAGGGCAAAGCTGTCTATATCCCCCGGCTCAATTGAGCCTTCGCTTTGCATTACCGGTTGGTCCGGGTGAAAGACCGGCTGATCAAGGCCGGGCAGGGGGCTCACGTCGACGGTGAGCGATTCCGAGGCGGTGGGGGCGGAGTGCAGGGCGCTGAAGAAGCTGGCCGCGGGCCGGGCCTTCATCAGCGCGGTGCGCACGGAATCGCGGACGAAGTCATGGACGAAAGCGGACTGGCGGAAGCGGACCTCGGTTTTGGCGGGGTGCACGTTCACGTCGAGCTCCTGGGGCGGGAGTTCGAGGAAGAGGAGGACGACCGGGAAGCTGGTGGGCGGGATGATGTTGCGGTAGGCCTCGGAGAGGGCGTGGAGGATGAGGCGATCGCGGATGAGGCGGCCGTTGGCGAAGATGTAGACCGAGTTGCGATTGAGCTTTTGCAGCTCGGGCTTGGAGACGAAGCCGGAGAGGCGGACGAAGCCGGGTTCGGGGGATTCGTAGTCCTCGTCACGCTTCCAGGGTGGGGGTTCGGGCAGGCCGGCGCGGCTGAAGTCGATTTCGGCGGCGACGGGGAGGAGCGAATCGAAGGTTTCGCGGCCGAAGATCTGGTAGAGGCGCTCGCCGGCGTCGGCGACGGCGGGGGCGGTGACGAGGGCCTGGGTGGCGGAGTGGAGTTCGAAGTGTTTGCCCGGGTGGGCGAGCGCGTAGTGGGTGACGAGGGCGGCGACGTGGCCGAGCTCGGTCTGTTCGGAGCGCAGAAATTTGCGGCGGGCGGGGGTGTTGAAGAAAAGGTCCTTGACGGCGAGGGTGGTGCCGGGTGGGAGGCCGGCGTCGTCGACGCGGAGGAGTTTGCCGCCGGCGATTTCGAGCGAGGTGCCGATTTCATCGTCGGCGGCGCGCGTGTCGAGGGTGACGCGGGCGACGGAGGCGATGGACGGCAGCGCTTCACCGCGGAAACCGAGGGTGGCGATGGAGAGGAGGTCGTCGGAGGAGCGGAGTTTGGAGGTGGCGTGGCGTTCGAAGGCGAGCAAGGCGTCGTCACGGCCCATGCCGTGGCCGTTGTCGGTGATGCGGATGAGCTTGCGGCCACCGGCTTCGACTTCAATGCGGATGCGGGTGGCGCCGGCGTCGAGGGCGTTTTCGAGCAGTTCCTTTACGACCGAGGCGGGACGCTCGACCACTTCGCCGGCGGCGATCTGGTTGGCGACCTGGTCGGAGAGAACGTGGATGCGGCCCATGGGGTGATTGTACGAGGGAGGTGTTTCGGGATTGAATTATGTACACAATTCGCGTAGTTACGCCATAACGGAGAGTGGGGGACAATATGGCGAGTTGGCAGGGGAATCAGGCGCGGAATCACTGGAGCGAGATTTTGGAGCAGCCGGAGAGTGACGGTCCTCAGATCATTACGCATCATGGGAAGGAACGGGCCGTGGTGTTGTCGATGGATGCATATCGGTCGTTGGAGAGGAAAAAAGGAGGAGAGGCCGGACTTTATCACTTTCTGACTAAGCGGTCCGAAGTTTGATTTTGAAGACTGGGAGATTGAAGACTGGGAGTTTGAAGACTGGGAGATCGAGCGGGATCATTCGGTAAGGGTTTCCTTTGCGTAGTGAGCGCGGCTATTTGCTGGACACGAATGTTGTGTCAGAGATTCGTAAGGTACGACCGAATGCGGCAGTCCTTGCTTTTTACAGGGGCTTTCCCCGGAGCGGATCTTTCTCAGTGTGCTGACGATGGGCGAACTCCGCAAAGGTGCGGCGTTACGAGCCAAGCGGGACTAAGAGGCAGCGGTCCCCATCAGCCAATGGATCGAGAGTGTTGCGGACGCCCCCGGGGAGCGCATTCTGGACATTGGTCTCTCTACCGCACGGCTGTGGGGTGAACTCAACGCGGACCGCACGCGTCCGGCGATTGGCACCTTGCTGGCAGCGACGGCCCTCCATCACGACCTGACGCTGGTGACGCGGAATGTGCGCGATGTGCAGGATACGCCGGTGCGGCTGCACCATCCGTGGGTGGATTGAAGGATAGCTGCGGGCTAGGGGCCGGCCTTGATGCTTAGCGGCCGGCTTTGATGTAGCTCCAACCGCTTTCTTCGTGGCGGACGACCTCGCCGATGCCGGCGGGGACGGTACCGATTGCAGGGGCGAGGTCGGCCTTTGTGAGGTGCAGGACGCGCATGGAGTTTTCGCAGGCGACGAAGCGGACGCCGGGTGACTGCAGCGCGGCGATGCCGCCGGCTACCGGGCTGTCTCGTTTCACCATGGCGACTCCGGGGCCGTAGGCGACGAGTTCGATCTGTACTGTATCCGGCTTCAGGTCGGCGATGAGATTGCGGATGTTGCCGAGGGTGAGAACCCAGTCGGCTTGTTCACCGGAGGTGAGGGCGAAGAGGACGCGATGCTTTGCGGTGGATGTTGCGGCAGGGGTGTCCCTTTGTGCGGCGCGGCCCGGGGTGGGGTGGACCGTGCACACAAGGAGACAGGCCAGCAGAGCCAGCCTGCATGGGACGAAGCGACGAACGGGATGCTGCGGCATCGGTTTGGTTCTCCGGGGCTAACGTCCTGCCCGTGATGGTTCTTGTGGCACGGCTGAAGGCGTGCCTATCCCTTCATGGCCGCAGGCTAGCGCTCCGCAATGGAGTGCAGGCGCATGAAGTTGGTAGCGCCCGTCGTGGTGGCGGTGCCGGCGACGATGCCGACGACCTGGCCGGGCTTGACGAAGCCTGCGCCTTCCAGGACGCCTTCGGCGACCTGGACGAGGGTGTCGGTGTCTTCAAAGCGACTGACGCAGATGGGGTGTGTGCCCCAGAGCATCATGGTGCGGTTGACGACGGACTCGAAAGGACTGAGAGCGTAGATGGGGGCCTCGGGGCGATATTTCGAGAGCAGGCGGGCGGTATTGCCGGACTCGGTGAAGATGGCGATGGCGGAGAGGTTGATGTCCTGGGCGGAGTGGGCGACGCACTCGCAGATGGTTTCGGGTACGGAGAGGGTGCGGCGCTGCCGGGCTACGGGCAGGCGGGGCTCTAGCAGCATTTGCTCTTCGGTCTCAGTGACGATTTTGGCCATCATGGCGACGGCTTCAACGGGGTACTTGCCGGCGGCGGACTCGGCGGAAAGCATCACGGCGTCGGTGCCGTCGTAGACGGCGTTGGCGACGTCGGAGGCTTCGGCGCGGGTGGGACGCGGGTTGTCGATCATGGATTCAAGCATTTGGGTAGCCGTGATGACGGGGCGGCGGTACTCGAAGGCACGGCGAATGATGTGCTTCTGGATGGCGGGGACTTTTTCGGGGGGGACCTCGACGCCGAGGTCGCCGCGCGCGACCATGATGGCGTCGGTGGCCTCGAGGATGGAGTCGAGGTGATCGATGGCCTGCGGTTTTTCGAGCTTGGCGATGACCCAGGCGTCGGAGCCGAGGGCGGCGATGCGGCCTTTGACGTAGCGGACGTCATCGGCGGTTTGAACAAAGCTGACGGCGATCGTGTCGCATTTTTGCGCGATGGCGAATTCGAGATCGATCTCGTCTTTTTCCGTGAGCGAGGGGACCTTGATGGCGACGCCGGGCAGATTGATGCCCTTTTTTTCGCCGAGGGTGCCGCCATTGATGATCTCGGTAACGACGTCGGCGCCCTGCAGTTGGACGACTCGGAGTTCGATAAGGCCGTCGGAGAGCAGGATCTGGTCGCCGGGCTTAAGATTTTCGGCCAGCGTGGTGAAGACCGTAGAGACTTTTTCGGCGGTGCCGTCCATCTTTTCCGGGGTGATGATGAGTTGCTTGCCGGCCTCGAGGGTGACGGGTTTGCCGCCGACGAGGGTGCCGGTGCGGATCTTGGGACCCTGCAGGTCGGCAAGGATGCAGATGGGCTTTTTTTCTTCCTTGCTGATTTTGCGCACCATGGCGATGAGTTCAGCCTTCTGCTCATGCGATCCGTGCGAGAAGTTCAGCCGCGCCACGTCGAGACCGGCACGCACCAAGCGGCGAAAGACCTCTTCTGTGCTCGAAGCGGGTCCGAGAGTTCCTACGATCTTTGCCCGTCGCGCCATACGTCCCGTACTCCAGTCCATCCAACCGTCCTTCAAGCTCAGCCTCAGCCGTTGTTGCACCGTGCGCCAAAGGGGAACGAAGCAGAGCAGCGACTGTCAGTGAGCATTCTACCCGGCTTGCGTGCGGGTTGCCCTGCGAGGTAACGGGTTTAGCCGTGGGTTGCGAGATTTGGCGGGAAGTTGGCTATCTTTCAGGGTTGCTGGTCAGGGTTGCGCTGCGAAAGGCGTAGCCGGTGGGCCTGGGCGTTGAACTCCGAACCGGCGATGACGCAGAGCGCGATGAGGTAGAGCCAGATCATCAGCGCAATGCCAGCGCCAAGCGAGCCGTAGACGCGGTTGTAGTCGGCGAAGCGGGTGACATAGGCCCCGAACAGGAGCGTGGCCACAAACCAGAGCAGTGTGGCGAGCACGGCGCCGGGGAGGCTGAGCCGCCAGGTCCACTGCGCGTGGAAGGTCTGAAACGGCTCACGCAGCCAGGGCTCCACGCGGTCGCGCATGCCGGTGGTGAGGTCCGTGCCGAGGTGGTAGATGACCAGCAGGATGGCCGTGCTGCCCGCCAGGGCAATGGCCCAGCGCAGAAGCAACGAGAGGATGGTGAAGGGGGCCTGCAGACCGTCGGGGAGCGCTGTGGCCGTCCAGCGGGTGAGCAGATTGCCGAAGACGACAAGGCCGCTGGCTGCTGCCATCGGGAGCATGGAGAGGGGAACGAGCACGAGGGCACGAAGACGGCGGCGCAGAAGATCGTGCGGGATGAGGGGAAGATCGTGGGCGCGGCGAAAGCCTTCCATGAGGGTTGCCATGACGCTGGCTGCGCCGAACAGGCCCACTGCCAGGGACCCCAGAAGAGCGCCGGTGCTGCGGGAAGCGTGGGTGACGCTGAAGTACTGGCCAAGGAGCGGGAGGGTATCCGCGGGCAGAACGCGGGTGAAGAACAGACCGAGCTGGGCGCGAAAGGGCAAGGTCACCGGCAGCATGGCGATGACGGCGGCAGCGACGACCAGCACGGGGAACAGGGCCAGGACGGCAGAATAGGCTGCCGCCTGCGCAAGGGTGAGCACATCGTGCTTGATCGAGGCTTCCGCGGTGAGGCGGAGGGTGCGAAGGAGGATCTGGGCATGGCCGAGGGGCGTTCGGTAAAGCTGCCGCCCCTTCCCCGAGATTGCCACGGCCGAGCGCATCGGTTCACCGGACCCTAAGCGGGCTTCCACTTGGTCAGAAAGGCCGTGACGGAGCTGGGTTCCATGTAGCGCATATCGCTGAACTGCTGGTCCTGCGCACAGAGGACCTTCCCATCCGGAGCGACAACCGCCAGCGCGGGAACGCCCTTCAACGGAACGCCGAATTTCTGTGCGAGCTCGACGTTTGCGTCCTCATGCCCGATATTGACGTTTACTTTCACGAAGCCCTCCCTGAGCAGATCGGCGTTGGGCTGCTGGTGAAAGTAGATGTCCAGCACCTGGCAGTCACCACACCAGTCGCCGCCGAAGTCCAACAAAACCCGCTTGTGCTCCCGTGCAGCCTGCTTTTCCGCTGCGGCGATGTCCGCTGCGGCCTGGTCAACCGGTGGGTAGAGGTTTCTTTTCACGGCGGGAGGCGTGGTGAAGGGCTGCTTGGCAGCCTTGCGGGCCTCGGGCGTGGACAGAGTGGCGGCGGCGGAGGGGTTGGGCCCGGCGACAGAGGTGGATGCCGGTTTGGCGTGGCAGCCGGCGATCGAAATGGCGGCGACGGCGAGCAGACCGGCCAGAAGATCCCTGCGTTGCCCCGTAGCCGGCCGGTTCGATGTCGCGGAGGCTTCGGAACTCCTGCCCTGCCGTGCGAGATGTGTTGTGATCAACATGTCCCTCAAAGATGCCTGAAAGTGTGCGGGGTGGCAAAGCATTTTGCCGCCTGCGGCGGGTGAGGAGGCCGGCGCAGGAAAAAAATGCCGTCGTGCCGGAGTCGTGGCATCTTAGATCGCATGCAAATCGAGGACGTAAAACCCAGCAAGCCCAACTTTGGCGTCGTCGTCGTGATGTTTGCGGCCACCATTCTGGTGATTGCCATTGCCGCGGTGGCCATCGTGACCTGGCGCGCTCACCAGGCTACCAAGACGCCTTACACCAAGCATCCGCTTTCGAGGCTGGCGATGCCGAACGGGCCTGGCGTAACGCGGGCTTAGTGAGCCTTCGCCGGCCCGGTGTAGTACCCGTCCCGTGTTTGGATGTCGTCCTTTTTGCCTCCCGGCGTATTCAGGGTGAGCTCGATGTGATGATAGCCCGGGCCAGCGGCTTCCGTATCCGGTGTGAAGCCGAGCCGGTACTGCGAACGAAGCTCGGAGCCGATCTGCTGGTAGATCGTGTCGAGTGAACCTTTGCCTTTGACCTCAAAGACGCGTCCGCCGGTCTCACCGCAGATGCGCTCGAGGATTTTTTTGCCATCAACGCGGGCATAGGTACCGTCGCTACCGGGCCGGCCCCCACTGCCTGGGTAATTGCCGCCGGGATAGCCTCCGCCGTACCCGCCGTACCCACCGCGACGACTTCCGGGATTGAAGTCGCGATGCTCCTCGCCTTTGTAATAGATCCCGTAGACGACGGTGTCGGCCCGCTGCACGGATTCGATGGCCTCGGTGAGGGACTCCTTGCTGTGGCGGTCTTCCCCGTCGGTCAGAACGACCAGCGCGCGCCGGCCTGTTTGTTTGGCCATGACGTCGTTGGAGGAGAGATAGAGCGAGTCGTAAAGCACCGTTCCGCCGTGGGGACGATCGTTGCCGTGACCCCCGCCATAACCGCCCCCGTTGTTGCCCCCGCGGCCCCCATAGCCACCCCGGCCGTAGCCGCCGTTGCCATTGCCATTGCCGTTGCCGTTGCCGTTGCTATTGCCATTGCCGTTGCCATTACCGTTGTTGCCGGAAGTCTGTGTGTCGTCCTCGGCCGGCGACCCGCCGGGGGCCTCGGTGCCGATTTCCTTCAGCCCGGCGGCCAAGAGGGGGTGGGAGTCCGTGACGTCCTGCAGGAGTTCGGCGGTGCGGGCGAACTGCATGATGAAGGCCTTGTCGGCCGGACGGCTGCCGCTGGCGGGCGAGAGAAAGCTCTCCAGAAAAGCCCGGCTGGCTTTTTGCTCCTCGTCCAGGTTGTCGGTCATGCTGCCGCTGACGTCTACCAGCAGGCCGACGGTGAGCGGGACATCGGTGTCGTGGTCGAAGTAGCGGATGGTCTGGGGCTTGCCATCGACGTTCAGGGCGAAGTTGCCCTTGGAGAGGTCGGTGACGAGGCCATGTTTGTCCGTGATCACTGCTGGGACGACGACGAGCTTCGCGTTCACGGAAATGGTACTGACCGGTGCGGGTTTGGAAGTCTGCGCGCCGCAGATCACGGTAAGGGCGAGGCTGGGGAGCAGGGTGACGGAGGCGAGACGGGCGAAACGCAGCGGCATATGGTTTCAGACGTGGATTGGCAGCCAAGGGTCGCAGTCTGCGGGTTGGGGCGGTAAGGATGGCGAGGGTTGGGCGTGCTGGGCTAGTATGACGTCCATGTTTTTGCTTCGTTCCCTGTCGATTTTTACCGTGGCTGGTGTGGGCTTTGTTGCCGCTTCCCGGTTGCCTGCGCAGCAGCCCATGACCGTGATTCCCCTTTGGGCGACCGTAACGCCGGAGCCGCCGATGACCACGGAGCCGGAAAAGGACGTTACGACACCGCAGAACAAACTGATCAGCGGACGGCGGAGTGCGCGGCTGACGAATGTGACGAAGCCTACGCTGAGTGTGTATCCGCCGGCGCGCGGGGTGGCGAACACGGGCGCGGCGGCGCTGGTGTTTCCGGGAGGCGGTTACGTGTGGCTGACATGGGACGGCGAGGGGCTGGACACGTGCAAGTGGCTCAATTCGGTGGGCATGACATGCCTGTTGGTGAAGTATCGCGTGCCCTACGCGAACCACTATCCGCACAATCCGGCAGATCTGGAAGACGCACAGCAGGCGATGCGTTTGGCGCGGGCGCATTCGACGGAGTGGCATATTGATCCACATCGCATTGGAGCGATCGGGTTTTCGGCGGGTGCGCATCTGGCGGTGGCGCTGAGCAATCACTCGGATGACGTGCATGTGCTGAGCACACCGGCGGCGAAGGAGGTCAATACCGACCTGAGTGCGCGGCCGGATTTCGCCGGAGTGATCTACCCGGGCTACCTGACGGCCTCTCCGGGGCTGGCCAAGCTCGATCCGGCCGAGAAGCCGAATAGCAGCACCCCACCGACGTTTCTGCTGCAGGCTGAAGACGATCCCGGGCACGTGGAGAACTCGCTGGTGTACTACCGGGCGCTGAAGGAGGCGAAGGTTTCGGCCGAGATGCACCTCTACCCTACCGGCGGACATGGGTTTGGCGTGTTTCCGGTGAATACGCCGGAGTCACACTGGACGGATCTGGCGACGACGTGGCTGCACACGATTGGCATGCTGAAGTAGAGCGGGCCTGGGTGGGAGGTTAGTCTTCGGCGCCGGCGCGTACGGTGGGGCTTGCGGGTTCGGTGCCGAAGACGCCCTCCCAGCGGGCGACGACGACCGAGGCCAGGCAGTTTCCGACGACGTTGACGGCGGTGCGGGCCATGTCGGCGAGGGCGTCGATGCCGAGGATGATGAAGATGGGTTCGGTGGGCAGGTGGAAGGTGGCTGCGGTGGCGAGCAGGACCACGAGAGTGGCGCGGGGCACGCCCGCGACGCCTTTGGAAGTAAGGATGAGCGTGCCCATCATGAGCAGTTGCTGGCCGATCGGCATGTGAATGCCCGCGGCCTGCGCGACAAAGATGCTGGCGACGGCGAGATAGAGCGTGGAGCCGTCGAGATTGAAGCTGTAGCCGGCGGGGATGACGAAGGCCACGACCCGGCGGGGGACGCCGAGGGCCTCCATGTTTTCCATCGCGCGGGGTAGGGCGGCCTCGGAGGTGGAGGTGGCGAAGGCGATGGTGGCGGGCTCGGCGACGGCGGCGAGAAAGCGGGCAAGGGGCACACGGAACAGCAGGGCCGCGGGCAGCAGAACGAGCAGACCGAAGAGCACGAGCGCGCCGTAGAGGGTGAGTAAGAGCTTGCCGAGGTTGACGAGCACGCCGAGGCCCATGTGTCCGACGGTGTAGGCCATGGCCGCGCCGACGCCGATCGGAGCGAAGTACATGACGACGTTGGTGAAGCGGAACATGACCTCGGAGAAGCTTTCGCAAAGGCGCAGCACGGGAGCGCGTTTTTCTTCGCTGAGGGTGGCGAGCGCGATGCCGAAGAAGACGGCAAAGACGGCTACCTGCAGGATCTGGCCTTCGGCGATGGACTTGGCAAGGTTTTCGGGGAAGATGTGGAGGAGGAAGTCGTCCCAGTGGGTGGGTGCGGGCGTGGCGGGAACTACGGCGGCGTTTGGGCCCGGGATAGTTGGCCCGGCGTGCGGGGCGGAGACCGCGGGGGGCGGTGCCATGGCCAGGCCGACGCCGGCTTTGGAGAGGTTGATGGCGAGCAGGCCGATGGCGAGGGCGAGTGTGGTGACGATCTCGAAGTAGACGAGCGACTTGATCCCCATGCGGCCTACGCCCTTGAGGTCGCCGTGGCCGGCGATGCCGACGACGAGTGTGGCGAGGATAAGCGGCGCGACGATGGTCTTGATGAGGCGGAGGAAGATGTCGGAAAAGACGCGGGTTTGAGAGGCGACGGCGGGTGCGTCGAAGCCGAGTTCGGCGCCGGCGACCATGGCGACGAAGATCCAGGGCGTGAGGCTGCGGCGCAGCGTGGCGAAGGTGCCGAGCGAGAGCACGCCCGTCCAACGGAGGCCTGTGGCGAAACCGGCGAGAAAGCCGTGTGGCGCCGTGCCGTGCGTTGTGTTGAACGCGCCGAGGGCGGCGCCGGCAAACAGGAGCAGAAGGCCGAGGGCGAGCGCGGCGATGTCGTTGCGGGAAAGGGAACGAGCCATGGGGGATGTCTGCGCGCAGCATACCAGTTGGCTCCGTGTGTTCTCGTTTGAGCGTATTTAGCGTGGGTCCCGGCGATGTACCATGGGCACACCACCCACAGTTCTGGAGATACGACCCTTGCTTCTGCGCCCGCTGCTTTCTGCTGCTGCCGTTCTTGCCGTTGCCCTTCCCTGCCTGCCGGGCAGCCTTGCCGTGGCTGCTACCTCCTCTGAGCACCCGAACATCTTGCAGCGGCCGGCGATGAGCACGAAGCTGATTGCGTTTGGCTATGCCGGCGACTTGTGGACGGTGCCTCGCGGAGGCGGACGCGCTACACGGTTGACGGCCGGCGTGGGCATTGAATCGCAGCCGATCTTTTCGCCTGATGGAGAGACGATCGCCTTTACCGGGCAATATGACGGCAATACGGATGTGTTTACGATTCCAGTCACGGGCGGTATCCCGAAGCGCATCACGTACCACCCGGATGCGGATTTTGCGGTGGGCTGGACGCCGGATGGCAAGAACATTCTGTTCCGGTCTAACCGGATTGCGAACAGCCGTTATACGCAGTTGTTCACCGTGCCTGCGGCGGGTGGCCTAGCGACGCCGCTGCCGTTGCCGATGGCCTATGCGGGCGTGTACTCGGGGGATGGATCGCGGATTGCGTACGCTCCGTTGCCGCCGGCGTTTGGCTTTGATTTCACCAACTACACGGCGTGGGGAAACTACCGTGGCGGACGGGCGGGAACGATCCACATCACGACGTTGCCGGGATTGGAGTCGGTCGAGATTCCGCATGAGCAGAGTTCGGACTTTTCGCCGGTGTATGTGGGCAAGGATATTTTCTTTTTGTCAGGGCGCAAGGGGCACATCGGCGTGTTTCGTTACGACACCGCGAGCAAGGAGGTGACGGAGATTTTTCATAACACCGGCACAGATCTTCATTCGCTCGCGACGGATGGGCATGAATTAATCTTCGATCAACTCGGGGAACTTTACACGCTGGAGCCGAAGGCCGGTGCGCAGCCGCACAGCGTGGACGTGGATGTGACGGCTGACCTGCCGGAGGTGCGGGCGCACCTGAAGAATGTTGCGGGCGAGATCGAGAACTATTCGCTTTCGCCTTCCGGTTTGCGGTTGGCCGTGGAGGCGCATGGTGAGATTTTGACAGTTCCGGGTAAGCATGGGCCGACGCGCAACCTGACGAACTCGCCGGGGATGATGGAGCGGGAACCGGCGTGGTCGCCGGATGGGCAATCGGTGGCGTACTTTTCCGATGAGCCTGCGCCGGGCGGGCAGGTGGGGCTCTATTCGCTGCACATCGCTTCGCAGACGGGCGAGGCGGCGGTGCGGAAGATTGCGCTTACGGAGCAGCCGGCGTACTATTTTTCGCCGCAGTGGTCACCGGATTCGAAGCATATTGCGTTTCATGACGATCGGCTGCTTTTCTATGTGGTGGATGTGACGACGGGCAAGCTGGCCGAGGTCGGGGAGCCGAATGTGTTTGGCGGATTTTCGAGTTCGACGAGCGAGATGGCGTGGTCGCCGGATTCGCGCTGGCTGGTGTACCCGCACTCGATGCCGAATCATCTGCATGCGCTGTTTTTGTACTCGGTGGCCGCGGGCAACTCGACGCAGCTGACGAATCACATGGCCGATGCGCATTCGCCTGCCTTTGATCGCAACGGTAAATATCTGTACTTCCTTGCGAGCAACAACCAGGGTGCGACGGAGGCGGAGCTGGACATGACGAGCGACGTGTACCAGCCGACGCAGACAATTTATGCGTTGACGTTGGCGGCGAAGACGGCGTCGCCGATTGCACCGGAGACGGAGGACGAGAAGACGCCGGCGGAGGCGAAGGCAAAGTCGGCTGAAAAGGCTGACAACACCCCGGCAGGCGAGGCAGGCGAGGCGAAAGCGGAGGAGGAGAAGCATCCCGCAGCGGTGCATCCGGCTGCCACGCCCAAGCCGACGGAGGTGGATCTCGCGGGCATGCCTGTGGAGGCGATTGCACGGCGTATTACGGCGCTTCCCTTGCCCCCGCGGTCTTACCGTTCACTCCAGGCTGGCAAGCCGGGCACGGTGTACTTCCTGGAAGCCGAGGCGGCGGGACGTTTGGGCGGCGGCGAGGGCGATACGCTGAGCCGTTGGGTGCTGGAAAGCCGCAAGACCGAGAAGCTGGCCGAGGGTATCGAGGACTACCAGATTTCGGCCGATGGCGAGAAGATGCTGCTGCACACCGGAGGCGGTAGCGAAGGTGAAAGTGCTTCGCGGCGTTCTGCGCCGAAGGTGGTGATCGTACCGGCAGGCGCGCCGGTGAAGCCGGGCGAGGGTGCCGTGAGCTTTGCGCAGCTGGAGGTGCGCGTCGATCCGAAGGCGGAATGGGCGCAGATGTACCACGAGGTCTGGAACATTGAACGGGCCTACTTTTACGACGCCCACTTTCATGGAGCGAATACGGAGGAGCTGGAGCGGAAGTATGCGCCGTATGTGGGCTCGATTGCTTCGCGTGCGGATTTGAACTACATCTTCCAGGAGATGCTGAGTGCGTTTTCGGTGGGGCATCTGCGTGGATCGGGTGGAGCCATCCCGGAGGCGCCGCGTGTTCCGGGAGGCTTGCTGGGTGCGGACTATGCGGTGCACAACGATCACTATTGCTTGGCGAAGATCTATACCGGCGGCAGCTGGAGTCCGCAGCTGCACCCGCCGCTGGCGCAACCGGGACTGGACATTGCCGTGGGCGACTGCATCCTGGCGATCGACAACGAACCGGTGACGGCAGCGGTAGATATTCAGCAGCCGCTTGAAGGTACGGCCGGGCACGCGGTGACGCTGCATGTGGCCGGAGCGAACGGTGAGCGGCCGCGCGACGTGATCGTGGTGCCGGTGGCGAGTGAGGCCGCGCTGCGCAATACGGACTGGATCGACAGCAATCAGCGCAAGGTGGATCAGCTTTCCGGCGGCAAGCTGGCGTATGTGTACCTGCCGGATACAGCGGCAGGCGGATTTACAAACTTCAACCGCTACTACTTCGCACAGACGGACAAGCAGGGCGCGGTGGTGGATGAGCGCTTCAATGGGGGTGGGCAGATTGCGGACTACATCGTGGAGGTGTTGAACCGCAAGCTGCTGGCCTATTGGGCACCGCGTTATGGCGCCATGGAGCACACGCCGAACGATGCCGTATACGGGCCGAAGGTGATGATTGCCAACGAGTTTTCGGGCTCGGGCGGCGATGCGATGCCGTGGCTGTTCAAGCATGAGGGCGTGGGCACGCTAGTGGGCAAGCGGACATGGGGTGGGCTGGTGGGCATCGGCGACATTCCGGTGCTGATGGATGGCGGCGCGGTGACTTCGCCTTCGGTCGCGTTCTTTTCCCCGGAGGGCAAGTGGGATGTGGAGAACCATGGGGTGGACCCGGACGTGGTGGTAGAGCAGGACCCGAAGGCCGTGGCCGCAGGGCACGATCCGCAGTTGGAGAAGGCCGTGGCCGTGGCGATGGAGCAGTTACGGCAGCATCCGAATCCGGAGCCGCACAAGCCGGCATATCCGCAGTACAGCTACTAGCCGTCGCGGCATAGAGGATGATGCAACGGAACGGCTGTACGAGTGATCTCGTGCAGCCGTGGTATTTTCCATGGGGCCGAGGTGGTGTGTCATTCCCTCGTGCATCTCAGTACGATATGCTTCCCCGCATGTCTGCACAGTCCACCGACGAATCGTTGAACACCCCGGGCCACCACGCTTCGCCCGACCGTCTTGTCCATTTACCACGCCTGCTGACCGACTATTACGCCCTGCATCCGGATGCCGCGAACCCGGCAGAGCGGGTCAGCTTCGGTACCAGTGGGCATCGTGGATCGTCGCTGGGCACGGCCTTCAATGAGGATCACATTCTCGCGATCACGCAGGCTATCTGCGAGTTTCGGGCGAGCGAAGGGACCACGGGGCCGCTGTTCCTGGCCAAGGATACGCATGCGCTTTCGGAGCCTGCGTTTGCGAGTGCGCTAGAGGTGCTTGCGGCCAATGGGGTTGAGGTGCTCCTGGATTGCGATCTGGGCTTTACACCCACGCCGGCGCTTTCGCACGCGATCCTGACGTTTAACGCGGAGAGCAAGCAGCACAAGGCCGACGGCATCGTGATTACGCCGTCGCATAATCCACCGGAGGATGGTGGATTCAAGTACAACCCACCGAGTGGAGGACCTGCGGATACGTCGGCTACCAAGTGGATTCAGGATCGGGCCAATGCGTTGATTGCGGCGAAGCTGGCCGGTGTGAAGCGTATGCCTTACAAGCAGGCGCTGCAGGCAGAGACTACGAAGCGGCACGACTTTATTGCTGCCTATGTTTCCGACCTGAGAAATGTCATCGACTTCGATGTTTTGACAGGGACGACGTTGAAGCTTGCGGTGGATCCCCTGGGCGGCGCGGGTGTGGGTTACTGGCCCCGCATTGCAGAGCAGTACGGTCTGCCGCTGGAGGTCTTGAATCCTTATGTTGACCCCACGTTCCGTTTCATGACGCTGGACTGGGATGGGCGCATTCGGATGGACTGCTCCTCGCCGTATGCGATGGCGAGCATGATTGCCAACAAGGATCTTTATGACGTGGCCTGGGGCTGCGACACGGATCATGATCGCCATGGCATCGTCACGCGGACGGCTGGACTTCTGAATCCGAATCACTATCTTGCGGTATGCATTCAGTATTTGTTTACGCATCGTCCGGCGTGGAGCGATCGCGTGGGTATCGGCAAGACGCTGGTGTCTTCGAGCATGATTGATCGCGTGGCGAAGGGGTTGAACCGCTCAATGCTGGAGGTGCCGGTTGGCTTTAAATGGTTTGTCGACGGCCTGATTGGCGGGACGCTGGGGTTTGTGGGCGAGGAGTCAGCCGGCTCCACGTTTTTGCGCCGGAATGGCACTGTGTGGACGACCGATAAGGACGGTCTGATCGCCGGTCTGCTGGCTGCGGAGATGACCGCGAGCACGGGCAAGGACCCGGGGGAGCAGTACGAGGCCCTCACGGCACGCTTCGGTTCACCGGTCTATCAGCGAATCGATGCGGCGTGCTCAAAGGAAGACAAAGCCAAGCTGGCGAAGCTTTCGCCCTCGCAGGTGAGTGCGAAGCAGTTGGCGGGCGATCCCATTACCGCCGTGATGACCGAGGCGCCTGGGAATCACGCGCCTATTGGCGGGCTGAAGG
>CAXTZL010000014.1:0-25635 GCA_964248555.1 uncultured Bryocella sp.
GCTTGCCCTTGATGTCGACGAAGACGGCTTCGCCGGCCTCGATGTCGCGGTCGAGATGGAAGTCGTTGACGCCGAGGGCGACGCTTTCGCTGGCGACGATGTAGTCCTTTTTCTTGGAGCTTTTGACGTCGACCACCCGGCTGCCGAGGGCGAGCGGGCGGATGCCGTAGGGATCGCGGAAGGCGAGCATGCCGACGCCGGAGATCATGGCGACGACGGCATAGCCGCCACGGCAGCGCTTGTGGACTTCTTCGACGGCGGCGAAGATGTCTGCGGGTTTGGGGCTGACGACGCCGCGCCGGGTGAGGGCGTGGGCGAAGACGTTGAGCATGACCTCGGAGTCGGAGGTGGTGTTGAGGTGGCGCTTGTCGTTCTGGTAGACGTTGTCGACGATTTCCTGGACGTTGGTGAGATTGCCGTTGTGCGCGAAGACGATGCCGTACGGGGAGTTCACGTAGAAGGGCTGGGCTTCGGCGACGGAGGCGCAGCCGGCGGTGGGGTAGCGGACGTGGCCGATACCCATGGTGCCGAGGAGGCGGGCCATGTTGGTGGCGTTAAAGACGTTGGTGACGAGGCCGTTTTCCTTATGGAGGTAGAAGCGGTCCTGGTAGCAGGTGGCGATGCCGGCGGCATCCTGCCCGCGATGCTGCAGCATCGAGAGCGAATCGTAGATGATGCCACTGACGGGATGATGTCCGAAGACGCCGACGATCCCACACATAAGCCCTCGCCTCTGGCTTTGCGGGATGGTCCGCCGCAGAGCCAAGCCGCAGAGTCCAGCATCTCACGCCGGGGACGGGCGCTCCGCTTGCCGGGATGCGGATAACGAGGATTAGATGAGCGGATCGGGCTCAGGTTGCGGCGGGGTGGGTGTGGTTCGGCGAGTGGGCCGGCCTGGGGATGCGAGCAAAGCAAGTTCGGCCGGAGCGGGCGGCGTGGGGACGTTGAGGATCGTTCGGCTATGCTGAGGGGGAGGAAGACCTGCCAAAGACGATGCAGCTGACCCGACCCACCGGCCCGCCTTCGCGTAGAAGGGGGCTTCGCAGCAGTCAACGGGCTCCCACGACCGAGCCCGGGTTTCGCAATCCGCATGGGCAGGCGGTGGAGCGGGCTACGGGGGCTCGGTCGACGACACGGGATGCGCAGACGATCTATGCCCTGCGCTGCGGAACGTGCGGCTACCTGTATGGCTGCAACGGGCTGGACATCAAGGAGCGGCGCTGCCCGGCGTGTCAGGACGGGGTGGCGGGAGAGCCGGTGCCCGAGCCGCCGCCCGGGCTGTTTGATGATTTTTAGGTGCTGGCCTGGGTTTGTGCGGCACGGCGCGTGATCACGGCGGGAGGATCGATCCTTGGGTGATCGCATCGTCTCTGCGAAGGCTTCTCTGTGAATCTTTCTCTGTGAATCTTTCTCTGTGAATCTTTCTCTGTGAATCTTTCTCTGCGAATCTTTCTCTGTGAATCTTTCTCTGCGAATCTTTTCGTGTTATCGCACGTCTAAACGGATGGTAGACTGTATTGCGCTGAAGCACTGCGCCTCCGAGTGCGAAAACTGCCGCGATACGGGCTGACTTTACCTGCAAATTCATGTGTGCTTTTGCCGGAAGCTTGACCCGATCGCCATCACTTTCGCCTGCGCCCGCGGCCCAGACCGCACACGTTTTTCAGCGCCCCCGCCAGAACCCGGGAGAAGCTGTGCGCGCCTCTACCGAGCGCACAGATTTCCACAAGATTTGCTTTGCTGTGCCCGCCTATGGAGGCGCGCCGAAGCTTTGAGGAGCAGGACGCAACGTGGCTGAAGAGATCGATAAGTACGAGGAAGATGTAGACCGGTTGATTGATACCGGCAAGGAAAAGGGGTATCTCACCTATGGCGAGGTCAATGACCTTTTGCCGGGCGATATCACTTCCCCTGACGACCTGGACGATTTGCTGACGACCATTAACACCCAGGGCATTGACGTGCTTTCGGGCGATGGGCGGCGCGGCCGCGGCGGCGAGCGCGAGGACCGGGACGAGGACAGCGAAGAGCGGTCTGAGGATTCGGATGTCGAGCTGGATCTGTCGCCGGGAACGCTTGAAAAGACCAATGACCCGGTGCGCATGTATCTGCGCGAGATGGGAACCGTCCCCTTGCTGACCCGCGAGGGCGAGGTGGAGATTGCCAAGCGGATTGAGCGGGGGCAACTGCGGGTGATGAAGGCGATTTCACGGTCGCCAATCGTGATCCGCGAGATTGCGTCGCTGGGCGAGGACTTGAAGCGCGGCGTGCGCAACATTAAGGAGGTCGTCACCTTTGATGAGGAGGAGCTGACCGAGGAGATTGTGCAGGCGCGCGTGAAGAAGACCGTCAAGCGCGTGGATGAGCTGCTGAGCCACCAGAAAAAGGCTGCCGAATTCCAGGCCAAGACGGAGGAGCCGGAGGGCAAGGACGCCAAGGCCAAGGCCAATGAACAGCGCAAGAACCGCTGGCTTGCAGGCCGCGAGCAGGTGTTTGTGACTCGCATTGTGCGCGAGTTCAAGTACACCAATGCCGAGAAGAAGCGCCTGCTGGACAAGGTGAACAAGACGGTTGACTCCATGCGGACGCTGGAGCGGCAGATCCGGGCGCTGGATGCGAAGTTTGACGCTTCGCGTTCGGAGGAGTTGAAGAAAGAGTACCGGCGGCAGCAGAAGAATTGCCGCACGGACCTTGATCGTCTTGAATCCGAGATCGGTATCCCAATGGACCATTTGAAGCGCACGCAGCGCGAGATGGTGCAGGGCGATATGGACGCGGAGAGGGCCAAGCGCGAGCTGATTGAAGCCAATCTGCGGCTGGTTGTTTCGATTGCGAAGAAGTACACGAACCGCGGTCTGCAGTTTCTGGATTTGATTCAGGAGGGCAACATCGGCCTGATGAAGGCGGTGGACAAGTTCGAGTACCGGCGCGGGTACAAGTTCTCTACCTACGCTACGTGGTGGATCCGGCAGGCGATTACGCGGGCGATTGCCGATCAAGCCCGGACGATTCGTATTCCGGTGCACATGATCGAGACGATTAACAAGCTGATTCGTACCAGCCGGCAGCTGGTGCAGGAGCTTGGGCGAGAGGCGAGCTCGGAAGAGATTGCCAAGCGGATGGACATTCCGGTTGCAAAGGTGCGCAAGGTCCTGAAGATTGCGCAGGAGCCGATTTCGCTCGAAACACCGATTGGTGAAGAGGAAGACTCGCATTTGGGGGACTTCATTGAAGATCGTATGGCGGTTTCGCCGTCCGATGCGGTGATTTCGGTGAATTTGAAGGAGTACACCTCGCAGGTGTTGCGTACGCTGACGCCGCGCGAGGAGCGGGTGATCAAGATGCGGTTCGGGCTGGAGGACGGCTCGGAGCACACGCTGGAAGAGGTTGGGCAGAGCTTCCAGGTGACGCGTGAGCGCATCCGGCAGATCGAGGCCAAGGCGCTGCGCAAGCTGCGTCACCCCAGCCGCAGCCGCAAGCTGAAGGCTTTTGTGGACGGGGTAAAGGAAATTTAGGCGCATCGCGGCTTGATGCAGGGCTCCCGATTTTGGGAGCCTTTTTTCTGCCGGAAGCGGTTGATGCCGTCGAGGACAGACGTGACTTCTGCCATTTCGCTGGTGCCCGCAAGGGGTGCCGTGAGTCGGAGCGGATGAACCTTTTTTCCAGAAGTCGTGTCGCAGCCCGCGGCAGCACAGGCGAGGAGTTTCGACGAAGGGTAAGGGGTGGAGGAGTTGTCGCGAATCTTCGAAGTGAGAGGCGATCGCTTCGGAGGCTGTGATATTGTCACTGCAACTTCGAGGTATGCTCGCAGAGTGTTTCGAAAATCTCTCACCATGACTCGTTTTTCTCTTTTGCTGTGTCAGACTCCGCCCCGCCTTGTAAGGGGATGTTCCTTCAATATTTCCGCCATCCGGCATCTGCATGAATTTTGGCCGGGGCGCGCCCTCCCTGGCCGTGTGGCTTGCTGTCAGAACCTTTTCTTGCCTGCGGCGGGCCGATGAATCATCGTCAACCTGTAAGCGTCGGCGTCGACCTGGGTGGCACGAGTGTCCGGGTGGGCTTATACGATGACTCGATGCGCTCGCTGGAAGGGCACTCCATGCCTACGCGTGTGGCCGACGGGCCGCAGTCCACGGTGGACGAGATTGCAGCCAGCATTCTTCGGCTGCTGCGGAGGGAAGGTGGGGATGGCTACTCGTACGAGGCCATAGGCGTGGGTATTGGAAGCCCCGGGCCGATCAACTTGCATACCGGCGTGCTGGGACTGCTGCCCAACCTGCCTGGCTGGAACGATTTTCCGCTGCGGGATGCGCTGGAGAAGGCTACCGGACTGCCTGTGACGCTGGAATCGGACGCCAACGCGGCGGCGATTGCGGAGTGGAAGCTGGGTGCCGGGCGGGCGACGGGACTGGATTCGATGGCGATGATCACGCTGGGCACCGGCGTGGGATCGGGGCTGATTTTGAAGGGGCATGTCTGGCATGGCATGTTCGGCATGGGCGGCGAGGTGGGCCACGCGACGGTGGAACCGGGTGGCCTGCTTTGCGGCTGCGGCAGCCGTGGGTGCCTGGAGGCGTATGCCTCGGCGAATGGGCTCATACGGCTGGCGCGGACGGCGGCTTCCGAGCCGGATGCCTCGGCGGCAATGCAGGAGTTGGGTCGCTCGGCGGCCATGACGCCGCTTGCGGTGGCGTTGCTGGCGGGCGATGGGGATGCGGCGGCGCAACGGGCGTTTGCGCGGCTGGGCACGTACCTGGGGATTGGGATTGCAAACCTGATTAACACGCTGGATCTGCCGATGATTGTGATCGGGGGCGGGATGGCCAGTGCGTGGAGCCTGTTTGCGCCGGCGATGTTTGAGGCGGTGCGGGAGCACAGCGTCGTGTACCGCCTGGTGGAGCCGACGCAGCGGGAGACGCTGGAGGAGAACCGGACGTTTATTCGTCCGGCGGTGCTGGGTCCCCCGGCGGGTCTGATGGGTGCGGCGCTGCTGCCGCTGCTGGCGCAGGCCGCCAACGCGGGGTCCATAGCCCTTGATGCACCGCAAGAGCCCCTGCGCGGAAGTCGTGACCTCATCAGCAAAGAGGTCCTCTTTACGGAGCCGCTTCGTTGAGAACCCTGGTTTACGCCTCCCTTTGTGCCTCGGCGGCGATTCTGGGCCTTCTCACCCCCGCGAAGGCCGAAGTTCGGCTGCCGCACACCCTCTCCGATCACGCCGTTTTGCAACGGGAGCGGCCGATTCACCTTTGGGGCATGGCGAGTCCGGGGGTGCACCTGGCGGCCCATTTTCATCATCAGACGGTGGCGGCGATCGCGGATGGGTACGGCCGCTGGAGCCTGTACCTGGCCCCTGAGGCGGCAGGTGGACCGTATACGCTGACGGTGAGCGGGGATGGCGCGCCTTCTACGGTGTCCGACCTGCTGGTGGGGGATGTGTGGTTTGCCTCCGGGCAGTCGAATATGGAATTTCCGCTGAATGGGTTTGGGCCGACGACGCCGCTCAAGGATGGAGCGAAGGAGATTGCCGGGGCCAACCAACCGAGGATCCGGCTGCTGTTGGTGACGAAAAAGAGTTCCGACTTCCCGCTGACCGATATTCCGGACACCTGGACGACGTGTACGCCGGAGACCGCGCAGTATTTTTCAGCCGTGGCGTACTTCTTTGGCCGGGAGATTTCGGCGAAGGAGAGGGTGCCGGTGGGCCTGATTGATTCCACGTGGGGTGGGACGCCGGCCGATTCGTGGGTGTCGCTGGACACCCTGGGGAGCGATGCCCAGTTATTGCCGGCGTTTGCGAGCCGGGCGCAATTTACGGCGGGGCTGGGAGAGCTGGAGACAACGATTGCGGGAGAAAAGCGGGAGAATGCGGAGGCCAAGGCCGCGGGCAAGCCGGCACCGCAGCATCCGTGGCATCCGTGGCATCCGGATCAGGGTTCGTGGATGCCGGCCGGGCTATACAACGGCATGATCGCGCCTTTTACGCCCATGACGATCAAGGGATTTCTCTGGTACCAGGGCGAGACCAATTCAGGGCAGGGGCGGGCGCAGTATTACAGCACGCTGTTTCCGGCGCTGATTTCGGACTGGCGGATGCATTTTGCGCAGGGCATGCTGCCGTTTTACTTTGCCCAAATTTCGAGCTTTCACTCGCCGAGTGAGGACTGGGGCCTGGTACGCGATGCGCAGCGGCGCACGCTGCACCTGGCCGACACGGCTATGGCGGTGACGCTGGATCTGGGCGAGTTCCAGAACGTGCATCCGCCGGACAAGCAGACCGTGGCGGCGCGGATGGCGCTGGCGGCGCGGCACATGAGCTACGGCGAGGAGGTGGCCTACCAGGGGCCGCTCTACCGGCAGACGACAACGGAGTTGCAGCCAGATGGATCGACGGCGCTGCGGGTGTGGTTTGACCATGCGGACGGGCTGAGTGCGCATGGGCAGCCGGTTGCGGGCTTCGAAGTGGCGGGGGCGGATCACCACTTTGTGCCGGGAGAGGCGCGGCTGGAGGGTGACACGGTCCTGGTGGAGGCTGCGGGGATGGCCAAGCCGGAGTATGTGCGGTACGGGTGGTCGAGCTTTGTGGAGCACACACTGTATAACGGCCACGATCTGCCGACTTCGACCTTTACCTCCGAATCCGACCCGCAGCCGTAGCCGTAGCCGTAGCCGTAGCCGTAGCCTGTTTGTGAGCGAACGACCCCCAAGCGTGAAGCTGAGGGCTGCGTTTTTGCTCCCGGGCAGCGGTTTGCGCCAAAAGCGGGCAGGCGGCCATCCAACGTAGTGAGGAGCTATTCCGCATGCCAAACGCAACTGTCAGTGAGACCACCTTTAAGCTGGGTGGCGAGCTTGAGATCAACCGCCTGAGTTTTGGGGCCATGCGCATCACGGGCCACGGCATCTGGGGTGAGCCCAAGGACCTGGAGGCGGCCAAGCAGGTGCTGCGCCGGGCCGTGGAGCTGGGTGTGAACTTTATCGACACGGCGGACAGCTACGGTCCGGCGGTGAGTGAGCAGCTGATCGGTGAGGTGCTTGCGCCCTACAAGCTGGGCGTGGTGATTGCGACCAAGGCCGGGCTGACGCGCCAGGGACCGAGCAAGTGGCTGCCCGTGGGCCGGCCGGAGTACCTGTAGCAGCAGGTGGAGATGAGCCTGCGGCACCTGAAGCTGGAGCGGCTGGACCTTTGGCAACTGCATCGCATTGATCCGAAGGTGCCGGTGGCGGAGTCGCTGGGTGCGATCAAGCGTTTGAAGACGCAGGGGAAGATTGGCCTGGTCGGCCTGAGCGAGGTCACGGTCGAGCAGATTGAAGAGGCGCGCAAGACAGTAGAGATCGCCAGCGTGCAGAACGAGTACAACCTCGCCAATCGCAAGAGCGAAGCGGTGCTGGCGTATTGCGAAAAGAACAACATCGCGTTTATCCCGTGGTACCCGGTGGCGGCGGGCAAGCTGGCGCAGCCCGGCGGCAAGCTGGATGAGCTGGCAAAGAAGCACGGCAACACGGTGGCGCAGTTGTCGATTGCGTGGCTGCTGCACCGCTCGCCGGTGATGCTGCCGATTCCGGGCACGAGCTCGGTGGCGCACCTGGAGGAGAACATGAAGTCGGCCGACGTGCGGCTGAGCGATAACGAGTGGCAGGAGCTGGAAACCGCGGCCAAGGAGTAAATTCCGACACCGCGCTCCGTGAGGAGAGCGGAAAGGCGGGACTTGGCAACCAGAATGCTTGCTCCGACCTTGGGCCCATTCAGACGACGAGCAGGCTTGTGGCGGGGGAATGCAGGTTCCTCCGCTTCGCTGCGGAATGACAGGGCAAGTGTTTCCAGGGGCGACTTACAGTCGATTATCCGAGGCAGGCCGGCGCTGTTTCGAGCGGAAGCGTGTTGGCTGGCATGTTTTCCTCGCCGGCGGGGTGCGTCTGGGCCTTGCCGCTGAAGAAATCCTCAATACGCTCCATGACTTCACTGCCCCGTTTGGCTTCGAAGATTTGACGGCGCAGCGTGGCACCGCCGGGGACGCCGTGCGTGAACCAACTGGCGAACTGCTTCATTTTGCCGATGGCTTCGCGCTGGGCGCTTTCGTGATCGCGGCGCTGGCGTTTGGCGAGATCGCTGTCATCGGTGAGGGGTGCGGTGGGGTGGTCTTCGAGTTCGCCGAGCAGGCGGCTGAAGTAGTCGCGGATCATGCGGTGGCGGTCGGCGCCGGTGGGGGTGTCATAGCGGCCCGTGGCGGTGCATTGGGCGATCTGGCGGAAGATCCAAGGGTTGGCGGGGGCGGCGCGGCCGATCATGACGGCGTCGCAGCGGGTGGCGGCGACCATGGCGGCGGCGTCCTCGGGGGTGCGGATGTCGCCGTTGCCGATCACGGGTATGCGGACGGCATCCTTGACGGCAGCGATCCACTCCCAGCGGGCCTCGCCCGAGTAGCCCTGCTCGCGGGTGCGGGCGTGGAGGGCGACGGCGTTCAGGCCGCAGTCTTCGGCCATGCGCGCGAGTTCGACACAGACGATGCTCGCGTCGTTCCAGCCCATGCGGAACTTGACGGTGAAGGGGATGCTGAGCGTTCGGCGGACCTGTTCGAAAATGGTGCGAATGTGGGGCAGGTCGCGCAGCAGGCCGGAGCCGCCGTTGCAGGCGACGACGCGCTTGGCGGGGCAGCCGAGGTTGAGATCGACGATGTCGAAGCCGGCGTCCTGGCAGATAAGGGCACTTTCGGCGAGGGTCGCCGGGTTGGAGCCGAAGATCTGGGCGGAGATGGGGTGCTCGTCTTCGTAGTAGGTGAGGTAGCGCTTGCGCTTGACCTCGCGCATACGGGTGAGACCATCGGCGGAGGTGAACTCCGTCATGATGAGGCCGCAGCCGGAGCGCTCGTTGCTGGTTTCGCGATCGACGTCGGCACCGGTTTCGGCGGCTCCGGGGGTGAAGAGTGAGGCGTTTTTGATGAAGCGGCGGAAGACGGTGTCGGTGACGCCGGCCATGGGAGCGAGGACGGTGGCAGGGGCGATGTGGACGCCGCCGATGCGGAAGCCGGCGGGAACGGCGGCACCGGCCACGAGCGGACGCACGGAGGCGGCTTCCGCCGGTTGACGCCAGTACTTGTCGTGCGTTGTGGGGACGGTTGTGGGGAGGGTTGTGGGGAGAATGGTCGACATGGCTCGCTCGAAGAAGAAGGCCCCTGCGTGGGGCAGGGGCCTTCGGGTGGTTGGGTCTGGTCTCGTTACTGGTTTCCGGCCGCGGCTTCGGCTGCCTTCGTGTCCTTGGCGGCGAACTTGCGGCGGAAGCGCTCGATACGTCCGGCTGTGTCGACGAGTTTCTGCTTGCCGGTGAAGAAGGGGTGGCAGGCGGAGCAGATTTCAAGGACGATGTCGCCCTTGTGGGTGGAACGGGTCTGGAAGTTGTTGCCGCACGCGCAGCGTACGGTGGTGGTGTCGTACTGGGGGTGGATGCCTTCCTGTGGCATGGGTGAATCCTTTCAGTAGCTTTCCCGCCACAGAGTGGTTTCGCTTGCCGTGTCCGCTGGGGCTTGGAAGCCGGGCACACGACATCGAGGTTCCTGTCACGCTGTGGCTTGGACCCCGACTCACGGGGCCTCAGGCGCTATAAATTAGCTTACCATTTTGGCTGGCGGATGCAGCGTCTCCGGCCTGAGCGCGAAGCGCGGATGATTGCGCGCGAGGACCGGACTGTGTAGCCCAGACGTAGCCCAGACCGCAGCGGTTGCGGTACCTTGGAGGCGCGGACCGATTCCGGAGGAGATGCCCATGCAGCACAGCAGCGGACAGCACAACGAAAGCATGCAACACGGCACCGGCACCCAGCACCTGCCCAACGCGAACGAACGCCTGCTGGAGCAGACCTGGAGTGCGAAGGTGGGTATGTTTGCCGACAAATGGTGGCCCCTGTTTGTGATTGCCTTTGGGGCCGTGTTCATTCTGGGCATTCCTACGCAGTAGACGGCCGGCGCGTCAGGGAACGGAGCAGGACCGGAGAAAACGTGGCGAGTGCGGCGATGACCTCGACGATGACGAGCGCTGGCGCCTTGCGGTGAAGGGCAAAGACGGTCCACGAGGTGAGGATCCAGAAGGCCATGTTGGCCGAGGCCGCGAGGTAGACCCAGTCGGAAAACCTGTGCTGATCGTGCACGAAGCTCATGCGGCGCAGCGGCGGATAAATGCCGGACTGCTTCGTCGTGAGGCGCAGCAGAACGACGGGCGCGAGATTGAGGACGAGCACGAAGGCGGTCCAGGCGAGGGCCTGCGCCACCGGCGGCCAGGTGATGGGCGGCCAAAGGTGAACGGGGCCGATGTAGGGGAACTCCGGCTCAATCCAGTGGGTGATCGCGACGGTGACGAGCACGTTGAGGGTCGCACCGGCGTTGACGAGGGCTGGAAAGTGGCCCATATCGGCGAGGCGATTCATTTGGTTGATCGGTTTGTCGGCGGAGTGCATGCTGATGCCATGGTATGCCGGGCTTGACGCGGCGAGTTTGTAATCGCCGTACGGAAGCGGAAAAAGGTGTGCCCTCCCCGCTCCCATGGCTTTGCCGTAAACACCTCGTTTTAAGAAGTTTCGGGCTACTCGTGCAGGGATCCCTGCGGGGTGAACTGGCTGTAGGTGCTGAGCAGCGTGGCGGCGTCGTCCGTGACGCGGGTGGAGGGCTTATGCGGGATGCTGTGGGGGTGGCTGGTGGCGCTCGGAGCCGGAAACGCGACGGAGCGGCGTCGGCGGGCACCACGCTCGTGCGCGGGCAGGCCGGTGGGCATCGTGGATTCGTTCCGCTTCAGACTTTTCATGACTTCTCCCTTGACGGAGGCCCCGCACAGCAAAAAAGGCAGACCCACAATGGGCTACCCTTGTGTGTTACCGAGGATTTCCGTTGCTTGTCAGTGTAGGGAACGGTCACCCATTCCTGTGCAATCGACGTCGTATGCGGGATTTATCCGTGGAGCCCTGTAGTGTTCCGAGAGTAACCAAAGATTTCCCACAGGGTGCTTCGGCGGCGGTTAGAGTTTTGGATGCGGAAGGCCGCTCCGGGCCGCACGTTTCGCGATCGGCTCGGCGGGTGCGCTGGCGAGGCAGCACCCGTCATTTTTTGTGTAGGGCGATCGTGAGCTTCTGCGGTATGGGCGCCGCGGGTCGCTTCGCTTCGGCCCAGATGAGAGTTGTGGCTGAGGTCCTGGGTGTTGGGGCGGGCAGCCGGGGCTAGGGCAGGGTGTAGTCGAGGGTATAGGTGTGCTTGCCGGCGTTGTTGTCGATGCGCATGGTGCCGGAGAGACCTTTAAGGGCGCCGGTTCCTGAGCCCGGGACGACGAGGGCGCGGAGTTCGGGCGGGAGCGGTTTGCCGTCTGGATCCGACTTGCCGGCTTCCATGGTGCCCATTTGCATGAGTTGGAAGCTGCCTTTGTGTGCCCCGGCCGGAGTTTGGAGGGTGCCGGTAACGGTCTCCATCGCGACGTAGCCGGCGGTGCCGGAGCGGGGGTCGCCGCCGGAGAGCATTTCGCCGAGAGCTTCGGCTTCGAGTGGGCCGCTGTAATGCTTCTTAAGGCTGTAGCGGGGGTAGGGCGCGGGGGTTTCGGGCGTCGCGGGGTTGATGACCGGGGCGACGGTGACGTCGAAGGGACCTGTGGCGTGCATGAGCTTTCCCGTTTGCGCTTGGAGTGCGATGGCCAGGAGTGGAAGGGTGAGGAGGGCGCGGGTCATCGTTGTGGGAGTGTAGCAGGGTGCGTTTGAACTCTCAGTGTCGGGCGTTGACGGAGGAGTGTGGGAAGTCTTCGGGTTGCTGGCAGCGTGGAATGTTGTACGGGGGCGGACATGCGGTTCTTCAAGTGCGGCTGGACAGCGATGAACACAGAGGAGAGGCTGTAGTAGCCGGACTTGTTCCCTACCCCGGCATGATTGCTGACGTCGGTGAAAGTTCCGTTGGCATTGTTGTGACACAGGTGATCCGACGAGAGCAGCATCCCGGTAAACCGCCCGCTTCGGTGTAGCCCTGTCTGTTAGAAAGGTGGGGAGGTTTCCTGTGCCTTCCAAGCAAGTTCAACCAGCCTTTTTCGCTTTCCTACGGCGTGCGCCCCGTCGTGCGCTGCGCCGCGCGTTCACTTCAGCCGTCCTTGGCATCGTGCTGCCGGTTGCGTCCACTGTAGCGTGCGTGGAACAGCCTGCGGGGGCACAGACGCCGGATGCCGCCGAGAAAGCTGCCGCAGGGCCGGGGATTCCCTTCTCCCCTGATAAGCTCCTCTCGCTTTTGCCGCCGGCGGTCTACTTTCGGGGCCGAACGGCGGCTTTGCAGATGCGGAATGCGGCGGGGACCTCGTTCGGCGGCGGCGCGATTGTCTGGGCAGCCCTTGTGGACAGCTCCGGCTACGCCAGCAGCGTCCAGGAAAAATATCAGTTCTATCTTGTGACGGAGGGTCCCCTGCGCGTGGGAGCCAGCCGGCTCCCCCCGGGAGCCTACGGCGGGGGTGTGGTGGGCGACCACTTCCTCTTCATGGACCTGGGCGGGCACACCCTTGTGCAGGAACCCGCGCAGACCGATGCGACGCTGCGACGGCCACGGCCCCTGCAGATGCTTCCCCAATCGGCGAGCTCGGTGAAGCTGCTGCTCGGCCGCCGCTGGATTGCGCTGCAGGCGGATCCCCTGCCGGACGCCAGCTCGGCCGCGAATCGCTAACGGGGGATCCTGCTATTACCAGCGAATGATCACGGTCTTTTTGGCATAGGGTGGGTGTTCGACGGTGCCCTCCGGGGAGGGAGGAAAGCTCACTGTGAGCGATTCGCGACCGTTGTTGCCCGGATGCAGCGTTCCGCCTGTGATCCCCGGGTGTAGCGTGGGGTCGTTCAGGCGAAGGCCCAGAGTTTGCTCCGAAGACGCGGGCGCCGCAAGGGTCAGCTGCAGCGAACGGCTGTCATAGTGCTCGTCGAGCACCTTAAGCTGGTGTGTCTCCGCGCCGAACTCCGGCAGGGCCTGCGCCGTGAAGACCTCCACCGGCGGCAAGGGCAACCGCAACGTGCCAGCCACCGATTTTGCTCCGGGCACGTCCGAAATGAGGCGGGGTCCGGCTGCCGGGCCGGCTGCCGGGGGTGCGGCCGCGGTCACAACCAGCGTTGTGCCTTCCCGGCGCATGGTGAGATCAAGCTGTGCTGAGCCGAAGGGCAACCGGCGCACGGTCGCTTCGTTCCAGTCGGCGGGCAGGTGGGGGGTGACCGAGAGCGTTCCCTCCGCCGCGTTCCATTCGATACCGAAGAGGCCGCGCAGAACCGGGGAGATTACCATCGCGGACGACCACAGTTGGTGGGCGGTGCTGCGGCCGAGCACCTGGTAGAACTGTCCCGAAAGGAGCTCGGTGACGGAGCCCAGGTCCTGCGACCAGGTCAGGTCGGCGTTCTGCATGAGGTGCGCGTAGGCAGAAAGCGGACGTCCGGCGCGGTATTCGGCGACCGAGACCCACCCTGTAAACAGCGGCCATACCGTGCCCTGGTGGTAGCTGATGGGGTCATAGAACGGGGTGCGGTCACTCAGCAGGCGCGTGCCCCAGTCGGTGGAGAACTCGCTTGAGGCCCAGCGTCCCAGCATGGGCCCGGGCTGCTTGAGGGCGTAGGTGCCGTCCCACCACGCCACGGCGGGAAAGATGGTGGCGGTGTCGTCCGTGGTGCCGTCATCGTTGCGGCTGAAGGCGTAGAACTGCCGGGACGGCAGGTAGTACTCCGTCTCGATCGATGCGCCGATCCGTGCGGCCCGCGCTGCTGCCTGCCCGGCGAGGTCGTCATGGCCGGCGGCCCGTGCGAGGTTCGCAAAGGCGGTGCTGGCCTGCCGGTCGAGTGCGGCCAGGTAGATTTCCTGGTGCGGCATGCTCGGTACCCAGGATTCCACCCAGCCGGAGCCCTCGCGGTTGTTGTAGATACCGTCGGGCGAGACGTGCTGCGTTTCAAACTGCCAGGCGCGCAGCAGCTGATCCCAGTGCGCCGCGATGAAGGCCTTGTCGCCGGTGATTTTGAGGTAGTCGTTCATGGCCATGGGCAGCAGGAGGGTGGCGTCGGCGGAGGCGTACTCGTAGGGCGAGGTTTTCCAGGCGACCAGGTCCGCGGTCTGGGCCCATTCGTGCATGATCTTGCCCTCGGGCGACTGGCGGCGCAGCAGGAATTCGATCTCCGAGCGAAACGTTTGGGGATCACCGTAGCTGTTCACGGCGTAGAGCGACCACAGGGCATCGCGCCCGAAGAACCAGCCGAAACCGGGCCGCGCGGCGTCGCCCGAGCCGACGAAGCCGGCCGTGAGCGCCTCTTCCTTCAGGTCCGGCGTTGTCTTTACCTTCAACTGATCGATCGCGGCTACCGCCCAGGTAAAGGCGGCGTTCAGCTTCGGGTCCGGGGTTTCGAGGCTGGTGTGCGTATCCAGCAAATGGCGATAATAGTCCTGGTTAGCGCGGAAGATCTCCGCTGCCGAGGTATCGAGCGTGGCCAGGCTCTGCCGCAGGGCAGTTTTGCTTGCAGCCTGTGGGTTATCGGCGAAGGTCATCAGCAAGGGGAAGAGCTTGTTTTTGTCCGTGGCTGGATCAAAATGCAAGACAAATTGCAGCGGGTAGGAGTGGGCGCGCTCCTGATAGGGCGCCAGGATGCCGGGGCCTGCACCCGGCATGGCGAGACCGGCTGCGTGGGTAGGAAAGTTCAGGTGAAGGATGTAAAAGCCCGAGGCGGTGCCCGAAGCGGCGCCCGCATCGGCGACCCACTCCGGCGAAGGCACATCATCCGACTCCGCGGGCCACATGCGCTGCATCACCGTTTGAAAGCTGAAGGTGAGCGTCATCGGGCGCACGGCTTCGATCTGGTAGAAGACGAGTGCACCCGTACTCTCAGGGCCGTTCTTGGGGGCGATCATGATCTGCCGAACCGTGAAGTTGGCGTGCGAATAGGTGATCGTGGTGGCGTCCGGCTGTACGTCGATCTGTGCGGCGTGGTCGTTCAGGTTGATCGGCACCGCGTAGTTCTGCATGTTCGCGGTGATCTGCATGTTGCTGAAGATCTTCCAGGGAAAGGTCCAGGCCTCAAAGCTGCCGTCGCCTTGCCCAAGCAGAGCGCCGCGCGGTCCGATCACGGAAAACGGCTTTACCGCGGCGGCCTCTTGCGAGATCTGCGGCAGATCCGGTGTTTCGGGCGAAAAGTACGGCACAGGAGAGAAAGGGGCAGAGGCGGTCTGCGCAGGAAGAGCAGCAGTGAACAGGAACAGAAGGGACGCGAGTCGTTTCATGGGCTCTCTGGCCTTTGGCGAAGTCTGAAAATGCCTGCATTAAGAGGGTACTTGGAAATGCCCACACGGCGGCGGATGCGGTGAGGAAGGACGCGAACGGGCGGCCGCGTACGGCCGCCCATCCAAGCGCTGCGGGTTAGAACTGCACACGTGCCGCGAACTGCAGGCCGCGCATGGAGCTGCCCAGCTGCGCCGCGACAATATCGGTGACATAGCCGCCCGGCGCCGCATCAACGAGGTTGCTCGGGTTGGCGAGGTTGGGATGGTTGAAAAGGTTGAAGGCCTGCGCGGTGAACTGCAGGTTGACCGCCTCGGTCAGGAAAAAGCGCTTGGCGAGGGAGAAGTCCGTGTTGAGGTAGCCGGGGCCAAAGAGTGCGTCACGTTCGATGTTGCCGAAGGTGCCGAAGGCGGGCCGCTGGTATGGCCCTGAAACCTGTCCATTGACGGCGAGCGGAGCGACCTCGGGGAAGAACTGCCGGTTATGGGCTGTCGGATTAAAGACGCCTTTGTGCAGGTTGAAGGCATTCAGCGCCACATTGGGGCGGCAAAGTGTACCGCCAGGTCCATCGATGTCCTCATCGGCTCCGCATTCGGAGTAGCTGGGGGTGAAGGGCAGGCCGCCCTGCGCCGTGACCACGCCGTTCATCGAAAAGCCGCCGATGATCTGGTTGACGAAGCCGGGGACATGGCCACCCAGGAAGTGGTTGTGTCCAAAGGGCAGGTCCCAGTTGGCGTTGGCGACAAAGGCGTTGCGGCGGTTGTAGTAGCTGTTGCCGTAGTCCGCGCGCGAGTTGATGAAGAAGTAGTCCGACTCGTTGTCCCGAGCATTGGACCAGGTGTAGTTGGCCTGGAATTGAAGGCCCTTGGTGAAACGCTTTTCCATGACGACCTGGAGGGCGTCATAGCGCGAGGTGGCCTGGTTGGCGTTGTAGCGGAACTGCTGTGTCCAGCCGAAGGGCGACCCGAAAGGCACGCCGAGCTTCTGCGCGGTGCCGTTGTAGTAGGGCTTGCGTTCGTTCGTCGTGTAGGTTGCCCCGGTTGCCGGATTGATCTGGCCGAAGCCCGCCAAAGTGTATTGATTGATATCGGCCTGGTTCGAGGAGTCGAACATGTTGTGGATGCCGTGGCTGCCGACGTAGCCGACCTGCAGGGAGAGTGAATTGCTGAACTGTTGCTGCACCATCAGGTTCCAGCTGTCCAGGGTGGGTACACGTAGGGTCAGCGGGCGCGTGGGCAGGCTGATGCCGTCAGGCAAAGGGTAATTGCCGCTGGCCGGAATAGGAGCGAAGGCATAGGCCGGCGGTCCCTGGGCCAGGCCGAAGCTGTCGTGGTAGTAGGTGTTGGCCGGCACGAGGTTCTGCGTGACGGCTGTGGGGAAGGAGAAGGTCAGCACCTCGCCGAAGGTGTCGCCGGACCAGCCCTGGCCGTAGCTGCGGCCGTAGCCGGAGCGCACCACAGTGTTGGGATGGACCTGCCACGCCACGCCGATGCGGGGGGCCAGGTGCAGGTAGTCTATGGCCACATTCAGATTCGTGCCGTACGGCCCGTAACCGGCGATGCGGACGTTGCCCGTATTCAGATCGAGCAAGCCGCCCTGGCCCGGGCCGGCGACCGTTTCAGGAAAGAGCAGCTCCCAGCGCAGGCCGTAATCGAAGGTGAGGTTGTGGGTCGCGCGCCACTGATCCTGGGCGTAGAAGAAGGCGCGCTTCTGGCGTTCCGCTGCGTCAGTGTTCTGGATGTCCTCCCGGAAGAACTGCGAAACGTCGCCCAGAAGGAAGGTGCCATAGCCGAGACCCTGGCCGCTCTGGCCCTGCGTGGTGGCGTTTGTGAAGTTGAACTGGCCGGAGAGCAGGTTGTTGTTGTTGACGCCGACCAGGTGGTTCAGAGCGTAGCGGACATCGGCGCCGAAGCGGACCGTGTGCGTTCCAATGGTGCGCGTCCAGTTATCGACGCCCTGAAACTGGCTTTCCACCTGGACGTACTCATTGGCCGTGGTGCCGTAGGTGACGGAGCTGCCGCCGTTTGAACCGTTGCTCGGCACGGTGATGTTGAACTGTGGCAGGCCGCCGGTGAGGTTGATATTGCCCTGGTTCACGCCCGGAATGCCCAGTTGGGTGCCCGCGGGCTGGTTGTAGTCGGGCCCCTGCTCGTTGATGCTAAGCCGGAACCAGCCGAAGCGGAAGTCCGTGGCCCATTTGGGGGAAAGCGCGATGTCACCGCCGGCGGCGACGCTCTGGTCCAGAGCCGTGTCCGAGCCGGCAAAGTTGCCCGCGCCGAAGCCGGCTCCACCGGCTGCGCCGAAGATGGGGTTGCCGTTCAGGTTGGAGCTGAAGCGGGTATACCTTCCGAACAGGTGGAAGTTTTGGGAGACCTGTTCATCCCCGCGAACGTCGAACTGGTTTGTATTGAAGCCGCCGGAGCCCGAAGCGAGATAGTTGTCGATAATGCCTGTCCCGTTGTTGGGGGCCGGGATGTTCTTCAACAGGTTGACCGCCGGCGCGGAGAGCCGGCCCGCCGGAATGATGTTGTTGGCAAAGGGTGTCCGTACATTACCCGCCGTGGTTGCGGCGGCTGGGTTGAAGGTGGGGTTCGATTCCGGGTCATAGATCTGATACAGGGCAGCGCTGCCGCCGAAGGCCGGGTTCAGGTAGTCGCTCAGGTTGCAGTTGCCGCCCGAGGTGCAACTGGACTTGGCGAGCGCGGTCGGCACAGTGGTCAGGATGGTAGTGCCGGTCCGCTCCCGCAGCCCCTGGTAGTCGCCGAAGAAGAAGAGCTTGTTCTTTTTGATGGGGCCGCCGATGGAACCGCCGAACTGGTTGTGCAGTGTAGAGGGGATGTATCTGCCAGTGAGGGGGTTCGGCGCGTACTGCGTAAAGGGGTCGCGGGCCTGCTGCGCATCGGAGCGGCGGTATTCAAAAGCCGAACCATGGAAGGCGTTGCTGCCGGATTTGGTCTGGGCCGAGACCACACCCGCGACCGAATTGCCGAGCTCGGCGTCGTAGTTCTGCGAGGTGACCTTTTCCTCCGAGATCGCGTCCAGGTTGGGGTTGATGACCGCCACTCCCTGGATGGGATCCTGGTTGTCGGTGCCGTCCAGCTGGTAGCCGGTAGCAAACGGCAGCTGCCCGTTCACCTCGATCTGCTCACTCTCCTGCGGATTGGTCGACTGGCCGACGCTCCACCCGATGTACGTCGTGCCTGGAGTCAAGAGTTCGAAGGACGTGAAGTTGCGGTTCAGATTGGGCAGGTTTTCGACGGCGCGGGCGTTGATGACCGTACTCACATCGGCGCGGTCGGTTTCCAGCAGCGGCGCCGCCGAGGAGACCTCCACCGTGGATGTTGTGGCCCCGACCGACAGTTTGAGGTCAATTTTGGGCGCGGTATCCGCGTAGACAGTGACATTGTTGGCGACCGCCGACTGGAAACCCTGGATGGCGGCCGACACTTTGTACGTGTCCGGGATCAGATGATCGGCGCGGTAGTCGCCGCTGGCTCCGCTCTGCAGGGTAACCGAGGTGCCCTTGCCGATGTCCGTCACCGTGATGGTCGCATTGGGAATCGCGGCACCGGTGTTGTCAGTGATGGTGCCAAAGATGGAGCCGTACACCGCCTGCGAGTAGAGACGAGGAGCGGAAAGCGGAAGACAGCATGCCACGAGGGCGGGGGCCGTCCAAGGCCACGCGTGCCGCAGGCCGACCCGGCCCAGTGCCCGGTTTGTTTTCCGACGATTTTCCGCCTGCATCGGTCCCGTGCTCCTATCCCATCTCCATCTCATTACCATCTCCTAAATTCCCCTGCGTCGGTCAAGTCTGACGTTGAGCTGCCCTGTTTGAGCCCCTATTCGCGCGCGCACCCGCCATGCATCCGTAGCCGGGCCCCTGCCCTACTGCCTGGAGTGGGAGCACCTTGATCGCTGCGTCGCTCTTCATTTATGAATGCGTCGCTCTTCTTTTCCCGGCGTTCCTAAGAGTTCGCCCTCACCGGGCTGTTGGCAAGGTGAAACACGGTGAGTTGACCCGTGAAAAACGGACGTGTAAGACTTGCAGCCTGGATGACAGCTTCGGTTCTTGCCCATGAGCCAAGCGCGGAGGCGCAACGGCACCCACACTGGGGCGTGATCATCCGCGCGTGTAACAGCCAATGCTTCGGTAGCTCGACACGGCTGAAGGAATTTCTGCTGTACGTAGCCGATTGCGCTCTGCGGCAAGCCCCCGCGGAGGCGACGGAGCAGCATATCGGCATTCACGTCTTCGGGCGGATGCCGGGCTACAACTCGAGCGAAGACAGCATTGTGCGCACGCATGCTCGCCTCCTGCGCCAGAAGCTGGCGGAGTACTTCACGCATGAGGGCCTGGCCGAGGACGTTATTGTTGAGATTCCCAAGGGCCACTACTTTCCCATCTTCCGCGAGCGCGAACCTACGGCCGTGACGGTTGCGGTTGCGGCACCCGCACCTGCGGCCGAAGCCCCGCCGACCGACCCCGCCCCCCAGGCATCCCCGGCGACACAGCCACGGCGGTTTGCCTCCGGGTGGAGGGTTCGCCGTGCCCTGCTTGGGTCAGCGCTGGCACTGCTCTGCATCGCCGGGGTTGCGCTGCCTTATGCCTGGTGGCGGAATGACGCGGTGAGCCGGCTTTGGGCGCCATTTTTTGCCGATAATGACTCGCTCGTGATTTACAGCAACGCCATTTTCACGGGTGATTCGACCAGCGGACTCCGGTATGCCAAGCCGGAAGACGCCCGCGCGGGAGCGATGTCGCCCAATTACGTGGACACCTACACCGGGATCGGCGAGCTGGCGGGTGTGTATGACTTGGCCGAGCTGTTTCATGAGCACCATGCTCATTTTCTGTTGAAGCGCAGCATGCTGGTGACCTGGGACGAGGCCCGGGGCAGCAACCTTATCTTTATCGGCTCGGTTGCGGAGAACCCGTCTCTGCGCGTCCTGCCCCCGTCCCGGGATTTCACCATGATGACGGGGGACGGGTTTGCGGGCATCGTGAACCACCGCCCCAAGGCGGGCGAGCCGGCGCTGTATGCGCGGCCGGAACATCCGCTTTCGGAAGATTATTCGATTCTGGCGCTGCTGCCCGGCATGCAGCCTGGCAAGCGAATGCTGATTTTCAGCGGCCTGACCACACTGGGAACCCAGGCGGCGGTGGAGTTTGCCTGCCACCGCGAGACTGCCGAGCAGATCACGGGTGCGGTCACCGGGCCAAAGGGGGAGATTCGCCCCTTTGAGGCGGTCCTGCAGACCACCCTCGGCGGAGGTGTGCCGCTGCAGACGCGGCTGGTTTCGCTTCACGTGCATTGAGTGATTTCCTGAAGGTGTGGTACCGCCCAGCCAAGATCCCGTCTTCCCTGTGTCGACGGCTTACGGCGAAGCCGAGCCAGCGGGTTCGAGCTTTAGCTGGTTGGCCGCATGAATGTTTGCCGCGGTATCGAACTCTCCCTTGGCCTCCGTTTCCCTGCCAAGCTGCCGGTAGGCCTGGCCGAGCAGGGTGTGGGCTATGGGATTCGATGGGTCCATTTTTTCAGCGTGTTTTAGATACATCGCCGCGTTTCCAGGGTCGTCCGTGCGCAGCAGTACCTTACCCATGAGCAGAAAGGGTCCGGTGCTGGAGGTTTCGAGCGCCAGCGACTGCATGAGGGACTCCTGCGCCTGATCGAACCGGCCCGCCCGCAGGTAGGCATCGCCCAACCGCTCATAGACCGGAGCGTATCCTGGATTGATGGCGCGCTCCGCCTCAAACTCCGCGATGGCGTGGATCACGTCGGATTTATAGAGGGCAACTTCGCCCAGCAAGAAGTGGGCCATGGCGAGCGAGGGCGCAAGCGTGAGGGCTTTTTGCGCCGCGACGGCGCCCTTCTCCGGCAGGTTGGCGATCAGCAACATTCTGCCGAGCACGAGGTAGGCCGCGCCCCCATCCGGGGGCAAGGCGTACTCCGCAGCAAAAGCTCCTCGCGCTTGATCAAGGTTTCCGGCATTGAGGTAACACAGGCCCAGCACGTGGCTGGCGTCAGCGTTCGCGTGTGGGTTCCACTGCCCCACGCGCTGCAGGTAGGGGATTGCCGCCGCCGGTTGCCCCAGGCGGTAGAGCGTGAGGCCTTCAAGTTGCACCGACTCCAGGTCGTTGGGGTCGGCGGCGATCGCGAGCTCAAAGGATTTGCGCGCCTGCACCAGTTTGCCGGTGCGGTAGAAGGCGGTACCGAGATCGTGCTGCAGGCCTTTTTGCTCCGGATGGGTGCTGGCCAGGGTCTCCAGCGAGCGGATCGCGGCCTCGGGCTGGCCATGCTCCAGCAGGCGCCTGGCTTCGGCCTGTACCTGCGCTGGATTGGCGGACGCCGCTGTTTGCGACGCGGGGACTGCCGCGGGCGCCGCTGCCGGGCTTTGCGCGCAGGCACCGCCGAGCCACACCACAAGCCATAGCCCGAGCCACAAAACGGGTGCGGTTCGCGCTGCGGATGCGGCGGTCAACGCAGCGGTCACGACGCGAAGGGCGGCTCCGCCGGCGGTATCCATGGCGCCGAGCATACCTAGCCCGGTGGTAGCATGGCAACCATGTTTCTGCGCTGGGCCATTCTTCTCGGTCTGCTCCTCGGGTCCGTGGTGGCAAGGGCGCAGCGAGCTGCGGCGCCCTACCCTCCCAGCGCCGCCCACAGCGCCCCGGCCTGGTTCGTGGATAAGGCCTCCGTCGCGGGCCTGATCATGCGCAACGTGAATGGCGATGCGGCCGCAAAGAAGTACATCCTGGAGACCACTGGCAGCGGGGTTGCTGTCCTGGATTATGACCACGACGGCTGGCCGGACATTTTTCTGGTGAACGGAAGCGCGCTGCCCACCGAACCGGGCTACGGCACCAAACACACGAGCCACCTGTTCCACAACAACCGTGACGGCACCTTCACAGACGTGACAAAGGCCGCCGGGCTCGACGTGACCGGCTGGGGCCAGGGTGTCTGCGTGGGAGACTACGACAACGACGGCTTTGACGATCTTTACGTCACGTTTTACGGCAACAATCGGCTTTTCCACAACGAGGGCAACGGCACCTTCAAAGACGTCACCGCCGAGACAGGTGTGGGCGGAACGGGCAAGGAGTGGGGTACGGGCTGCGCTTTTGTCGATTATGACCGCGATGGCAAGCTGGATCTGATAGTCGCGAACTATGTGCACTTCGATCTCGCCACGGTGCCCAAACCCGGCGAAGGGGTGATGTGTCTGTGGAAAGGTACACCCGTGATGTGCGGCCCGCGCGGGCTGGCCTTCGCACCCAACCTACTCTTCCACAACGCCGGCAACGGTCGCTTCACCGATGTGAGCAAGGCAAGCGGCATCGAGAACACGAACGGGCATTACTGCTTCAGTGTCTCTGAGATCGACTACAACGACGATGGTTGGCCTGATCTCTATGTCGCCTGTGACAGCACGCCGAGCATTCTGTACCGCAACAACCGGAACGGCACCTTCACGGATGTGGGCGCGGAGGCCGGTGCAGCTTTTGATGAGGACGGCCGCGAGCAGGCCGGCATGGGTACAGCCATCGGCGACTTCGACGGGGACGGGCGCGAAGACATCTTTAAAACCAACTTCTCGGACGATGTTTCCTCGCTGTACCGCAACAATGGCGACGGCACCTTCAGCTCCGTCATCGAGCAGGTGGGCCTGGGCCTGAACACACAGTTCCTGGGCTGGGGCGTAGCCTTTTTGGACGCCGACAATGACGGCTGGCCCGACCTGCTGTTGGTGAACGGCCATGTCTATCCCGAGGTGGATAGCGCGCACCTGGGTTCCGCCTACAGGCAGCCTTGCCTGTTTTATTGGAATACCGGGCACCCAGATCCTGGGCTGGGCAACTTCAAGGATTTGAGCAAGACCGCGGGGCCGGGCTGCATGGCTCCCGATTCCGCGCGCGGCCTGGCCGTAGGCGACCTTTGGAACGATGGCCGGATCTCTGCGGTCATCAACAACATCGACGGGGAGCCGAAGCTGCTGGTGAACGAGGCGGAGAACCGGAACCACTGGCTCGGTGTGGCGCTGCGCGGTACGCGTTCCAACCGCGACGGCATCGGGGCGAAGGTGACGCTGACGGCAGGAACGCGGCACTATGTGCAGGAGGTACGCAGCGGGTCGAGTTACATCTCCAGCAGCGATCTGCGCCTGCACTTCGGCCTGGGCAGCGCCACAGCCGCCGAGAGCATTGCGGTGCGCTGGCCCAATGGCGAAAGCGAGGTTTTTCCTGGAGGCGCCGCCGATCGCATCGTTTCCCTTACAGAGGGGACCGGCAAGGCTGTGGCGGGCTCCGGCGCCAATAGGTAGGCCGGTCGACGAAGCCTTCAGCCGGGACGTACACTGCCGCTGTCAGCAACACGCTCGCGGTGGCACGAGAGGCCATGATGGAAAAGACAGAATTCAACGTATCGTCAGCCCTTTCCTTGTCGTCAGCCCCTTGCTCCTCTTTAGCCCCTTCCAGAAGACACTTCCTGCGCGGTTCCCTTGCCCTTGGGGTCACACCGCTGCTCCCGCAGGCCCTTGCGGAAGTTGTCCCCGGTGCGCGGCCTGCGGTGCTTGAAGAATTTCGCTATGAGGAGGTGCAGGTCACCGATCCCGTAGCCGTCGCGCAGAGAGCCAATGTGACGGAGGTTCTGCTCGGCTTGAATGAGGACAGCCTGCTGAAGCCATTCCGTGAAATGGCGGGCGTGGCTGCGCCCGGGCAAAGTCTGGGGGGATGGTACGAGTACAACCCCCGGTATAACTTTCACCACGATGACATCGGCCTGGCACCGGGCGCGAGCTTCGGGCAGTGGGTCTCGGCCCTGGCGCGGCTTTCCGCCGCATCGCGGTTCGGCCAGACGGGTCCGGGCACGACTCCGGACATGGGCGCCGGCCCGCAGCTTGCCGCAAAAGCCCTGCGGCTGAATCAGCTTTTGGCCGCAAACATCACCCCGGCCTACTTCAAGCTCACGCGCTTTCCGGGCTACAGCTTTGATAAGTTGGTTTGCGGCCTGATGGATGCGTTTGAGTGCGCTGGCGACCGCAGTGCCTGGTCTACGCTGGACAAGGTCGCCGCAGCGGCAGTACCCGCTTTGCCCGGGCGTGCGGTGGACCGCGAGGTGCAATGGGCACCGGGAAAGGATCTTTCCTGGATGTGGGACGAGACCTATACCTTGTCGGAGAACCTCTACATCGTCTCGTCGCGTGGTGCCGACCCGGCGTATCGCCGCATGGCGCGGGCGTACCTCGATGACGACACCTACTTCCTGCCGCTGGCTCAGGGGGGCAATGCCCTTGCTGACAAGCACGCCTACAGCTATGTGAACGCCCTGTGTTCGGCGATGCAGGCGTACCTTGTCGACGGCAGCGCCATCCATCTTCAGGCGGCAAAGAACGGTTTCGACATGCTGGAGGAACAGAGCTTTGCGACCGGCGGCTGGGGACCGGATGAGGTACTACGCAAGCCGGGCTACGACGAAGTGGCCAAGAGCCTCACGGCCAGCCACAACAGCTTCGAAACGCCCTGTGGCAGCTATGCGCACATGAAGCTTACACGCTATCTGTTGCGGGCCACCCGCGATGGCCGCTACGGCGACAGCATGGAGCGGGTGATGTGCAACACCGTGCGTGGCGTGCTTCCGCTGCAGGCGGACGGACATTCGTTCTACTACGCGGACTACAACTGGGTGGGCAAGCGGGTGTACTCGCTGCATCGCTGGCCCTGCTGTTCGGGCACCTTGCCGCAAGTGGTTGCCGATTACGGCATCAACACCTATCTCCGGGAGCCGGGCGGCATTTGGGTGAACCTGTATCAGGCCTCCCAGCTGCATTGGCAGACGGCGTCCGGCGCGGTGGCACTGGAGCAGTCCGGCAGCTATCTTGACGATGGCAAGGTCCGGCTGCGGATCACCGCTTCCAGACCCGCGGTGTTTGCCCTGCATCTGCGAGTTCCCGCGTGGGCCGAGACCAGCTACACACTCCGGGTAAATGGAAAGGCTGCGTCGGCACCCGTTCAGAGCGGGTTCGTCCGCCTGGAGCGCAAGTGGCGGACAGGTGACCTGGTGGAAGCCGAGTTTGCGCCGACTCTGCGGCTTGAAGCCCTCCCACCCAATGGCGGCCCAGGGCACCCCGGCACCGTCGCCCTGCTGCGCGGTCCGCTGGTGCTGTTTGCCCTCCGCGAGGCCGGAGAGAGCGGGCTGGAGCTGAAGCTGGAGCGGGAGGCTCTGCTGACGGCGGAGCGCACCGGTCCCAGCGAATGGACGGCCAAAAGTCAAAGTGGAACGCGGCGCTTCGTGCCTTTCACGGCGGTGGGGGAGTCGCTCTACTCCACCTATGTGACCGCGGTCTGACGCTAGGCGGTATCCACATATAGTCTTTGCCGCGGTGCCCTTCTTTGTTGCACTG
>CAXTZL010000015.1:0-25623 GCA_964248555.1 uncultured Bryocella sp.
AAATTCACAACGTATACGGCATGCTCAACTCCGAAGGCACCTATGAGGGCATGCTGAAGCTGCGGCCGGATGAGCGTCCATTTGTGATGACGCGGGCGAGCTTTGCCGGAGGCCAGCGCTACGCAGTCACGTGGACCGGAGACAACAGTTCCACCTGGAACCACCTGCGCATGACGATGCCGCAGTTGATGAACCTGGGGCTCAGTGGGTTCTCGATGGCTGGTGCCGACGTGGGCGGTTTCGCCGGCTCTCCCTCACCCGAACTGCTCACAAAGTGGATCGAGGTCGCGGCCTTTCAACCAATCGATCGCGACCACTCAGCAAAAGGAACGAGGCCGCATGAAGTCTGGGTAGATGGCCCGGCGCAGGAAGCCATTCGGCGTCACTTCATCGAGGAGCGTTACAAACTTCTGCCCTACATGTACACCACGGTCGAGGAGACCTCGCATACGGGCATCCCGCTCATGCGGCCGCTCTTTGTGGAGTTCCCGCATGCCACAGCCGACGAGCATCCGATCGATCTGGATGACAACGGGAGTGAATTCCTAGTCGGCGACGATCTTCTCGTGGCCCCCAATCCGTCACCCGACGAGATTGCGCCCTATGAGGTTCAACTGCCGCCGGGCACCTGGTTTGATTATTGGACGGGCGAGCAGTTCGAGCGCAGCAGCAAGACGCAGGCAAGCGATCTCGAACAGCGCGACAAGCTCAACGCAAACAAGCCCCTCATGATTCAGCCCAGCCTTGAAGTGCTTCCGGTTTACATCCGGGGAGGCAGCATCCTTCCCATCGAACCGCTGACGCAAAACACCGAACAGAAACCGGTGGGTCCGCTCACGCTTCGCATCTACCCGGCAAGCGACCCCAACACGCCGTGTGCCGGTGAGGTCTACACCGATGATGGCCATAGCTTCGCCTATCGCAACGACAACTACGCGCGCATTCGCTTCTCCTGCGCGCTTGCGCCGGACGGCTCATTGGCCGTGAAAGTCATGCCGCAAGAGGGCCACTTTACCCCTTGGTGGACACAATACCAGTTGGAGATATATAACTGGGCGCCGAAGCGGAACAAAGCCTCCCTCGACGGAAAGAACCTCCCCCTGCAGCACAAACAAACCAGCTGGAGCGTGACCGTCCCGGTCAATCTCCATGGTGAAATTGTGCAGCTGCAGTAAGACCCAAGCCTTACAAACTAGACCGAACTAGCGTGACATCTGGAGAATCAAATGGCACTGCAATTCAACGTACGGCGCATCGCATTGGCTTTGTGCCTACTGGCGTTATCAGCATTCTCTTCAGGATCAGTTTCAGCTCAAACCGATCCGCCTATCCCCAGCGGCGACATTCGCATTCACTACTTCCGCCCGGACGGACTCTACACCGGCTGGACGGTCTACGCTTACGGCGACACGACCGAACCAAACGACTTCACGGATGGACCGGTCGCCGTCACCGGCAGGGACGGCTTTGGAGCGTACTTCGACGTCGGTGTAACGGCCACGGCGCAAAACGTCGGGCTGATTCTTCACAACGGGGCGACCAAAGATCCCGGCGGCACAGAGTTCGTCGATCCCGCAACGCAGGGCAACGAGTACTGGCAGCTTTCGGGCAGCGTCTCGCTGAGCACAACCATGCCCACCACGGGGCAGGATCCGCCGATTCCTGCCGGCCACGCCCGCATTCACTACTACCGGCCCGCTGGCGATTACGACAACTGGGTCCTCTATGTCTATGGCGCCACGACCGATCCCGACAGCAGCTTTTGCGGAACCAACGACTACTACGCTGGCTATGACAGCTACGGCCCTTACTTCGATGTGGCCGTCACCTCAGGTCATCTCGGCTTCATCATCCACAACTGCACCACCAACACCAAGGATCCTGGTCCAGACCAATCGCTGCAAATTCCACAGCAGCTGGAAGGTTGGGTCATCTCCGGCAACACAACCGTGTTTGCGCAGCAACCCACGGCGGCGCAGCTGCTCTCAGGCGGTTTCAATCAGCTGCAGGCCTACTGGATTGACGCAACCACCATCGCCATCCCGGCCGCGTACGGTAATTCCACCTGGCACTACTCGCTCAATGCGAGCCTGAACGCCGGCCTCGGGATCTCAAGCACAGGCCTCACGGGCGCCACCACCATCCCACTCACTGCCTTCTCCGGCACGCTCACGGCGGAGGAGCTCACACGCTTTCCGCAGCTGAGCAGCTACACACTTTTGAAACTGCCGACAACCGTGCAACCGGCCGCCGTGCTCTCTGCCCTCAAGAGTCAACTGGAGGTGTCTGCCCTGGATACGGGTGGAAACTTGAAGTACACCACAGGCGTGCAAACCTTCGGCGCTCTGGACGCGCTCTTGGCCTACAAGGGCAAACTCGGCGTGGTGTTTCAAGACGCAAAGAGCACTTCCGCTGACGACGATGCCGACGACCCCGCCCCGGTAAAGATCAAAGTCTGGGCACCCACGGCACAGAACGTCTCCCTTCTGCTCTTCGACAAGCAGACCGACACGGCTCCCGAAAAGACAATTGCCATGAAGGAAAAGGGTGGCGTCTGGATCGCAAAAGGCGAGGATAGCTGGAAGGGCAAATATTACCAGTTCAGCGTGCAGGTCTATGTCTCGGCGGACCAGGCTATCGACACAAACGTGACGACAGATCCCTACTCCGTGGACCTTGCGTTGAATGGCACCATGAGCCGCATCACCGACCTGAAGGATGCTTCAACCAAACCCGACGGTTGGGATCTTCTGCCATCACCTAAACTGCAGGCCATCAACGACATCAGCATCTATGAGCTGCATGTCCGGGACTTCAGTGTGGGCGACTCCACGGTGCCCGCAGCCCGGCAGGGAACCTACGAAGCATTTACCGATCTGAAGAGCGACGGGATGCGTCACCTTCATGAACTTGCCATCTCCGGCATCAAGGCGGTTCATCTGTTGCCGACCTTCCACTTCGGCAGCATCAATGAAGACAAGACGCAGTGGGCTACAACCGGTCCTCTGTCCCAGTACGCGCCCGACGGGCAGCAGCAGCAACAGGCGGTCGAAAACATCCAGAACACGGACGCCTATAACTGGGGCTACGATCCGGTGCACTACATGGCGCCCGAAGGCGGATATGCCACCGACCCATCCAAACGGGTTCTGCAATACCGCGACATGGTAGAAGGCCTCCATCTTGATGGTCTGCGCGTGATCCAGGACGTGGTCTTCAATCACACCTACACCTATGGCGAAACACCCACGGCCAACCTGGACGAGGTGGTCCCCAACTACTACCATCGCCTCGACGCTTTCGGAGCCGTCGAAACGGGATCCTGCTGCTACGACACCGCCAGCGAACATCAGATGATGGAAAAGCTGATGATCGACACCGTCGTGTTGAACGCGAAGCAGTACAAAATCGATGGCTTCCGTTTCGACGCGATGGGCTTGCACTTCGTGTACAACATGGTCGACATCCGCAACGCACTGAATGCCTTGACCCCGGAAAAGGACGGTGTCGACGGCAGCAAGATCTACATCTACGGCGAAGGCTTCCAGATCGCGGAAGCGGCCAACAACGCAATCGGCCCGAATGCCAGCCAGCTCAATCTGTATGGCACCGGGATCGGCAGCTTCAACGACCGCATACGCGATTCCATCCGCGGTGGAAACATCTTCGGTACCGACTTCCAGGTTCAGGGCTTCGCCACGGGTCTGGCTACAGACTCAAGCACCTACACGAATCAACATACCGCCACGAACGATCAGCTCACAACGCTGCTCAGTGATGCGGATCTCATCCGTCTCAGTCTCGCGGGCAGTCTCAAGAACTACAGCTTCGTCGACGCGCAGGGCCAGGCCGTAACCGGCGCACAGTTAACCTACAGTGGACAGCCGGCGGGTTATGCCGCTTCGCCGCTCGAGGATGTCAACTACTGCTCCGTTCATGACAACCAAACCCTGTTCGACGCCATTCAACTCAAGGCCGCCGCAGCAGACACAATCGCGATGCGTGCCCGACGGCAAGTGGTGGCCATGAGCCTGATCACATTGGCTCAGGGTGTCCCCTTCTATCAGGCTGCTGACGATCTGCTCCGCTCCAAGGACATGGACAACGGCAGCTATAACTCCGGCGATTGGTTCAACAAAATCGATTGGAGCCTTCAGGGAAACAACTGGGGCATTGGTCTTCCCGTTGCCAACGTCAATCAGGGGCAGTGGCCTCTTGAACAACCGCTGCTGGCCAACGCGGCGTTGAAGGCCACACCGGAAAACATCAGCAACACCACAGCGGCGTTCCAGGAGCTTCTAAAAATTCGTTACAGCACCAATCTGTTCCGCATGAGAACGCTCGCCGAGGTGCAGGCAAACCTGAGCTTTCTCAACACCGGACAGAGCCAGATTTCCGGACTCATCGTCATGAAGCTTGATGACAACGGGCATGACTACGGCGGTACGGCGCACCATCTCGTCGTCTTCTTCAATGCAAGCAATGCGGAGGTGACCTTTACCAATGCGGCGCTGGCCCGTATGCAGTTTCATCTGGATCCGGTGCAAGCCAAGTCGCAGGACCTCGGTGTGCGCCAGTCCGTTCTTATCAATCAAACGGGAACGGCAACCATCCCCGCCTTAACAACCGCTGTCTTCGTAAGCGACAAGGAATAGTCTCCTCCACGAGGTCCCTCTGCCACTGCGGAGAGGGACCTTTTGTCGCATGGAGTGTCTTGGGCATTCGCCCTTAGAGCTTTGGTCTTGCAAGAATCCCTAAGCTCAGAAACTATAGAGATACAACTCCCACTTTTGAGGTTTTCATGCGTCATTTGCTCCCACTCTTGTTCTCCTGCTGCGCCGTTGCGGCCTCGGCGGCCGCACATGCGGACACCGTAGCGTTCAGCTCTGCCTCCGCTTTCGCCTCGGCCACCACCGGCGCGGTCACATACTCCATTCCGAAACCGGGCAACAACACCACGTTCCAAGCTGTCTCGAACCCTTATGCTGTAGGCCCGCTTACCTTCAGTGCCGCATCCATAGAGCTCTTCAACGATCAGTACTATGGCACCGGACAAACGTATCTGGGTCTCGACGGAAGCAAAACCTACACGGTAAGTGCGAACGGAGTCTCTGCGATCGCCTTTGACCTGGGCTCCTTCCTCGACCCGCAAACGCTGACGGTGCTGGTCAATGGCATCTCTCTCGAAAAGCTCGCCATTCCCGAGGCCCAGCAGAGCGTCTTTCTGGGCATCACCTCAACCCTTCCTATCAACACCATCTCCCTGACACCAAGCATCGGAAAAAGCGAAGTAGATATCCTGAACGCCGAAATCGCCTCCACCATCGCCACCACACCAGAGCCGTCCAGCTTCCTGCTGCTCCTCAGCGGCGTGTTAGCGACCGCTTGCACCGTGCGCCGAAGGTCTTGGCGGCAGGTGTAGTTCACCCCGTTTTCAATCGCCGCATTTGGATTCCGCTGCAGGGTCTTGGTACAGAAGTCGCTGTGGGTATTTGAAGCAACTGCAGCGGCATTCTTCTCTCTTCAAAACGACGCTTTTCCATATCAGCAGCACTCTCTACTGTGCCCCCTTAGCAAGCAATCGGAAATGTCGTGCCCGCTCAATGGGTGCGTTGGTGTGCTGTTGTTACAAACAACTCGCGTTCGCCTTTTCGATGGGGATAGGCGAGATAGAGAACTGCCCAAGACTTGGGCAACTTTGATCGAAACCCCGTTCGGAACATCTAACTTCCATGCCCGAAGGCGACACAATCTATCGAGCGGCCCGCGCCCTGCAAAAGGCAATTGGCAAGAAAATCGTCACCGCCTTTGACGCCAACGTCGCCACCCTTGCCTCCGTCGCCGACTCCAGGGGCATCGTCGGTCGCACCGTCGAAAAGGTGGAAGCCCGCGGCAAGTGGTGCCTCATTCACTTTTCAGGTGCCGGCGGTCTCGCATCCGGCGCCGATTCTGAACCGCTCATCCTCGTCTCCCACATGCTGATGTCCGGCTCCTGGCACATCTATCGCGTCGGCGAAAAGTGGTTCTCTCCCCGCTCGAGCATGCGCTGCGCCATCACCACGGGGGACTTCGTCGCTGTCGCCTTCAACGTTCCCGTCACCGAGTTCCACACCGCGCGCTCCCTCGAGCGCTACTCCCAAATCCCCAAACTCGGCGTCGACATCCTCAGTGACGCCTACGATACCAACGCTGGCGTCGCCGCCATGAAGGCCTACACGCAAACCCATCCCGAGGCCGAAGTGGGCGTCACGCTACTCAACCAGCGCGTCATGGCCGGTCTTGGCAACGTCTACAAATCGGAAGTCGCCTTCGCCGCCGGCGTAAACCCCTTCCGGCAACTCCGCACCGTTACAGACCGTGAGTTCGAGGTCATGGCCGAGGTCTCCGGCCGTTACATGCGCGCCAACATCAACAACGGCTCCAACTCAAACAACACCGACGGCATCGTCACCTACAGCGGCAACCGGCGCACCACGCATTCCATGAACGCCGGCGACCGGCTTTGGGTATACGGACGCCAGGGCCAGGAGTGCCGCCGCTGCGGCGCCCTGGTCATGATGCGCAAACAGGGCGAACAGGTCCGCGCCACCTACTGGTGTCCGCAGTGCCAGCCATGGCTCCCCGCCGAAGGCCAAACCACCGAGGCGCCCGTAGGCCGCATGCTCAAGCTGCTTGGTCCACGCCGCCGCGTCGGCTGCTGACCTAGGCAGCGTTCATCTGGCCTTGCGTTCAAAGCACACGCTGTCCGCAATCGGCATCGGCTGTGAACAGACCTTCCACTCCGAAGCAAGGTAACCGGCCGGCAGGTGATAGTGAATTAACGCTTTCCAATCGACCAACACATCGACCCCGCTCCGATCAAGGTAGCCGTCGAGCTGCCCCGTATGGGAGGCCCGCAGGGCATCGTCGTTCATCTTGCCATCCAGATTCACGACGTTGTGATCAAAGAAGCCAATCGCTCCACTCTGAAAAGCGCCCACCCGCGCCGTCGGGTAGTACTCGCGGATGTATCCCGCACTCACGATGTGATTGCTCGCAATGTGGCCCGTGTGCAGGGACCGGATGTCCTCCGCACAGAAAACGGCAAGCAAAAGCACAGCGACTCCCCACGGAAAACGCTGCACCAACGATCGCGTCGCCAGAAAAAGCGCCAGCACCGGAACCCAGACCACCAGCAACGGCGCAAAATAGCGCGGGTAAAACCAATCCACCCAAAAAAAAATGGGGTACACCGCGACCAGCCCTCCAAAGCCGATCGCCCACGGCAGTAACGTCCGGCGAAACTCCGGCGACATCGCCTCCCTGAAGGCCCGGCGAGCCGTGATCATCCAGACCACCAGCCCGCCGAAACACAGCACTGCAAAGATCTGCAAAGACCGGCTCGCGCTGGCAAACGACCACGGCACCAGGTGCACCAGCAAAGCCACACCGGCGGCTGGAATACGACCCAACGTGTGCAGCGTGATCAGCTCCCCTTCTGCCTTGCCGGAACTCGGCAGCCATCCCCCCGTAACACCATGCACATACGCAAACCATGGGCTGACGATCAAAAACGCCAGCGCTCCGCATACCGCAGCCTGCACGAACGACACATACCGTTTCGCAGCGAGAACGGCCAGCACAAGCGCGAAAACAATCCCAAAATCGATTCGCGCCAGCCCCGTAACACCCCCCGCCAGCCCAAACAGAATGACCAAGGGCCAACGTTGAACGGTGGTCGTCACCAACCGGCGCCAGAGCGTCAGGCATACAGCCAGGCACGTTAAATACGGTCCCGTTTCCAGGCCGTAAGTGAAGAGCCGGAACAGGCTGAAGTCAAGAAGACAAAGAACGAAGCTAAGGAAAAAAACTAACTCACGGTATCGCCGGGGAGCAACCTCCGCCGAAAATCCCGCTAACATCCAGGCGAAGCCCAAGAAGAGCAGACACTGCACCAAAAGCACCGACCGCACTAGCGACCACAGGTCGCCGCCGGCATGCAGAACCACCAGATCCACACCCGCCCAGAGAAAGGTGGCCAGGGGTTGAAACCCCGTGGCCGGCTGGCCGTAGTTGTAGGTCACGTGGTGCTGCCGCGCGATGTGGTCTGCGACCGACAGCATGTAAAAGCCGTCTTCGCCAACCGGCTTGTCCCCCAACCAGGGCCAACGGGTATGCGTCGCGCGTGTCGCTGGAAAGCCACTGACCGAATTTGCGGTTAGAAGGGCCGCGTAGATCAAGAACGCCAGAGATAGGAGCAAGCACAGACGTCGTAGCATAAGCGAACAAGAATGAGCTGAATCTAAAACAAATCAGCTACCCCGGTCTGTACAACTTAGGCGCGCACTCAGCGCTCAGGCTGCGGGCTTGCTGGTCTCGCTGACCGTGGGAGCGCAGCTCCCCGTGGAGGTGTCACTACCGGTGGCGGCACTTCATCCTCCGGCGCACTCCCCCCATAAAGTTGACTGCCAAGTGTCTGCACATCCACTCCCATATGCGAACAAGTGGTCTGAGGGACCGTTCCGGGGAGAAAGGCCGCTTCAAACGTGTCGCTCGGACAACTTGCATCCGCCGGTAGACTGCTGGCACGGTCCACACGGATCAACTGAATGCCATCGGGAGGGGGCAGAAACCCCTTCATATCCGAATACTGTGGCAACCGGATCGCCCGGTTCATGAACTCCGCCCAGATCGGTGCTGCGGCATCGGCGCCCTGCAGCTTCAAATCCGAGTAGTCATCATTTCCGATCCACACCACACAAAGCAGATTGGAGCTGTAGGCCGCAAACCAGGCATCGTGCTCCGTTCCCGTTTTACCGGCAGCAGGAGCTGTAAAACCGAGTTTGCGCACCGAGGCGCCTGTACCGTAGTTGATGACGCCCTGCATGAGAGATTGTGTCAGGTAGGCTACACGCGGATCCAGCACCTGCTTGGCGTCTGGAGTGTAATCCGCCACCACGTCCCCGTTGGTGGTGCGGACACTGGAGAGCAGCCAGGGCGAAAGGTGCACCCCCCCATTCGCGAACGCCGTGTACGCCCCTGCCACGTCCAGCGGTGTGGCATCGTACGCACCAATCGCGACCGAAGGAGTCGCCCTGGCACTCGCGATCCCCAGGGCTCGTCCCAGCCCAGCCACACTGTCGTAGCCAACCCGCTGTGCCAGCGCGATGGTTGCCATATTGAGGGAGTGCGCCAGAGCGCTCGCCGCCGTGACCATACCCGGGTATTCCCCATGCACGAAATTTCCGGGAGTGTAAGGCCGTCCATCCGTGCCAAAATCCTGCGGATCATCATTCAGCAGACTCAGCGCCGTGAAGGCATCGGTGTCACCCGGCCCGTTTCCGTTCAGCGAGGTAGCGAAAGCATCCGCATACACAATCGGTTTGAAGGTAGATCCGGTGGGCCGCTTGGCGGTGGCATGATCCAGTTGCGATGCCGCATAGTTGCGGCCTCCCACCAGCGCCAATACCTGCCCGGTATGGGGGTTCAAGGCAATCAGCGCGATCTGCGGCATCGTGGTCGGCGCACCACCACGACGGTGCTGCGCACGCACAAGATCATCCACATGCCGCATGCCCACCTCGACAGCGTCCGCAGCCGCTCGCTGCAACTCCGGGTCGAGCGAGGTGTAAATTCTAAGCGACGAGTGCCCGGAATCGTAGTCTCCAATCCGCTGCACAATCTGGTCGTGCACCAGATCCACAAAGAAAGGAGCTTCACTGGCGTCCACATCCGCCGGTGCCAGCTTGATCGGCTCCGCTTTTGCCGCATCCGCCTGCGCCGCCGTAATCGCTCCGGTTTCGCCCATCGAATCCAGCACCACATTGCGCCGCTCTGTTGCCCGGTCCGGGTGGCGGTAGGGAGAAAAGTAGTTCGGACGCTGGATCATTCCTGCCAGCAACGCACACTCAGCCAGATTCAGCTGCTTGAGGTTTTTGCCGAAGTAGGCCTGCGCCGCCTCCCCAAACCCGTTCACGGCGAACGACCCACGCTGCCCCAGGTTGATCTGATTGGCGTACATATCGAAGATCTGCTGTTTCGTAAAGCGATCCTCAAGCTGGTACGTGATCATGATTTCCGCGATCTTTCGCGTATAGGTCTTCTGCGGCGTGAGAAAGAATGCCCGTGCCAACTGCTGCGTCAGCGTCGACCCTCCGCAGGCCATATGGCGGGCAAGCAGATCCTGCACCGCGCACTTCGCCGTACGCACGTAGTTGATTCCGGAATGCTCGAAAAAACGACGGTCTTCGATCGCCAGCACGGCCTGCACCATCCGCGGTGGGATCTCGTCGTAAGTCACCATGCGCCGCTTGGTCCGGTTCTTGTCCTCGCTCAATGCCGTAATCAACTGCGGCTCCAGCCGGTACGCGCTGAGTGCGGCCCCATTTTCAGCCGTAATGGCCTGCACCACACCCCCTGGCGTGCTGATCGTGGCTCCATCGGTTGCCAGGTAACTCTGCGGGCCCGGCTTGATGGAGATAGCGTCCCCGCTCAGGGCATAGCTTCCCAGCGTGTTGCCCTGCTCTTCGGCATATCCGGCCTTGCGCAGCCTGGCTGCAATCGCCTCGGCTGACAGGTGCTGCCCGGGACGTACCTCCTGGGGCGCCGCAAAAATCTGTGCCGTGGAAGCAAACAGCGGCCCCTGCGCCAATCTCTCGTCGACCAGCCCGGCATACTGGTGATACTCCACAGCGAACGTGATCCCGCCCGCCACGGCCAGCAGCAGCACCAACACCAGCAGCACGCGAACCGCGCGCCACAGGAGAGAATGTCGAGCTTTTCCGTACTTCACACGAACAGGCATAGGTCAGACCAGGCACTTCGCAGTGCTGCTACACCGCAAATCAAGCAGCTAAATCTTGGAGGCAGCAACGAAATCCGCAATGCGTGCAGCGGCTCCTTCCACCGGGATATCAAGGGTTGTGCCACTCAACCTGTCGACCAGCTCCAACACCCCCTCGGCCAGACGCTTGCCGACGTTCACGCGAAACGGTACACCGATCAGGTCCGCGTCTTTGAACTTCACCCCGGCGCGCTCATCCCGGTCGTCCAGCAACACATCCACGCCAGCGCGAGAGAGCGCTTCCGCCAGATCGATTCCCGCCTCGTTCAGCGCCGCCTCACGCGTATTGGTAATCGAAACGACGACCTCGTACGGCGCGATCGACACCGGCAACGCGAACTGCTCGGAGGCGGCTGGCCCCCCGGGCTTCGAAGCCGCGACATCCGCCGCAAACGCTGCTGCGGAGCTTTCCATCGCCGCCGTCAGAATCCGCTCGATTCCAATGCCATAACTGCCCATGATGGGGGTCACCTCTTTGCCATCGCGGTCCAACACCCGGGACCCCATCGCCTCCGAATACTTGTATCCCAGCTTGAAAATGTGTCCGATCTCGACGGCTTTCCCCAGCCGCAAGGGCTCACCTCCGACAGGATCCAGCTCGCCTTCATTGATGTTGCGGATATCTGCCGTCAGCGTGGGCGTGAAATCACGCCCCGGCGTCACATTGCGGTAGTGGTAATCCAGCCTGTTCGCCCCGGCAACGAGATCCTTGCGGCCCTCAAGACCGTAGTCCATAACAACAATGGTTTTTAACCCGTCATTCGGGTTCCTGGCGTTTCGATAGAGTGCGACAGTATTCCGCTTAGCGGTGCCCGCACCGAAAGCAGGATGCGTTTCAAACAGACTAGGGACATGCTCGTTGTCAACTATCTCTGTCAAGCCGATCGGCCCGAGAAAACCCGCCGGTCCTTGCAAGTACTTTTGCAGCTCAGTGGGATCCATGGAGCGCAGGGAAGAAATTCCAGTTGCAGCCATCAGCTTAGTCTCATTTACCTCATGATCTCCTCGCACGAAGGCCACAATCGGCCGTAAACGCTCGCTGCTAACATCGGAGAAACTAGGAGCAGTAGAACCCATAAACGCCACGCACTTGATGTCCTGCGAAGGCAAAATCTGCAGAAACTCGCAGATATCGGCGATAGCACCCTTACCTGGCGTATGCACCAGCTCCGGCCTCCCATCGCCGGTCGACGCAAGATCCTCTACCGGCAACAGCTTCGAGGTCGCCTTCTCCAGGTTCGCCGCATACCCCGAAGCCGAACTCGCGATCAGGTCCTCACCCGCCTCCGTATACACCATGAACTCCTGCGACTGCGATCCGCCCATCGCTCCCGAGTCCGCCTCCACCGCCACAAACTCCAAGCCACAGCGGGTGAAAATGCGCCGGTACGTCTCATCGTGCAGGCGATAACTCTCATCCAGGCCCACCGCGTCCAGATCGAACGAGTACGAATCCTTCATCAAAAACTGCCGCACCCGCAGCAGCCCGCTCTTGGGCCGCGGCTCATCACGAAATTTCGTCTGAATCTGATACCAGATCTGCGGCAGCTGCTTATAGCTGCGCAGCTCCCTGCGCGCGATCGAGGTCATAATCTCCTCGTGCGTCATCGCCAGCGCCAGCTCCGCACCCCTGCGATCCTTTAGCCGGAACATGTTGTCGCCCATGCCCGTCCAGCGGCCGCTCTCCTCCCAGATCTCGCGCGGATTTAACGCCGGCAGATGAAACTCCTGCCCAATGCGGTCCATCTCCTCCCGCACAATGCGCACAATTTTGTTCAACGAACGCTGTCCAAGCGGCAGATAGCTGTAAATACCAGCGCCCAGCTGCCGTACATAGCCCGCGCGTAGCAGCAGCTTATGACTGGCCACCTCGGCATCGGAAGGCGCTTCGCGCAGGGTCGGGATAAAGAGTTGAGACCAACGTTGCATGTCGGCTTCGATTGTAACCAACCCACCCCGGGGCGAATAGATTACGAAAGTTTCTTTTCTTTCGCCTCCGCCGCACCGAGCGACTGCAGAAGATCATGCAAATGCACCACGCCCAGCACCGGGCTGTTCTCTGACAAATCGCTCACCACCAGCGACGTAATCTTGTGCGCCTCCATCAACTGCAGCGCATCGGCCACAAACATCGCCCCGACCACCCGCCGCGGCCTGCGGTGCATCACCTCCGCCGCCGTGCAATCGAACGCCTTTGGCCCCTCACGCTCCATCAGTCGCCGCAGATCTCCATCCGAAAGCACACCCAGCAGCCGGCCTTCGTTCTGCACCGTGGTCATCCCTAGCCGCTTGGCGCTCATCTCGTGCATAATCTCCGCCAGCCGCGCCTCGGGAGCCACCACCGGCACCGCTCCTCCGGTATGCATCAATTCCCGCACCGGCGTCAGCCGCCGTCCCAGCTGCCCGCCCGGGTGCAGCGAGGCAAAATTCTGCGGAGCAAAGCCAAGCCGGTCTCCCAGGGCTACAGCCAGCGCGTCTCCCAAGGCCAGCATCGCCGTCGTCGAAGCCGTCGGTGCCAGCTGGTGCACACACGCTTCCCGCGCCACGCTCACGTCCAGCACAAGCCCACTCGCCCGCGCCAGCGTGGACTCCGGGCAGCCGCACAGGCTCACCAACCCAACTCCCAGCCGCTCCAGGGCAGGCAGCAGGCGCAACACCTCCTCCGTCTCTCCCGAATACGAGAGCACCAGCAGCACATCGCCTGCCGCCAGCAGGCCGAGGTCACCGTGCATCGCCTCGGCCGGGTGCAAAAACAACGCCGGAACCGAGAGCGACACCATCGTCGCCGCAATCTTGCGCGCAATCAGCCCGCTCTTGCCGATTCCGCACAACACCACCCGGTGCCCCGCGCGCACGGCCTCCGCCAGCCGGGCAAGAACCGCAGCAAGCGTCTCCGCAGCGGAACCCTCCAGCCGCCGCGCCAACTCCTCGAGCGCAGCGGCCTCCAGCCTCACCAGCGCCGCAGCCTCGGACCCGGTCTTCAACTGTGTCTCACCGCTCATTCACCCCGCATGCTAGCAGAGCGTAGAACATGGAGGCGCTACACTGAACAATGTGTTCCGAGTCCGCAAGGGGCTCTTGAAAGGGTGACCGTGGCGCGCAGGTTTGGAGTTCTTGGGTTCATGCTTCTCGCAATCGTGCTTCTGTTCTGGGCCGGTGTGCACAATCTGCATGCCCGGCGCGCGGCAATGGAAGCCAATCACATCGAGCTGCAGCCCGCCTCCACCGCCGGCACCTCCGACTCGGTTCCCGCTGACTTCCAGGGTGCCAGCCTCCTCGGCAAGCCCGCCCCGGCCTTCACCCTCACCGACACCGACGGCAAAAAGGTCTCCCTCGCCGACCTCAAAGGTCACCCTGTCGTGGTCAACTTCTGGGCCACCTGGTGTGGCCCGTGCAAGCTGGAAATGCCCTGGTTTCAGGAATTTTCTGCCAAATACAAGCCTCAGGGCCTGGTCATCGTCGGCCTCTCCCAGGACGAGAACATGTCCCCCGCCGAAGTCGCACACGCGGCCAAAAGAATCGGCGTCAGCTACCCCGTGCTGATGCCGGACAAAAAGGAGGACGTCGCCAGGTCTTACGGTGGCGTTGACTACCTGCCCGAAACCTTCTACATCAACCGCGACGGCAAAGTCGTCAACGTCAATGCCGGCGCACCCTCCAAGGATCAGATGGAAGCCGAAATCCAGGCCATCGTCGCCTCCCAGGGACAATAATGGCTGCCGCCCACCGCAACTCGGCAGACAGGCGCGTCCATCTCGCTCACCTCGGCTTCGCTCTGGCCCTGCTGACCCCCGCGGCCTTCGCGCAGGACATCCATCTCGACCTCAATCAAGCCCCTAAATCCACCCGTCCCGAGCGGGTCAGCCTACAAACAGACGCCTTCACCGTAACCGCCGGAAAGCCTGCCTGGATTGAACTTCGCTTCCACATCGCGCCGGGATTTCATATCAACTCCCACAAACCGGACGATGAAACCCTGATCCCAACCACCTTCCAGCTGGACCCCGGCACCTCCGCCCACGTGCTCGAAACGCACTTCCCGGCCGGCACGCCCTACCATCTGCAGATCGGCACGGGCGAAATCCTCAGCACCTACGCCGGCGACTTCAACCTGCGCCTCGAACTCGCAGCCCAGCCCGCCGGCCAATCCATCCTCACCGGCAAGCTGCGCTACCAGGCCTGCGACAACGCCTCCTGCTTCCCGCCGCGCAACCTCACCGTGCGCCTCGCCCTCTCCGCCCGCTAGCTCACTTCCCTGGCCCACAGGCACCAAAGCAGCATCTCCGGTACACTCGCGGTAATCCAACCCACTCCTTCTCCGGAGCACCCGCCTTTGGCACGTTTCACCGGTCTGCTCGGCCTCGCCGTCCTCCTTGGACTCATGTACGCCCTGTCCGCCAACCGTCGCGCCATCAACTGGCGCACGGTCGCCTGGGGACTTAGCCTGCAGGTGCTCTTCGCCTTTCTCGTCCTCAAATGGAGCTACGGCCAGACGGTTCTTCGCGTGGCCGCCGGCGCCGTCACCAGCCTCCTCGCCCATGCGGTCGACGGCTCCTCCATGGTCTTCGGCAAGCTCGGCGACCCCTCCAGTCCGCTCGAAGTCTTCGCCTTCGCCGTCCTGCCCACCATCATCTTCGTCTCCGCGCTCTTTGCCATGCTCTATCACCTCGGGATCATGCAGGTGGTCATCCGCGGCGTCGCCTGGATCATGCAGCGGACCATGGGAACCTCAGGCGCCGAGTCCACCAACGTCGCCGCCTCCATCTTCATGGGCCAGACCGAGGCCCCGCTCACCATTCGCCCGTTCCTCGACAACGCCACCCGCTCCGAACTCATGACCATCATGACCTCCGGCATGGCGCACGTCTCCGGCGGCATCATGGCCGCCTACATCAGCTTCGGCATCCGCGCCCAGGACCTGCTGTCCGCCGTCATCATGACCGCCCCCGGCACCATCCTCGTCGCCAAAATGCTGGTACCCGAAACCCAGATTCCCGAAACTCTGGGCACCGTCAAAATCCCCGCGGAAGAGCAACATAAGAACGAAAACCTCATTGGCTCGATTGCACGAGGAACTATAGACGGCGGCCAGCTAGCCTTCAACGTAGCGATCATGCTGATCAGCTTCCTCGCCATCGTCGGCCTCATCAACGCCATCCTGCTCGGGATCTCGAACGAGCTTTGGGCGCACGGCCACATCCCCTTCCCACACTCCCTCGGCACCGCCCTCGGCACCCTTTGCGCCCCGATCGCCTGGCTCATCGGCATTCCCTGGGTCGACGCCCGCAAGGTTGGCGACCTCATCGGCACCCGCGCCGTCCTCAACGAGTTCATCGCCTACACCCAGCTAGGTCAGATGGCCCGCGCCGGGGAGGTCTCCACCCGCACCCTCGCCATCGCCACCTTCGCGCTCTGCGGCTTCGCCAACCTCGGCTCCGTCGGCATGCAGATCGGCGGCATCGGCGCCCTCATCCCCAAACGCCGCAACGAACTCGCCAAACTCGGTCTCCGCGCCATGCTCGCCGGCACCGTAGCCAACCTCATGAGCGCTTCCATCGTCAGCATGCTGCTCCCACGTTGACGCTATACTGGCGCCATGTTGAAAGCGGACGAACAGAGCGAACGCGAAAAGGCCTTGGCGGAGGAGATCGTCGCGGCCACCAAACTATTCGTAGGCGTCGAAAGTGTTCGCGTAGAAATCACGGAGGACTACACGGGCGATCCCTCCTTGCGTTTGGTTTTCCATCTGCGCCGCGATCTTGATGCGGATGAGCGTTGGGTTCGGGCATTCAGTCAGTACTCGACTGAACTCGTATTAAAGTTACTGCGTAGTGGACTCAGCCGGTTTCCCCATACGTGGATCGAGCCCGCGGCTTGAGTTTCTCAGAGGAACTGATTCAACATTCGATCCGGCTTCTTGGCAATCCTCCACAGCCAGGAGTTCTAAGCGCAAGCAACGTCGATCTGAGACGCGCGGTTTCGTCTTCCTACTACGCCCTTTTCCACCACCTAAGCGAAGCAGGTGTAGAGCAGATAGCTCCATTCGTTCCTTCGAATACGGCCAACCGGGTACACCGATGGTTTGACCATGGCGAAATGCGGAGAGTCTGTGGAGAGTTCTCGTCCCCTAAACTGAACCCGCCCCTGCGGGAGTTGCTCGACGGTGGTTCCGCTTCAGAAGACATGCAGTTGCTGGCGGCTAACTTCATTCGCCTGCAGGTAGCCCGACACAATGCTGACTATGACCTGGATTACGAGGTGAGTTGGCAACAGGCACGTGAGTTTATCGAATTTGCCGTCACGGCCATCGGCGCGTTCGAGCGGATTCGTAGCACCGCAGAAGGAAACATCTTCATCCTTTCTCTTTTGCTTTGGAAGAACTGGCAACGAGAGAGGTAAGAATGCAGGACATCTACGCCCGAGCCCAAACCGCCGCCCACTACATCCTCAGCCGTCACCCCGCCCACCAAGCCTTTCAGCCTACCCTCGGCATCATTCTCGGCTCTGGCCTCGGTAACTTCGCCACACACGTCGAAAACGCTACCACCATCCCCTACCGCGACATTCCCAATTGGCCGCTCTCCACGGTGGAAGGCCACGCCGGGCAGCTCATCCTCGGCACAGTGAACGGCGTAAACGTCGTCGTCATGGCCGGCCGCGTCCACGCCTATGAAGGCTACCCGCTCTCCGAGGTCACCTTCCCCACCCGCGTTCTCGGCCTCCTCGGCTGCCAGACACTGATCGTCACCAACGCCGCCGGCGGCATGGACACCGCCTACGGCGAAGGCACCCTCGTCGCCCTCTCCGACCACATCAACTTCACCGGCACCAACGCCGCCCTCGGCCCCAACGAGCCCCGCTTCGCCGCCCGCCCCGGCGCAGGCCAGCGCTTCTTCGACATGACCGAGGCCTACTCCCCCACGCTCCGCCAACTCGCCCACGCCGAAGCCGACCGCCAGGGCATCCCTTTGCCCGAAGGCGTCTACCTCGCCGTCCTCGGCCCCAGCTATGAAACGCCCGCCGAAATCCGCGCCTTCCGCACCCTCGGCGCCGACCTCGTCGGCATGAGCACCGTCCACGAGGTCATCACCGCCCGCCACATGGGCCTCGACGTGCTCGGCCTCTCACTCGTCACCAACATGGCCGCCGGCATCCTCGACCGCCCCATTCAACACAGCGAGGTCATGGAGACCGGCAGGCGCGTCGAAAAGCAGTTCACCGCGCTACTCCGAGCCCTCATCCCCCAGATAGCCGCCGCCACGCAAACAGGTCCCGCGTAGCTCTCGATCTGCAGGCCTTTGCTTTTTCTCTCATTCCCGAAGGAAATCTGCGGTTCGGCCCGCGACGGCCGCGACAACAGATCGCCTCGCGGCTACTCCAGCGACGCCATGGGCTTACCCTGCACGATCTTCGCCGCCACCCAGCCCGACACCACGATCAGCACCCCACCGACCACCATGGACACCGTCGGCCTTTCCCGCCAGATCGCAAACGCCAGCAGCGCGCCCGTCAACAGCTGCGTGTAGTGGAACTGCGAAACCGTGGCCGCCGACGTACGCCGCAACGCTAGAAAGAAACAAAGCCCGCCGATCAGCGATGCCACCGCTGCAGCCCCAAACAACTCCGCCATCCGCCCCGTCACCGGCACAGCGTGGCCCACCACCATTCCGATCCCCGTCGCCCCCTGCAGCATGCCCGAGAAAAACGTCAGGCTCTCCGGCGTCTCCGCCTGCGTCATCCGCCGCGACCACACCATATTCAGCGGAAAACACGCCACACACACCACGCACGCCAGGTAACCCGTGCGATCCCCAGCCCGCGCCGTTCCCAGCGGATTGACCGCAATCACCACACCGGCAAACCCGGTCATGACGGCCAACCATCGCTTACCCCCCAACGGCTCCTTCAGCAACACCGCTTCCAGGGGCGTGGTCACCGCCGGCGCCAGAAACACCAGAATGTAAAACAGCGCCAGCGGCAGATGCCGCAGCGCAATCACCACGCAAAGGTTGTTCAGCAGGTCCAGCCCGGAGCGCAGCAGCGCCCGCACCGGCCGCTTCGGCCACAAAGCCCGCAGCCGCCCCCGCACCGCCGCATACCCCGTCAGCAGCCCAAGCTCCAGCACCGCTACCGAGGACACCACCTCGTACACCGGCAGCTGGTACCGAACCAGCCCCTTGATGCACGTGTCCGCGAACACAAAGCAGGTAAACGCCGCAATGGCCAAAAATACGCCGTCCAATGGCGATCGGGATCGGTTCATGAGTAGAAATCCACGTTAACCCGCGCGAGCCTTCGAGCCGCATACCGGCGCACGCAGGAGCCCCGGACCCTCGCAACAACGCCCCAGAGCTCCACACCTCCTCCCTATCATCGCGCACCCTCGCGCGCCCCATACCTAGCCCACGCCGTTACACTGGACCCTGTGAGCACGTCACAGCAGCTGAGCTTTCCCCGCCGTCCTGTAGTCCTAGGCATCGCCGGCTGCTCCGGCTCCGGCAAAACCACCCTCGCCAAAGAACTCGCCTCCACCCTCGACGCCACGCTTTTCCCGCTCGACTGGTACTACCGCGACCTCTCCCAGTTCCCCCTGGACGACCGCCACAAACAAAACTTCGACCACCCCGACTCTCTCGAGTCTGAGCTCTTCATCGCCCACATCCGCTCCCTCGCCGAAGGCCACGCCATCGGGCGCCCGCGCTACGACTTCAGCACCCATTCCCGCGTCCCGGACACCTTCGACGAAATCGCCCCGCGCCCCTTCGTCGTCGTCGAAGGCATCCTCGCCCTCCACTACCCCGACCTGCGCCCCCTCTTCGACCTCGCCGTCTACGTAGACGCCCCGCACGAGGTCTGCCTCGCCCGCCGCATCCACCGCGACGTCCGCGAACGAGGCCGCACCGAAGGCAGTGTCCGCGCCCAGTTCGAAGCCACCGCCTACCCCATGGCGGTCCAATACGTCCTGCCCTCGCAAACCCACGCCAACGTCACCGTCTCCGGCTGCGAATCTATCGATTGGTCCGTGGAAATCATCCTCCGCGCACTTAACACCCGCAAACTCCTCCACTAAACCCTACGGCCTCCCAACACCCGCAGCCTCTCCCCGCAGCGCATAGATCCGGTATCCCGCCGTCTGCGCCTGCACCGGAGACTCCCGCACCACGCGGTAGTGACTCTCCAGCCAATCCCGAAACGCCGGCCAGTTCCCCAACTGCCCGTACCCCCGCGCATCCCCCGGCCATGACTGCGAACTCAGCACCATCAGCTCCGGCGGCCTAGCCCGCACCTGCCCCAGAAACCCCGCCTGCAATCCCGCCGTCACCGCCGTCCCGTGCTCCGGAAACAGGTAAAAGTCGTAAATGTACCCCGTGGCCTGCAGCAGCCGCATGCGATACAACACATTCACACACCCCCCCAGCGTCATATCCAGGCATTGCACCTTCCCCGAAAGCTCCGCCCTTCCCAGCTCCGATCCGCTCAGCCCCGGCTCACCCAGTTGCTCCCCCTCCAGCTCCGTCAAATCCCGCTGCAGGTTCCTCACCGTAGCCATCGGATATACCGCCCGACGCTCCGCCAGCAGCATCTTCGGCACCAGCCCCAGGCTCGCAAACAGCACCGTCACCGCCGCCAGCACCGCCGCCCCCCGGCGCTCCCCGGCCCGCTCCAGCGCCCCCTGCAAGGCCACCATCGCCCACACCAGCGCAAACGCCAGCTCCGGATACAGGTGGTAATCCCAACCCTTCCCCTGCACCACAAAAAGCCCCGCCCCGCAGACCGCAGCCAGCAACAACAGCCCCGCATCCCGCCGCCGCCACGCCGGCTCCCGCAACCCCGAAGCCCCTGAAAACCGCCCCAGCGCAAACACCACCAGCGCCGGCACCAGCACGGCCTTCAAATGCAACGAAGCCACCACCAGGTGCCGGAAACTCATCCGCTGCAGGCTCGCGTAGTACGCCACCAACCCATGCAGCAACCCTAAAAACTCCTTCGTATTGCCCCAGTGCAGCAGAAATCCCACCACCAGCGCACAGGGCGCCAGGAATCCCACACCGGCCCACACCGCATAGACTTCCCAGCCCGGCGCAACCTCATCAAAACCATCAGCCCCATCAAGCCCGTCAAAACCACCAGCCCCGCGCCCCACCAGCCAGCACACGGCCGCCACAAACACGACCCCAATCCCGATCACCGGCGGCTTGATCGAAGCCGCCAGCCCGCAGAAGCACAGAAACCCCGCCATCCACACCGGCTGCCGTCTCCGCAACGCCGCAAACAGACACCCAAACCCCACCAGCAGCAGCGCCGCCACCGTCCAGTCCCTCTGCCCCAGGTTCCAAGCCCCGTCCGACAGGTGAAACAGGTACGCCATCCCACCGCCCACCACCCCAGCCGACCGCCGCCCCGGTCCCGCCATCCACGCACTCGAAAGCACCGCCAGGAGCCCCAGCAGCGCATCCCAAAGCCACCACCCGAACGCCCCGCCGCCCAGGGCGTGCATCGCCGCCCCCTCGATGACGTACGTCCCCGGCATGTTCATCTCGACAATGTCGCGATACGGCACCTGCCCGTGATCCATCGCAAACACCACGTAGTGCATCAGCGGCGCATCATGCACCAGCGGCCACCGGCTAGCCATCCCAACACCCACCAGCAGCCACACCGCCATCAACCCCGCAACCCCGGGCATCAACCACCGCAGCCCCAACCACGGCCGGACAGCCGCTCCTCCCAGCCCCCCGCGCCCCGACCCGACCCACTCTCCCCGCCGCTCCTCGGTCAATACCGCCATGCACTCTCCCCGCCGCAGGCAAGGAGGCCACCGGGCCAAGGGCAAACTTCGCCACACCCGCCCCACACCCCCACCCCAAACCCCGCGACTTCCCCAGCAAGGTAACGTGACGCCCAAACCGTCACAATCACCCACAAAGGGCACAAAGCTTCAGCGAGAAGACCGGCTCACCACCCCTTATTCCATCCCCTTACTGTCATTCCGCAGCGCAGCGCAGGAATCTGCATCCGAACCAGCAATCAACAGCCGCCCGGCCCACTCAGAGGCACGTCCTGTTGTCATTCCGCAGCGCAGCGCAGGAATCTGCATCCGAACCAGCCACACCCTCAAGGAAAGCGCGCCCTTTTTTGTTGTCATTCCCGAAGGGAATCTGCGTTTCCAGCCGTCAGCCTGGTTGTCATTCCCGAAGGGATCTGCATTCCCGCCATCTTTTTGGTTGTCATTCCCGAAGGGAATCTGCGTTTCCAGCCGTCAGCCTGGTTGTCATTCCCGAAGGGAATCTGCGTTTCCAGCCGTCAGCGCTTCCGGTACACCTCGCGCCGGTTCCCAATACGCACCACAAAGACAGTCACTGTACCGTCCTCACTGCTGCTGATAATTCGGTAATCTCCAACACCGTACTTCCAAAACTCGCCCAGCCTGGAGCCCTTCAAAGCCCCGCCGCCTCCGCCGCGACACACCTTCCTTACTGTCATTCCGCAGCGCAGCGGAGGAATCTGCATCCGAAACCAGCAATCAACAGCCGCCCGGCCCACTCAGAGGCACGTCCTGTTGTCATTCCGCAGCGCAGCGCAGGAATCTGCATCCGAACCAGCCACACCCTCAAGGAAAGCGCTCTTCTTGATTGTCATTCCCGAAGGGAATCTGTGTTTTGCACCGTCAGCCTGGTTGTCGTTTCCGCAGGGAATCTGCTCTGATAGCCGTCAGGGCTTCCGGTACACCTCGCGACGGTTTCCGATACGTACGACAAAGAGAGTCACCGTACCGTCTTCCAGGCTCGCGGTAAACCGGTAGTCTCCGACACGGTACTTCGGGGAACTCGCCCAGCTTAGACCTCAAACCGCCCCGAGACTTCAAGAACACCCACTGCAGCGAGCAGTCCCTGCAAAAAGTAAAAATACGCCGCGCAACCGGCTGATCGAGCCTGAATGATCCCGCACGAGGTCCGCCCACCCACCGTCTCCACCGCGACACCCGCGAACGAGGCCGGGCAGAAGAAGGCGTCCGAGCCCAGTTCGAAGCCACCGCCTACCCCATGGCCATCCAGTACGTCTTACCCAGCCAAACCCACGCCACCCTCTCCGTAAGCGGCTGCGAATTCATAGACTGGTCCGTAGAAGCCATCCTCCGAGCCTAAACACTAGGAAGTTGCTCCACTGAGTCCCATCTCAGTAGCTTGTGAAGTCTCGATCACTGGTGGAACGAAATTCAGTGCTGACCCAACTTAAGCTAGGCATAAGCTAGGGCCGAGCCAGCAATGATTCTTCTTTGAAGAAGGCCACAGGGGGGCGCAACTATCGCAATGATGCAGCTTCACCAGTAAGAGAGGAATTTCAAGCGGGCCTTCATAGCTGGAACAGACACTGCGAAGAGGCTCGCGAGATCCACGTACGAAGTAAGACCGCTATCAAGATGCTGACGTACCAAATCGGCCGGCATAAGGAGAGCGGCCGCCTTGTTATTCGCTGCAGACTCCTCACGAGTGGAGACATTAACGCTCCTGTAGAGGCCGTCATCTGATAGCGCATCGCCTATCTTTTCCCGATGTAGAAGATAGTGAGCAATCTCATGGGCGATGGTGAATCTTTGTCGTGAATACGAATCTGCGGCATTTATATAAATGTTGTAACCGCTGAGATTCCGTCCACCTAGATCACGCTCAATCTTGCCAGATACGCCCGTTGGTAGATCGGTTGTTTCATAAACGGGAATACCAAGCCTATTGGCCAGAGAGGTGATATCGATTGGTGCTTCAAACTGGCTGCCTTTTACGATTTCTTCTTCTCTTGCCGTCATCTTCCTCTCCCTTCCCTGTTTTCAACTCAGCGTCGTCCTTCATCCGAGTCGTAAGCTTTGCGCTTGGAGTCGAGACCTTCCTTCTCGCTGGAGGCGGAATACTCTGCAATATCGATGACGCTTGTTCCTCCAGTCGCCCTTCGACCAAAGTTTTCCTTGCACTTTCCCTTGCGACCTTAATCGCAACTTCATCAGCTCTCTGAACGGCCGCTTGAACCACATTATCCTTGAGTGAGCTGTACCCGAAAAAGGCAGCTACCGCAATCAAAATTGTCACGAGCCCGGCAACTAGAGTCAGTACAGCGATCATGACACCTAAAAGCGCGATCATGATTTCGATCACGGCGTCTTGCCCCAGAGAGGATGCGCGGACGTGCGTGAACAGGTCAATCAACCATTGCACGTCTAAATACTCGCATCCGATTCCCTGGTCAGCAAGTGCTTATCTGAGAGGGCACCTGACCGATACTAAACTCATGGTGCTTCACAGAACACATTTAGTGGATTGAGTTGATTTGCTCGCGACGCCCTCTTACGCCGGTACCATCTCCAGCTTCTCCGCAAACGCCTTCCCCTTCCGAGCCGCCGCAGCCTGGTTATGCCACGCATACCCCGCAATCAGCGGAAACGCGATCGTCGCCTCGGAAAACACCATCTGCTCCTGCGCCAGATCCACCTTGCCCCACGAGCTCGCTTCCTTCAGCGTCGACCCGCTCAAGGCACCATCGCGCGCATCCGCCACCGTGATCTGGATCGCGTACTTGTGCATCGACGCCTTCACACCCAGGATGTCCGCCGCGACCACGATGTCCTGCGCAAAGTTCTTCGGCACGCCGCCGCCGATCATCAAGAGGCCGGTGGTCGGGTTCTGCAGCTTGAACTGCGTCAACTCGTAAAAGTCCTTGCCCGAATCGATCGAGCACATCGGCTTACCCTGCCGCGCATGCTGGTGCGCCACAATCCCGAACCCGAACGAGCAATCCGAAAACGCCGGCACAAAGATCGGCACATTCTTCTCATACGCCGCCAGCACAATCGAGTCCGCATTGCCTTTCTCGGGCGTCCGCCCGTTCTCCTGGAGATAGCGCCCCATCTCGCGGATGTACTCGCGCGAGCTATACGCCCCCGGCTTCATCCCGTCGATGATCTTGTGCGTCGTCTCATCGCAGATGCGCAGCTCTTCCTCATCGATGAACGTGTCATAGATGCGGTCGATCATCAGCTCGCGCAGCTCGGCATCGCCGCCGCCGTACTTGTACTCCTCCCCGGCCACGTAGTGCCGGAAGCCCAGCGCCTCAAAGAAATCCTGATCCACAATGTTCGCGCCGGTCGAAACGATGGCGTCCACCATGTTGTTGCGCAGGAGATCCACGATCACCTTCTGCAGACCCGCCGAAATCAGCGACCCCGCCAGGCACAAGATCACACCGCACTCCGTATCGCGCAGCATCGCGTCATAGATCCGCGCCGCCCGCGCCAAATCCCGCGAGCTGTAGGCCATGTCGGCCATCGCCTCCACCATCGGAACGACGTTGTACTGCGAAATGTCGAGGTGCTTGATCTGCTGGTTCAGAAGCTCTTTTTTAGTCGCCATGTCGCCTACCAGAATATCGCGTTTAACCCGGCGCCTTGCACAGAAACCCCTAGTTTTACGCTACGTTGATAGCAGTGGGTCAACGAAAAAGACCCCGGCATGCAGGGACAAGTTCAGCGGCGGGTACCTGCAGACGCAAGTACCCCTGCAAACTGCCTGAATCGAAGACTTTGCAAGAAAAGTACGGGGGGAGGGTCACGCCGTCCGACCCCATACCGCACACTCAGCTACGCTAGTTCTCAGCCATGAACGTCAACTTCGCCGAGCGCGCGCACAACCACAACTGGAAGCTCGACCCCATCGTCCGCTCCCTGCTCGACACCGACTTCTACAAGCTGCTCATGCTCCAGTTCATCTGGAAGAACTTCCCGCAGACCCGCGTCACCAGCGAGGTCCACAACC
>CAXTZL010000016.1:0-24580 GCA_964248555.1 uncultured Bryocella sp.
ACCACGATGCGGTGCGCGGGTTTGTGCGGCTGCTGAAGCCGCCGCTGAAGCTGAGTCTGCAGGCGCTGGAGACCCTGGCGGTGGTGGCCTATAAGCAGCCGGTAACGGCGCCGGAGGTGTCGGAGGTGCGGGGTGTGGATTCAGGCGGCGTGTTGGGGAGCCTGATGACGCGCAAGCTGGTGGCCACGGCGGGACGAAAACAGGTCATCGGGCGGCCGATTCTTTACAAGACCACCAAAGAGTTCCTGCTGCGGTTCGGGTTGAAGGACGTGAGCGATCTTCCGAGCATCGAAGAGTTCGAACGCATGGCGTCGGACATGAACGTCGCCCTGCAGGAGGAGATTTCCATGCCCGAGGAGACGGTTGTGCCAGTGGGGACGCCGGTGGAAGGCGGACGGCTTTCGACGGCGGAGATCGAGCGCGAGACAGAACCTAGCCGCAATACGCATGTCGCACAGGCGGACGGAGATCCGAATCCGTCGGTGCCTTCAGCTGACGAGGTGAGTGCGGAGCACCTGACCCCTGCCCCCGATGGTCCGAGCGAGTTTACAGGCAATGAGAGCGTGCCGCCTGCGCAGAATGTGACGACCGACGGACGGATTTCCGGAGTGCCTCCGGTTTATGACACGCCTACGGACGAGGTGACGGGTTCACCCGCCCATGACGCCGCTGTGCGAAGCGCCGAAAATGAGGGAGATATTTAGATGGCGGACTACCCTGTAAGCCCTGCAGAAGTGGAAGACAGCGTTCCGGAGAATGCGCCCGACACCGTGGCGACGCCCGAAGGCGATAACGAATACACACCGGATCAACCCTTGCCGGGTGGCGATGCCATGCCCACGCCGACGCGGCCCCGGGGCAATGAGCCGCATCCGAGCGCGGAGATTCGGCCGGCACTGGGGGAGTAGGCGTGGGGATTTGAGCAACAAAAGCCACCTTGTTGGGTGGCTTTTGTTGATTTGAGCTGAGGCTATGGGCGGAAATGCAGATTCCTCCGCTGCGCTGCGGAGTGACAAATCAAAGCTGCGGAATGACAAGCAAAGCTGCGGAGTGACAAACAAAGCTGCGGAGTGACAAACAAAGCTGCGGAGTGACAAACAAAGCTGCGGGTGTCAGAGCGGTCGAGCGGGGGTACAAAACGGCTTTCATTGGCTGCCAGATTTAGTCGGCGACCAGGTTTCGTTTGCGCCAGATTCGGTTGGCTGCCAGGTTCAGTTGGCGGCCGGGCGCTGTCGGCGGGCTACTTCCACGAGGGTGGAGTAGAAGGTGGCACCGCCGCCGATGTCGGTGAGGCGCTGGCTGGTGAGGGTGTTGACGTTGGCGCCTTCGGGGGAGAGTTTGTGCCAGTCGAGGCGTGCGGCTACGACGCCGGAGGCCACCGAGGTGCCGACGCGGGCTACGAGCTCGATGCGTCCGCGGGCGTTGAAGATTTCTACGGCGTCGCCGGTGGTGATGGCTCGGGGAGTGGCGTCGTCGGGGTGCATTTCGAGGACGCCGGCGGTGCGGCGCTCCATGGTCTGGTGGCCTGGGAGGTTGGCGAAGGTGGTGTTCATGTAGTGGTCGGCCTTGCGGGGAAGGAACTCGAGTGGGAACGCTTGCGGGGACGCCTCCTCGCGTGGTTCCGTCGGCGGGGGATGGCCGGTCCTGGACTCGACCGGCGGCTGCCAGAGCGGAAGCGGCATAAGTTGCGCCCTGCCGTCCGAGGTGGGGAACCAGCCCGGTCCGCTGAAGGGTAGGACCTCGCCCTCCGCGTTCTGTGGCAGGTTGATGGACTGCATCTTGTCTTTCGCGAGAGTTTCGAGGGTGATACCGGCCAGCCAGGGGTGATCTGTGTCGAGGGCCTGGGTGATGAGGTCTTCGTCGGTGTCGGTGAAGGCCGGCTCGGTGAAGCCCATGCGGCGGGCGAGCGCGGAGAAGAGCCAGGGATTGGAGCGGGCCTCGCCTAGTGGACGGATCGCCTGCTCTGAGAGTTGGACGGTGTAGTGGCCGTAGGCGCCCATGAGCTCGCGGTGCTCAAGAAACGTGGTGGCGGGCAGGAGGAGGTCGGCGTAGTCGGTGGTGTCGGTAAAGAACTGCTCGTGCACGACGGTGAAAAGGTCGGGACGGCGGAGGCCGGCGAGGACGCGGTTGCTGTCCGGGGCGACGGCGGCGGCGTTGCAGTTGTAAACGAAGAGGGCCTTGACGTCGGGGGTTGCGTTTGCGGTGGGAAATGCAGATTCCTCCACTGCGCTGCGGAATGACAAAGCGGGTGGGGTGTGGGGGGAAGGAGTTGGGGTGGGGGAGGTGCACGGGGCTGCGGGGGTGGGACTTGCGGCGGGAGATGCAGATTCCTCCGCTGCGCTGCGGAATGACAACAAAGGGGTGGCGATGGACGAGGCGGGCTGCAGAGCGAGGCCGAGTTCGTTCATGTTGACGGTGCGGGAGGGGCGGCGTAGAGGACTGGAGAGCATGAGCTCGGGCATGTGCAGTTTTTTTGCGTTGAACGGAAAGGCGCCGGAGGTGGAGAGAAGGAGGCCGCCGCCCTTTTGCTGCCAGGAGCCGGTGACAAGCGGGAGCATGGAAACGGCGCGGGCGGCGGTGCCGCCGTTTTCGGATCGCTGGATGCCGTAGTTGAGACGAATGACGGCGGGTGGGCGGCCCTCGCGGCCGGCCTGGCCGTAGGCGGCGGCGAGGCGCTCAATGGCGTCGGCGGGGAGGCCGGTGACGGCGGCGGCGTTCGCGGGGCTGTGACCAGGCAGCAGGGCGTGGGCGCGGAGTTGGGGCCAGCCGGTGGTGCAGGCGTCGAGGTAGGCGGGGTCGTGGTGGTTGTCGCGGAAGAGGACGTGCAGGAGGGCGAGCGCGAGGAGGACGTCGGTGCCGGGGCGGACCGGGAGCCAGTCGTCGGCGAGGGCGGCGGTGCGGGTGCGGTAGGGATCGATGACCACGAGGCGTGCGCCGTTGCGACGGGCCTGCTCGATAAAGGGCCAGAGATGGATGTTGTTGCCGTGAATGTTGGCACCCCAGGCGATCACGAGGCCGGCGTGGGCGAAGTCCTGCGGTGCGGTGCCGAGACGGGTGCCGTAGACCCCGTTGAGCGCGGCTACCCCCGCACTGGCACAGATGGTGCGGTCCAGTTGCGAGGCGCCGAGGCGATGGAAGAAGCGGCGATCCATCGAACCGTAGCCGAGTTGGCCGACCGTGCCGGCGTAGCTGTAGGGGAGGATGCTTTCGGGGCCGAACTCGTCACTGACGGCCTGGAGGCGGTTGGCGATTTCGTCGAGGGCTTCATCCCAGGAGATGCGCTCGAAAGCTCCGGCTTCCGTGCCCTGGGGAAGCGGGCCCTTGGGGATGCCGGGGCGGCGGCGCATGGGGTAGAGGAGGCGGTCGGGAGAGTAAACGCGGTCGAGGTAGCGGGCGACCTTGCCGCAGAGAAAGCCGCGGGTGACGGGGTGCGCGGGGTCGCCCCCGACCTTTGTGGCGCGGCCGGTGAGCTCGTCGACGGTGACCAGGATGCCGCAGGAGTCGGGGCAGTCGAGCGTGCAGACGGCATGCACCTGGCGGGTGTCCATGGGAGATATTGTAGGCTGCGGACTGGATCTGTCTCGGAGGTGGTGCGTGATGCGTTTCGCTGGCCGGATGGCTGTTCGTGTTGTTGCCCTGCTGCTTCTGGTTCTTGGGTTTGCGGAAATGCCAGGGTTCGTTGCGGCAGAGCAGGCGGGGCCGGCGGGTGAGATCGCCGGGCTGTTGCAGAGGCAGGCTGCTGACTGGAACCGCGGGGACCTGGAGGCGTTTGCGAAGGGGTACAAGGATTCGCCGGACATTCTGTTCCTGGGCAAGACCGTAGAGCACGGCTACCGGGGCATGCTGGAGGGATATAAGCGGCACTATCCGACGCGAGCGAGTATGGGCACGCTGAGCTTTTCGCAGCTTGAGGTGCAGCCGCTGGATATGCGGTTTGCGACCTGCACGGGGCACTTTCACCTCCAGCGAAGTGCGGCCGGCGGCGGTGGGGCGGATGGGTACTTCTTGCTGGTGTTGGAGAAGACCGCGGATGGATGGAAGATTGTTCGGGATGACACGAGTAGCCTGCCGACTCAGAAGTGAGGCAAAGGTGGAATGGATTCCGCGGGGCAGATGGGTTCCGCATTGGAGAGGGATCGCCTATGATGGTCGCCTGTGAGGGTTTCCGATGCGGGGTTTGCTTTTTTTTGTGTTGCTTGCGCCACTTCCTCTCGCCTCAGGGCAGAGTGCGGGCCAGTTGTATACCGCCAGCCGGGAACAGCTGGATGTGACCAAGGTGGTGCTGGCGCAGGAAGCGGCGTGGAACAAGGGCGACCTGGATGGCTATCTTTCAAAGTTTAAAGATGCCAAGGACACGGAGGCCGTGTTGAACGGGCCCGTGCGCGGGCTGGGAAATATTCGTTCGGCGTACCGCAGCAACTTTCCGAATACGGAGACCATGGGGCATCTGGAGCAGAGCGAGGTGGAGGTGCGGGAGCTGGGACCGGATTTTGCGCTGGCTACCGGAAAATACCAGCTGTCGCGGGGAAAGAAGAGTGGCGGTGACGCGTCCGGTGCGTTTACGGAGATTTTTGAGAAGACCCCGGACGGGTGGAGGCTGATTTTCAGTCAGACGAGCTGAGCTGGTCTTGAGAGAAGATCGCATGATGGATGACGCTCCCCTGCCTGAAGGTCCCAATGCCGCCCTGCCGGCGATGTTGCTGGAGGCACGTGGCCTGGTGAAGAAGTACGGGGCAGCGCGGGTGATTGACGGGGTGTCGCTGACGCTGCGGCGGGGCGAGACGCTGGGGCTGGTGGGCGAGTCGGGATCTGGCAAGAGTACGGTGGCGCGTATGATGCTGCGGTTGATCGAACCGACCGCGGGCGAGGTGCTGTACTTCCCCGGGGAGAAGACGCGGGGCGGAAGTGGCGACCTGCAGGGTGTCAACCTGCTGACACTGCGGGCGCGGCGCATGCGACGGCTGCGAGGGCGGCTGGCGATGGTGTTTCAGGACCCCTATGCGGCGCTGGATCCGCGGATGACGGTGCGGCAGTCGCTGGCGGAGCCGTTTCGCATTCATCGCGAACGGCCGGCGGAAGGGTTGGAGGCTCGGCTGGTTGCATTGCTGGGCGAGGTTGGGATGGGTGCGGATGCGCTGCCGCGGTATCCGCATGCGTTTTCGGGCGGGCAGCGGCAGCGGATCAACATCGCCCGCGCGCTGGCGCTGCGGCCGGAACTGCTGGTGCTGGATGAGCCGGTGAGCGCGCTGGATGTGTCGGTGGGGGCACAGGTGATTAACCTATTGCGCGATCTGCAGGCGCGGCATGGGCTGACCTGCCTCTTTATTTCGCATTCCATGCCGCTGGTGCGGTACCTGTGCCACCGGGTTGCGGTGTTGCAGCGGGGGCGGCTGGTGGAAGAGGGCTCCTGGCAGCAGGTGTGTGAAGCGCCACGCGAGGCGTACACGCAGCAGTTGCTGGCGGCTACGCCGGAGTTGCCGGTCGGGGCTGGTGCGGGCTAGGCAGGACTAATCAGGGCTAGGCACCTGCCTGGTGGCGGACCTCGAAGTCGCAGACGTTGCGGAGGTAGTCCCAGGAGTAGATCCCGGCTTCGTGGCCATCGTTCCAGTGGAACTGAATGGCGTATTTGCCGATCTGTTCGACGGTGCCGGGGCGGATGGGGGCCTCGTAAAGGGGCAGGAGCGAGGCGGGGCGGGGTTTGGCCTGTCCGGCGGCGCGGCCTTCGGCCTCGCGGGCTTCGTGGCAGGTGGCGCAGGGGCAGGCGTCACGGAGCCAGCGGAAGCTCCAGTGACTTTCGTGGCCGTCGCGCCAGAGGATGTCGACGCCGGTGCCGCCGGATTTGTCGACGCGGACCTTTTCGGGGCGGATGGCGTCGCCGGCCATCCGGCGCTGTTCCCGGGCGCGATCGGCGGCGGCCTGCTCCGCGCTGACAAAGCGCACTCCATCGTGGCTCATAGTTCCCTCTTTTGCATGGTAGCGATGCGGGGTGGGCGGGTTTGGGAGTCAGGCGTAGCGCTGTCTCCAGAAGAAGTAGCCGGCAATAAGGCAGCCGACGATCACGACGATCGCGCGCAGGACGTTGCCATTGACGCGCCGGGCGAAACGGGCACCGATGTAGCCTCCGGCAGCGGCAAAGACCATGCTTACGAGGCAGAAACGCCACTCAATGGCGCCCTGGGCGACAAAGGTGACGATGGCGCAAAAGTTGGAGGCACAGGCGGCGACGACCTTCATGGCATTGAGGCGGTGCATCTCTTCCATGCCGAAAAGCGAGAGGACGGTCATGACAAGGAAGCCGCCGCCGGCCCCGAAGTAGCCGATGTAGAAGGTGATTGGAAACAGTGCGAGAGCGACCGGCAAGGTGGGTATGGGCCGCTCGAACTCAGCGCGGGACTCCCCTGCGCGTTTGCGGAGCCATTTCGAGATCGGGCCGGAGACCCCGAAGATCAGCGTTCCGCCGAGGATCAGCCAAGGGATGAGGTGAAGAAAGGTGCGCTGGCGTGTGTGAAGAAGAACTTCGGCACCAGAAACTCCGCCGAGGAGGCTGGTGAGTAGCACCGTGGGGAGCAGATCGCGGCGTACGTCCCCGCGTAACGTGGCGAGGGAGGTCAGCTGCCCGGGCCAAAGGGCGACGGTGTTGGTGGCATTGGCCTGGACGGGAAGTACCCCCATGCCCAACATGGCCGGAAAAGAGATGAAGGAACCGCCTCCGGCCATGGCATTCATTACACCGGCGATCGTGGAAGCGGCAACGAGCCAGATGTAATGAATGTGCGGAACGGCGGGAAACGACATTAGCCCATTTTATCCGCGCGTTCCGCTTGGCTTTTGTCCTGCGGATCAGCCGGAGACTTTCTCCTCCTGGTAGTGGCCGATGTGATCGTAGGTCTGCTTTGGATAGCGGAGTGTCTTGTAGGTGTTGCCGCAGTCGGGGTCGTGCGGGTCGGGAATGATGGGGAAGCTTTGCTCGGCCTGCCACTGCAGGATGCGTTCGCGGCGCGGCGGGGAGTAATCCCGGCCTTCGACCTGCATCAGCATCTGCTTTGCCTGCTCCTCAGAGAAGTCGCGGTCCTTGGTGAGCTCGGCGAGGACCTCGTCGTCGGAGAGGAAGTGACGGGCGATCATGGAAAAGGTAAGGCGGCCGTAGTGTCCGATGTCCTTGCCGGCCTCGAGCGAATCGAGCAGGTGGGCCATCATGGAGTCGTCACGCAGGGCTTCGACGCCGCGCGCCTCGGGTTCCCCGACGGCGTGCCCCTCGGGGGACTGCGACGCGGGCTGCTTGCGGGCGTCCATGGAGCCGGGTTCTACCAAGTGGTTACCCGTGGCGTCGGGCTTTGCTGTGCTGCTTGTGTTGCGGGGGGCGATGGCGTCCACGTCCTCCGAACCAGTCGGCAGTTCTGAACTAGTCGACTCGGTATTGGGAGTTCCAGAAGACTTCGTCGACGACTGGGATCCATGTTGCGTGGCGGGCGTATGCGCCGCCCCGGATTTTAACTTTGCCAGTTCCGCTTCCGCGCGTTCTGCCCGTTCGACGGCATTCTGCAGCGCGTTGCTTTGCTCGTCCAGGATGGGTTCGTCGAACTCTATGGTTCGCTCGCCACTGTGATCCTTGGGATGACCCGCCATGTGCAACCTCCGTTATTCGCTTTCTGTTCGCCCTTGTGGGACGCGAATTTGTAGTCGTGCGTTGCGTCCGGGTTGTGGAAATTAGGGATTTAGCCCTTGGCTTCCGGACGCATCGGCGGTGGTTTCGGTGGGGAACGCGAGGGCGAGGGCCTCGTCTACGGTCGTGGCGCGTAAGAGAGCGCCCCCGTTACCGCGCAGCATGCCTTCCTGCTCACAGACGGCGAGAAAGGTGAGCATCGTGTCATAAAAGCCGGCGATGTTGAGGAGAATGACGGGTTTGGCGTGCAGTTTCAAGGTTTGCCAGGCGAGAACCTCGAAGAGCTCTTCGAGGGTGCCGAAGCCACCCGGGAGGATGACGAAGGCGCTGGCGAGCTCGCCCATGAGGCGCTTGCGGGTGTGCATGGTATCGACGACGTGCAGTTCCTGGACGCCGTTGTGAGCTAACTCCTTGTCGACGAGGACCTGGGGGATGACGCCGGTCACGTGACCGCCGGTGGCCAGGGTGGCGTCGGCGACCGCGCCCATGAGGCCGACAGCGGCGCCGCCGTAGATGAGGCCGAGGCTTCGCCGGGCGAGGGCACGGCCCAGTTCTTCTGCTGCGGCGCGGTATTCCGGGCGAGCCCCGTCGGCTGCCGAGCAGAAGACGGCGACGCTGTGATCTGGTTTGGTCTGCTTCCCTGTCTGATCCTTCATCGGCAAAGCATACACAGGAGACGGGTGTGCATCCCAACAGCAAGTCGGATGACTCCTGGAGTACGTGCCTTGGCTCGATACCGCGTGTTCCCCAATCTTTTCGGGGCTGGTTGTTGTGGTGCCCTGCTTCTGCTTCCCATCGCTGCGGGTTTGCGGGCTGCGGGGCAGGTTCCCGGGGCCGTCCCGCTGACGTCTGCGGCGTCGCACCGGGCGCCAAATATCTCAGGGCAGTTCGACTATTACGTGTTGGACATGCCGTGGGGCGCTACGTTCTGCTCTTTGGTGAAGGATGCGGGGACCGGGTGCCGACCGCAGCCGGGTTTTGCTGTGCACGGCTTGTGGCCGCAGAACAACAACGATACGTGGCCGGAGTTCTGCACCAAAGCACCCGCCGGCGAGGGTATGCTGGCGAACCTGGACCTTACCCCGGATGCCGGTCTGCTGCTTCATGAGTGGGCCAAGCATGGGACCTGTTCGGGGCTGAGCACGGCGGCCTACTTTGCAGCGACGCGGAAGGCACGCGGCGAGATCGAGGCTCCGGGAGCGCTGCTGGCGGCGACGACGAACAGCACGTTTACGCCGCTTTTTCTGCTGAACATGTTCTATCTCGTGAATCCCGGGTTGCCGGCGGGGAGTTTGTCGCTGAGCTGCCGTGATGGCCGGCTGCTTGCGGTGGAAGCGTGTTTCAGCAAGTCGCTGGAACCGGTGGCTTGCACGGGGCTGCACAGCTGCGACGAGAATACGGTGCGGCTGGAGCCGATGCGGTAGCCTGCGGGCGGGGGTTACAGAACGGCGGCGGCGAATTCGGGATCGAGAGTGCGTTCCGGCCCGAAGTGCTCCCCGGCGAGGCGAAGGGCGGCGCGTTCGCGGTGTTCCCGCACGGTTTCGTTGAGCAGGAGGCACTGGATGCCGGCGGCAAAGGCTTCGGCGCCATCGGCAATGATCATGGCGTCGTTTGCCCAGGCCTCAAGGCCCTGGATGCCGATGGAGGTGGACACGATGGCCTTGCCGAAGCCCAGGGCCTCCAGCAGCTTGATTTTGATGCCGCTGCCGACCAGGAGCGGGACCAGGCAGACGGCGGCGCGGGCATATTCCTCTTCGAGCGAGGGCACAAGACCGAGCGGCTCGACGCCGGCGGCGCGCAGGGTTGCCTCGTCTCCGCAATCGCCGAGGGTACTGCAGACGGTGCCGGCAATTGCGAGCGTGGCTGAAGGAACGGCAGCGCGCACCAAAGGCCAGACTTCTTTGAGCAGAAAGGCGAGGCCGACGCGGTTTGGCTGGATGTTGGAGCCGACAAAGAGGCAGCGGCCCCCGCGCAGCCTGCCGGCATCAAGCGCGCGGGGACGGAGGGTGATGGGCGCAACCAGGACGCGGGAGGAGACCTGGGGACGGATGTGCTCGGCTTCGCGGGCCTGCGCGGCGAGCACGGTGTGTGCGCCGGAGAGCCAGCGCATTTCGCGCGACGGGCTGAGGTGCGGGCAGTCGAGCGGGAGGCCGGCGGCCTCGAAGCGCTGGATGCGGGCGGAGAGGAGATCGTGCATGAGGATGGCGGTGCGGCGAGCGGCGAGGCGACCGTCGCCCAGGAAGGATCCCCAGAAACAGTAGTTGGCGATGACGGTGGAGGCGCGGGCGACGCCAATTTCGCGGAGGGCGACGCTGCGTTCCGCGGCGGTGGGTGCGGTGAGGTCCCAGGCATTGGTGAAGAGGCGGTCGCCGAAGATGCCGTTGCACATGCGGGTGAAGACGGCGGGGCCGCCGCGGCCCTGCTCCCAACGGCAGGCCGCGCGCAGCCAGGCCTTGAGACGAAAGGGGCAGAGATAAAGCTGGCCGAAGCGCAGGTAGCCGGGAAAGCGAAGTTTGATGCCCTCCGGTGGGGGTGTTTCGAGACGGAAGAACAGACGTGGCGACCGGCTGAAGGCCGCGGTGCATACCAGCGTGACCTTGGCGTGGTTGCGCAAGAGCTCGAGCAGACCGAGCGCGTAGGTGGTGCTGCCGCCGCGCTGATGCAGCACGGGTTCCCGTGTGAGAAAGACGACCCGTGGCCGGCGTTTGGTTTGGGCGGTGCGGGGCATGCGACCCGATTGTACTGGCTGCGGGCAGAGGAAAGCCCTCACCCGGAAGGATGAGGGCTTGTGCCTCGAAGAGGTGCCCGGCAGAGCGTCAGGGGAGTCGGCTGTGGCCATGGAGCGCGGCCGCTCTCCTCCGGGTGCCGGGTGCGTGCTGACGTGCTTAGCTGATGACGAGCGTGTTGCCGCTCAGGTTGGAGTCTACGGTGGCAAGGATGCCGCCGGCAGCGACGTGCGCTGTGCCGGAGGTGGTGGTGACCTGGGTGCCAGTCGCGAGCTTCATATTGACCGACTTGCCGGGAGCCACGGTGATCTGCTGATCGCCAGCCTGGATGGTGACCGCCGAAGCGGAGTCATTGCGCAGGTGGAAGCTGATCTGCTTGCCCTTCATAGCAGGCACTGTGGTGGTGTTGGTTGCGTTGGGTCCGGTCGCCGGCGTGCCGCTAAAGGCCTGTGCGAAAGCCTGAGAGGCGAAGAGGGACATAGAGAGAGCCATGGCGGCTGTGATGATACGACGGTTCATAATACTGCGCCTTCTTTCGGTTACTTGGGGCGATCGGTCCAAGGCCATGGATATGGATCGATCAGCGCCTCAATGGATATACGCCCTCTGCACAAGAATGTTCAAGTCTTTCTGGGCGTTTTCCACAAAACTTTACATTATCTTTTTAAGTCGATTTGGGTTGCCTGCTCCAAGTAAAACCTTGGTTACACCCCAAGTAAAATAGTGGTGTGGCAGACCTCTTATCAAATATGAATCCGCAACAGCAGGAGGGTATTACGTCGGTCGACGGCCCTGTGTTGCTGCTGGCCGGCGCGGGCTCGGGCAAGACGCGTGTGATTACGCACCGCATTGCGTACCTGATTGAAGAGCGGGGCGTTTCTCCGGACGCCATCCTGGCGGTGACGTTTACGAACAAGGCCGCCAAGGAGATGCAGGAGCGTGTGGACAGGATCATGGGACAGTCGTCGATGGGTCAGACACTGGCCAAGCCGACGCTGGCGACGTTTCACAGCTTTTGTGTGCGGGCGCTGCGGCGGGACATCGAGGCGATGCGGGTGAACGGCAAGGGGCTGACGCGCAGCTTTGCGATCTATGACGAGACCGATCAGCAGGCGGTGGTGAAGTCGGCGCTGAAGCGGCTGGGCGTGGATGACAAGCAGTTGAAGCCGCGGGTGGCGTTGGGGCGGATCAGCTGGGCGAAGAATCACATGCTGGACCCGCAGGAGTATTTTCTCGGGTCGACGAATCCGCTCGAGGAGAAGATCGCGCACATTTACAAGATCTATAAGGATGAGCTGTTCAAGGCGAATGCGCTGGATTTTGACGATCTGCTGCTGGAGACCGTGCGGCTGCTGAAGAGCTCGGCCGAGGTGCGGGAGCGGTATAACCGAAAGTACCGTTACCTTCTGATCGACGAGTACCAGGACACCAACCGGCCGCAGTACGAGCTGATGAAGCTGCTGGGCACGCATGGCAATGTGTGCGTGGTGGGCGATGAGGACCAGTCGATTTATAGCTGGCGCGGCGCGGACATCAAGAACATTCTGGACTTTGAGAAGGAGTTTCCGAACGCGCGAACGATCCGGCTGGAGCAGAATTACCGGTCGACGCAGGTGATTCTAGAAGGCGCGAGCGCGGTGGTGGCGCAGAATACGCAGCGCAAGGGCAAAAACCTGTGGACCTCGCGCGAGGGTGGGTCGCTGATCGGGTTGTATGAGGCGCCGGATGGGGAGTCGGAGGCGATTTTTATTGCCGACAAGGTGAACAAGTACCTGAAGGCGGCGGGCGAGACGGAAGATGAGCCGCGGTGCGCGGTGCTGTACCGGACGAACTCGCAGTCGCGGCTGGTGGAGGAGGCGCTGCGGCGGTACGGGATCCAGTACCACATGGTGGGCGGGTTCAGCTTTTACGACCGGTCGGAGGTCAAAGACCTGCTGAGCTACCTGAAGCTGGTGGCCAATGTGCATGATTCGGTGGCGCTGGGGCGGGTGGTGAACTCGCCGCCGCGCGGGATCGGCAAGACGACGATGGAGACCATCGAGCGGATGGCGCTGGGCACGGGGATGAGCTCGTGGGATGCGATCGAGCGGGCAATTGCGGAGAAGCTGCTGCCGGCGCGGGCACTGACGGCACTGGCGAACTTTCGCAAGCTGATCGAGGATGCCCGGGCCATGATCCACCTGACCGGCAATGATTTTGCGGGCAAGCTGGCGGAGGATGTGGGGGCTGGTGGGGCTGGCGGGGATGTGCCTTCGGACGAGGAGGTTTCGAGCTACCTGGAGAGCCTGGCGGCTTCGGATGCGAGCGAACCGAGTGCGGAGGAGGATACGGGATTCAATTTCGGGTTTGATTTCGGGCCGGAAGAGCCTGCACCGGCTACCGTGCTTGCGAACGACGCGAATACGGACTTCGATACGAGTTTCAATTTCGATTTCGAGTTTGGGCCTAGCGAGGAGATTTCGACGATTGCGCCGGAGGGTGCGGGGGTTGGGAATGCAGATTCCTCCGCTGCGCTGCGGAATGACAAAAGAGGGGTAGAGGGGGTGGGGGTTGGGAATGCAGATTCCTCCGCTGCGCTGCGGAATGACAAAAGAGGGGTGGAGGGTGACATTGCGTCTGCGGAACCGGGTGAGGACGGTTCGGCGGGGTTTGATTTTGGTTTTGGGACGAGTGAGGCGATTGGGGCTGAGGCGGATGCTTCGGCTTCAATGAAGCCGAGTTTTCTGGGGGCGGCGAAGACGGGGTATAACCCGTTTGCGCCGGTGCCCTTGGATGAATCAGCGCCGAAGTCGGCTGCGGAGACGATCAAGGCGAAGAACCAGGCGCGGCTGGACTGGATTGTGGCGGCGCAGGGTGGGGATCACGAGGCCGCCAACGAGGCCGATGCGCGGGCTTTCCGGAAGCCGGGCGATCCGGCGACGTTGCCGGAGCTGATCAAGTTCTTGAACGACCGTTCGGGATACATCAAGGCGCTGGAGGAAGAAGGGACGCCGGAGGCCTTCAGCCGGATCGAAAACCTGAAGGAACTGGCGAATGCGGCGCAGGATTCGACCTCGCGCGGGGAGACGCTGGCGGAGTTTCTGGACCATGCGGCGCTGGTTTCGGATGCGGACGGGTATTCGGCCGAGGCGCGGGTGACGCTGATGACGCTGCATGCGGCCAAGGGGCTGGAGTTTCCGCTGGTCTTTCTGGCGGGAATGGAGGAGGGGCTGTTTCCGCATGCGCGGTCGATCACGGATCCGACGCAGATGGAAGAGGAGCGGCGGCTTTGCTATGTGGGCATGACGCGGGCGATGGACACGCTGTTCATGACGCGGGCGCGGTACCGGCGCCGGTATGGCAACGACATGCCGGAGACGACCGTAGGGTCGCGGTTTCTGGAGGAGATTCCTTCGAAGCTGGTGGAGGACTTGTCGACGCCGGGATATGGGGCTTCTGGAAATGCAGAGCGGGATGAGTACGGCGGCTTTCGGTCGCGTGGAGCGTACGCGACGCCGTATCCGGGGAAGAACCGGCCGGGTGCGGGAGGCGACGGCGAGGGGCACTACAGCTACGAGGATGAAAGCCAGGAGTCGGGCGGCGGCGGAGCCCGGCAGTATGCTTCGGATCGTTTTGGCGGTAAGGCTGGCAGCCGGTTCGGGACGGGTTCGGGAAAGCTGGACAATACGGCGGCGTTCTTTGGCAAGGGCGGGGGCAAGCCGGTGGTTGGGGGTGGCGCAGGATATTCGCTGGGGGACAAGCGGTACCCCGGACGGCCGAAGATGGACATTCCCGCGGCGACGGGAAAGACAGGTCTCGGCAGGAATGTGCGGGTACGGCACCCGAAGTATGGAGAAGGAATGATTGTTGGGCGCGAAGGGGACGGCGACGACGCGAAAATTACGGTATCCTTTACAGGGCACGGCGTGAAGAAGCTGGTGGAGAAGTTTGCCCAGCTCGAAAGGCTGTAGCGGGAGAGTAGCCTCGCGAGCCACGCCGGCGACATTTCGGAATTTCGCAGGACATGCAGTAAAGCGGCGGGCATTTTGGCTCGTCGTTCAATTCAAGTTTCAGGAAGAGCAGACATGGCAAATACGACGAAGATCACCGACCGCACGGAGCGCAAGAAGCTGAAGCGCGCCGCCCGCAAGAAGGCCACCCCCAAGACCGCCCGCACCTGGGCACGCGGCGAGCACAAGCAGAAGATTCGCAAGGCCTCGCGCGGTACGTCGAAGCGGTAAAAGCAGGCAGAACAGCGGCAGGGGGCGGGGCTTCGGCTCTGCCCCTTGCTTTTTGCGCTGAGGGACCGCATACAATCGGCGTAATCCCCTGTTCATCTTTTCCGCACGAGGAACCATACCCCTGCCGCGCCAAATCTTTGCCACGAAGTCCATCGACAAGCTGATTCAGGAGAGCGAGCGGCCGGGAAACGCGCTGCGCAAGACGCTGGGCCCGGTTTCGCTGACAGCGCTCGGCATTGGAATCGTTGTCGGTTCGGGTATTTTTACGGTGATCGGCACGGCGATTGGGGGCAACCCCGGCAAGCTGGCGGACTGGAAGGGTTCCCCGGTCATCGACCTGATCCTGCACCATGGTGCCGTTGCAGGCAGGCCGGGTGCGGGGCCGGCGCTGGCGATTTCGCTGGTGATGGTGGCCATTGTGTGTGCCTTCACGGGGCTTTGCTATGCGGAGCTGGCGAGCATGATCCCGATCTCGGGGTCAGCCTATACCTACACGTATGCGACGCTGGGCGAGTTAATCGCGTGGATTATCGGCTGGGACCTGATCCTGGAATATGCGTTTGCGAACATGAGTGTGTCGGTGGGGTTTGCGGCGCACATTGTGGACCTGCTGGATTGGCTGGGAATCCGGCTGGACCCGAAGTGGCTTTCGCCGGCGTTTCTGCCGCAGGGGCTGCAGGATCTGGCGGGCAAGGATATTTTTCCTGCCGGGTGGCACGCGGGGTTTGATATTCCGGCCTTTCTGGTGGTGTTTTTTATTACCGTAGTGCTGGTGATCGGCATTCGCGAGTCGTCCAGGACCAATAACATCATGGTGCTGATCAAGATCGCGGCGATTCTGGCTTTCGTGCTGTTCGGGGTCGGGTTTATTCATCCGGGCAACTACCATCCGTTTGCCCCGAATGGGTTTTCGGGCATTCTGGCAGGCGGATCGATCATTTTCTTTACGTATATCGGCTTTGACGCGGTATCGACGGCGAGTGAGGAGTGCAAGAATCCGCAGCGGGATGTGCCGATCGGCATTATTGCGACGCTGGTGGTGTGCACGATTTTGTATATCGGCGTGGCACTGGTGCTGACGGGGATGGTGCCGTGGAATACAGTGATCGGCGACGGTGCGCCGATTGTGAACGCGCTGAAGCGGCTTTCGGTGGAGCCGGGCGGGCATCGGCTGCACTGGGTGCGGCTGTTTGTGCTGATTGGGGCGATTCTGGGAATGATCTCGTCGATCCTGGTGGGCCAGTACGGGCAGGCGCGGATCTGGTTTGCGATGAGCCGCGACCGGCTGCTGCCGGATGCGTTCAGCCGGGTGCACCCGCGCTTCCGGACGCCGGCGTTTTCGACGATTGTGGCGGGGGTGCTGGTATCGATTCCGGCGGGGCTCTTCGATGTCGGGTCACTGGCGGAGATGTCCAATATTGGGACGCTGTTTGCGTTTGTGTTGGTATCGATCGGCGTGCTGGTGCTGCGGCATCGGCAGCCGGAGCGCCATCGCGGGTTCCGGGTGCCGCTGGGGCCCGTGTTTCCAGTGTTGAGCGTGATTTTCTGTGGGCTGCTGATGATGGGGCTACCGGTGATTACGTGGGTGCGGTTTTTTGTTTGGCTGGTGATTGGGCTGTTTGTGTATGCGCTGTACAGCCGCAAGCGGAGCGAGTTTTACCGGGGCTAGGGCCGGCGTAGGAGGCATCCAAAATCGGTATGAGTTTTACGTTTTTAACTGCCGAGTGGCGCAAGCTGATCATGGCGCAGTATGAGGTGGATCTCCCGGTGCTGACTGCGCGGCTGCCGCCGGGGCTGGAGCTGGACCTTTACGAGGGACGCTGTTTTGTGTCGCTGGTGGGGTTTCTGTTTGACCGGGTGCGGATTCTGGGTGCCCCGGTGCCGGGGCATACGCGGTTCGAGGAAATTAACCTGCGGTACTACGTAAAGCGGCAGATGCCGGATGGAAGCTGGCGGCGTGGCGTGGTGTTTGTACAGGAGCTGGTGCCGAAGCCGGCGATCGCCTGGACGGCGCGAGCGCTTTATGGGGAGGCGTACGTGACCTCGCGAACGGGACACTGGTGGTCGACCGAGGGGCCGGGGGCGCGGGCGGTGCGGCATCACGAGGCGCCGCTGGAGGTGCGTTACGACTGGCGTGGACCGCGCGGGCAGGCGAACGGGTACAGGGGCACGGTGCAGCATGTGGCGGTGCAGGCGGACAGCCGCAGGCAGGCGATGGAAGCCGGGTCGCTGGACGAGTTCATCACGGAGCACTACTGGGGCTACACCTCGACGCGGGGCGGCGGAACGGCGCAGTATGCCGTGGAGCATCCCCGATGGGAGGTCTACCCGGTCGAGCGGTACAGCATTGGGTGCGACTTTGGGGCGCAGTATGGCGAGGCGTTCCGGCCTTTGACTGGCCGTGAGCCCGACCACGTGCTGCTGGCGGAGGGTGCGCCGGTACAGATTCGATGGGGTGGAACGATTGCCTGAGCTGCGATGGGATTTGCAGAGCTGGCTGCGACGCAGGCGCGATCTTAGCGTCTAACACTCAGGTGTTGCGATCGACGGCCGTATGGCGGACCGGGCACCCGAGAGATAGGATGAAGGCCATGAGAACTATCGACGGCTACCAGGGTGGTGTTCGCGTCCTGGACACAAAATCGACCGCCAGCCTGTTGAGCAAGGTGCTGTGGATTACCACGGTGGCTTTTCTGTTCACGGCTTTTGGCGCCTATGTCGCTCCTGATTTTCTTGGAGCGGGTGTTTTCGTTTTGTTTATCGTCAACCTGGGGCTGATTTTTGGAATCAATGCGGCGAGCCGGCGGTCCCCTACGCTGGCGCTGGTGCTGATGTACGGCTTTGCCACGCTGATGGGGGTGGAAATTGGCCCGCTGCTGCACTCTTACATGCACTTTCCCGGTGGGCAGGCGGTGGTGTTTAACGCCGCGCTGACGACGGCTGTGGGCATGGCCGCGATGGGCATGATTGCGCAGATTGCGCGGTTCAACTACCAGAGAGTGGCGAATTACGCCCTGGGAGCGCTGCTGGGGCTGATCGTGATCGGGTTGATCTCCAGCTTTGTGCACTTTGTGTCGCCTGGGATTTACGCCTGGGCCACGCTGGCGATCTTTTCCGTGCTGTTGCTGGTGGATTTCATGCGGCTGCGAGATGGCGGGGCAGGACTGACGCCGGTACAGCTCTCGTTGAGCATTTACCTGGATGCGTTGAATATCTTCATTGCGCTGCTGCAGATTTTTGGCAACGGCAGTGGTGGGCGCCGGCGGGGTAGTTGGAGCTAGGTTTGACTGCGGAATGAGGGCCCGCTTTGGCGGGTCCTTTTTCTTTTGCGCTCTGCGTGGGCCCGATACACTGGGAGGGATGCCGCGACAGCCTTCTTCTGAAACCCTCGATATCCGCGCCTGGCTGCGCGGTCTGCCCAAAGCCGAGTTGCACCTGCACCTGGAAGGGTCCGTTACACCGGCTACGCTGGTGGAGCTTTCGCGCACGAACGATCCTGTGCCCCTGACTGCGGAGCAGGCAAGCGCAGTGTACCGTTACTCGGATTTTCCGAGCTTTCTGATGAGCTTCAAGGCTGTGACCGAGCGGCTGCACACAGCAGCCGACTACGAGACGATCACGTACAACATGGTGCGGGATCTCCATGCGCAGGGTGTGCGGCATGCGGAAGTTTACCTTTCCCTCGGCATTCTTTACCGGTTCGCGCGGCTGAATGTGGACCTGGTGATGCAGGCGGCGGAGCGCGGGCGGGTACGCGGGGAGCGGGAGTTCGGGGTTTCCGTGTTGTGGATCATCGATGCTGTGCGGCATTTCGGAGTGGAAGAGGGGCAGCGGGTGTTTCGCAAGGCCGCTGCCCTGCACTCACACATGCCTTCGGTGGTGGGGATCGGAATTGGCGGCGACGAGGCGCGGGGGCCGGCGCAGGAGTTTCGTGAGGTGTATGCCGAGGCCAAGAAGGCCGGTTTGCACCTGACCTGCCATGCCGGGGAGACGACCGGGCCGGAGAGCATCTGGGCGGCGATTAACATCGGGGCGGAACGGATCGGCCATGCGCTGAGTGCGGGACTCGATCAGGAGCTGGTGGAGGTGCTGGTGGCCAAGCAGGTGCCGCTGGAGCTGAACGTGACCTCGAACCTGCGGACAGGCTGCTGCCCTGCCCTGTTCGACCATCCGGTGAAGCGGTACTTCGAAGAGGGATTGATGGTGACGTTGAACTCGGACGATCCGCCATTTTTCGGGGCCAACCTGCTGGATGAGTATGAGCTGGTGCAACGGGAGTTTGAGTTCCCGTTGGAGCAGATGCGCGAGCTGGCGGCGAACTCTGTCGAGGCGAGCTTTTTGCCGCCGGAGCGGAAGCTGGCGCTTTTGGGCGAGGTGGAACGGTACGGCTGGTGAAGTGTGGCGTTGAGGGTTGCAGGAAGCGTCCAGAACGCAGATCCCTCCGCTGCGCTGCGGGATGACAAGGCGGGTGCGGTGTGGGAGTTCAGGATGGGATGGAGACCTGTAGATCGCGTTTGCGGCGGTTGATGCGGTTGAACTTGTACTGGAAATAGAGGCCGCCGAAGAGCAGGGTCCAGAAGGCGTTCAGGTGCAGGTTGAGGGGCTCTGGGCCGTTGAAATGGGTGAGCAACTCGCGGCGGAAGACGAAACGGGCCACGATGATGAGGATGAGGGCCGCGAGGGCGAGACCGGGTGCGTGCGAGTAGGAAATTGTGGTGTCGCCGCCAAGGTTGTAGCGGACGGTGGCCCAGGAGCCGGGCAGGCGGATGAGATAAAGGACCGCCACGGCGATATAGAGCAGGAGGGCGGAGCTGCCGCGCTCGATGCGGCGGAGCCAGGCGGCTTGGACGATGTCCCAGACGACGAAGAAGAAGCCGACCGTGACGATGCCGAGGATGAGCGCGAGCCACCAGGGGAGATCGGGTGGATCGGGGTAAAACCTGGGGGGAGTGGCTGCCGCCATGTAAGCGGGCTGGGCCGTGTAGCCGGGCTGGGTCGTGTAGGCAGGCTGGGCCGTGTAGGCAGGCTGGGCCGTGTAGCCGGGCTGTGCGGGGGATGGGGCCTGCGGGGCGGCGGCGGAGGGGATCGCGGCGGAGGGGATGCCGGGTGTCTGGCTGATATACGAAGCGAAGATGGCGCCGACGAGGGCCCATTCTGCGGAGCCTTCCGGCTGGGCGTAATCGGTGAGCAGGATGTTGCCCGACTGGAGGTATTGGCGGACCTCGGCGTCGGTGTAGGGACCATAGGTCTGTCCGTTGCGTGCGATGCGGTAGGTCATGGGGCTTGCCTGCTCTCCGATGCTGCAGCCGGTGGGCTGCCGCTATGGTGAAGTACGCGAACGGGACAGGATCGGTTCATGCTGAACCTGCTACGGCCGGGGTTGACGGCATTCGTTCGGTTTAGCTGGGGAGTTTGGCTGGAGGACATCAGCTGGGCGAAGGCACGGCGTCGGCCGGTGGGGGTTCGGGCATGTCCTCGACGGCGATGAGCAGGCCTTCCCCACCCTCCACGGTGATGGGGCCGCCGGTTTCGGAGCCTGTGCCGTCGAGCAGCGTGGTGAGGATGGCCCAGCCGGTGGGGGCCTGGGTGGTGATGGGCTCTGTGCCGAGGTTGAGGAGAACCTGGAAATCGGTGCTGGTGCCGTCGGGGAGAGCCTGGCGGCGGAAACGGAGCAGGTCACCTTCGGCGGCGACCTCCGTGATGGCACCGGCGTAGAGGGTGTCGTGCTGGCGGCGCAGGGCGAGCAGGCGGCGATAAAGGGTGAGGATGGATTTCGTGTCTTTACGCTGGGATGCGGCGTTGCGGGTGGGCCAGTCGGCGAGCAGAGGAAGCCAGGGCTGGGCGTCGGGCGGGCAGAATCCGGCGTTGGGAGCGTCAACCCAGAGCATGGGGGAGCGCTCCGGATCGCGGCCACGGCCCTTGCCGGGCTCGTTCTTTTCGGCCGGGTCGCGGACCTGGTCGGGGGCGATGGGGACGTCTTCCATGCCGAGTTCGTCGCCGTAATAGAGAGTCGGTGTGCCGCGAAGGGTGAGCAGAAGCATGGCCGCGGCGCGGGCCTGGCGAGGGCCGATGCGGGAGGCCAGGCGGGGCTGGTCGTGGTTGCCCAAGACGTAGTTGGGCCAGGCGGTTTCGGGTAAAAGGGCCTCGTATTTCGTGATGATGCCGGCGATCGCGGCGGCTTTCCATTCGGCCTGGATGAGGTGGAAGTTGAAGGGCAGGTTGGCTCCCTGCAGCTCAGGCAGTTGGGGCGCCTGGTCTTCGGTGCCGCCGGTTCCGGCGGGCTGGCCGCCGTAGTACTGCACGAGTTCGGCGAGGGGAAGGTAGATTTCACCGATGAGGACGCGGTGGGAGAGCTTCTGCGGCGGGGGCGTGAGCTCGGTTGCGGGGTCTGGCAGCGTGGGGCCGTAGGTGTCGAGGAGAGTCCGCATTTCCCTGACGATGGCGTGGGTGCCGGGCTGGTTGGTGTTGTGCACGGGCAGGAACTTTGCGTTGTCCTGCATGCTGGGCTTGTAGTCCGGGTTGGGCGGGTTGTTGCGGAACTGGTCGTCCTTGATGAGAAGCCAGAGGACGTCCATGCGGAAACCGTCGACGCCCTTGTCGAGCCAAAAACGGAGGGCGTGGAACATGGCTTCGCGGACGTCTGGGTTGCGCCAGTTGAGGTCGGGCTGCGCTTTTAAGAAGGAGTGGAGGTAGAACTGCTGCGTGGGTTCGTCCCAGGCCCAGGCGGGGCCGCCGAACTGCGAGGTCCAGTTGTTTGGGTAGCGCTCGGAGGCGGGGCGGCCGTCGCCGGGTCCGGTGGGCGGGGCGGGGTCGCGCCAGAGATACCAGTCGCGTTTCGGGTCTTTCCGGGAGGAGCTTGAGGCGAGAAACCAGGGGTGCTGGTCGGAGGTGTGGTTGGGGACGAAGTCGAGGATGAGGCGCAGGCCCTTCGTGTGGGCGGCGGCCAGCAGGGCGGCGAAGTCGGCCATGTTGCCGAAGAGTGGGGCGATGCCCGTGTAGTCGGCGACGTCATAGCCGAAGTCGGCCATGGGCGAGGGATAGATGGGGGAGATCCAGACGGCGGTGACGCCGAGGCCGGCGAGGTAATCGAGCCGGGCGGTGATGCCTTTTAGATCGCCCACGCCATCGCCGTCGGTGTCCTGAAAGGAGCGGGGGTACACCTGGTAGATGACGCCGGTTTGCCACCACTGCCAACCAAAAAAAGTGCTGTCTGCCATACCCCAGCGTTGGATGCGGCCATGCCACGGCGAGTTCGGACGCGTAGGATCGCGGTATGGCGATGGAGACGTTGGACGGGGCTGCAGTTGCGGCGGGGCAAGCGGAGTTAGAGGAGTTGCTCCGCGAGGCCGAGCGGGCCCATGGGCACCTTTGTGCGGGGCAGATCCTGGGCGTGCGGATGGCGATGCTGGCGATGACGCGGCTGGGGATCCGGGAGCCGCGGAAGAAGCTGCTGGCCAATGGGGAGCCGAACCCGGATCGCAAGCGGCCGGTGGTGTTTGTGGAGATCGACCGCTGCGCTACGGACGCGATCGGGGTGGTGACCGGAGCGCGGGTGGGCAAACGGGCGCTGAAGCTGCGGGACTGGGGCAAGATGGCGGCCACGTTCGTGGATCTGCAGACGCCGCTGGGGGGCGACGACTACAAGGGGCTGCGCGTGGTGGCGCGGGAAAGCTCCAAGGACCGGGCGAAGGAGCTGCACCCGGAGCTGGCGAAGAATGAACAGCAGATGCAGGCCTATCGCGAACTTCCGGATGCGGAGCTGTTTGCCGAGCAATGGGTGCGGGTGCCCTTGCCGCCGAGTGAGTTTCCCGGCTTCAAAGGGCAGCGCGTGGTGTGCGACCGTTGCGGGGAGGGTGTGAACTTTGACCGCTTTGCCGAGGTTGCGGGCGAGAGGCTTTGCCTGGCGTGTGCGGAGCCGGCGGGGCTGTATTACGAGCCGCTGTAAGGGTTCGGCAACGTGGAAGGGCCTGCTTTGCACCATGGTTTGGTGGCGGCGCAGGCCCTTTCTCTTGCTACGGAGTGCGGTGCGGCGTTACCAGCCGCGATACGGGACGGGGCGGCCGCCGAAGTCGCGGTGGTGCTCCCAGTACTCATGCGCGCGCCACTGGTTTATGTGCTCGCGCTCGACATAGCCCGGATCGTAGCCGTAAACCGGTGCCCCATAGGCCGGGGTGACGTAGCCCGGGGTGTAGCCGGGGGCGTAGGGGCGGATGTAGCGCGGGGCGGGAGCGACATAGCGGGGGCCGCCGAACTGTACGGCGACGCCGAACTGCTGCGCGCCCGCGGCCGGGGTGGCGAGGAGCGTGGCACCGGCGAGCGCCAGTCCGCCGAGGAGGCCCAGAGCCTTCATGCGGCCGTTGAAGAGGGAGTTCGGGGTGTCCTTTGCGAAGAGATCGGCTAGCTTCATGGTGTTGCCTCCTGCCGGCTTGCTGCGCATACCGTGCAACAGGGTAAACGCCTTTTACGGGGGGTTGTTGCGCGCAATGTTTGGCGAGGGATCGGGTCTTCAGCCCGTGCTTGCTGGGGTTTGGAGCGATTCCGCATGATCAGCGGCTGAGGTTATAGCGCAGGCCGGCCTGCACGAGGCGGGGTGCGGCGAGCGAAAGCACCGGGGTGCGGGCGGCGTCAATGGAGCGGTTAAGGAGGTTTTGCGCGGCGGCATAGAGCGAAAGGCCGTGCAGCCTGCGGGTGAAGATTTCGCGGTCGGCGGAGAGGTCGAAGCGGGCGTAGGGGTGCAGCAGGTTGAGGTTGGAAGCGTCGTCAAAGCTTTGGCCGGTGTAGCTGGCGATGAGGTGGAAGTCGGCTACCCGGGGGATCGAATCGTTGAGCGTGGCGGTGACGAGCTCGCGGGGAACCTCCGGGATCCATTTCCCGGTGAGGTTTGCCTGCACGGGTGAGCTGGTGTTGAAGGCCGTGACCGTGGCGATGGCGAGCTGGTAGCCGAGGGTGGCGTCGAGACCGTGCCAGTGGGTGCTGCGGGCGTCGAGGCTGAGGCCGCGGCTACGGATTTGGCCGAGGTTCTGGCGCTGCAGGGTTTGGGTGGTCGCCGTTTGGGAGAGCGTGACGGCGGAGACGGGGCGGTTGACCTCGGTCCAGAAATAGCTGGCGCGCAGAAAGCCGAGCGGGTGGCCGTGGGCGGTGAGATTGGTGAGTTCAAAGCCGGTTTCAAAGCCGGTGGCGCGTTCGGCTTCGAGGGAGGGATTGGCGCGGGTGGTCTGGGAGCCGACCTGGCCGGTGCGGTAGAGCTCGTTCATGGTGGGGCCGCGGAAGGCGCGGAAGCCGGAGGCGGTGAGCGCGAGGCCGTGTGGAAGGTTGCGCACGAGGCCGGCGTGGGGGCTGGCGACGAGCTCGGTGAGGGTGGGTTCGGCGGTGATGGTGCGGGTCGTGGTCAAGGTCTGCCGGCCGTCGAAGGTGCGGAAGCTGTCCACGCGGACGGAGGCGGCGAGGGACCAGTTGCGGGGCTGCCAGATGCCCTCGGCATAGCCGCCGATTTCGCGCTGGTGGGCGCTGATGCCGGTCGTGGAGGTGACGACGCCGGCGGTGACCGGGCTTTCGGCGTCGGTGGCGCGAATGTCGCGGAGGTCCAAGCCGAGGCCGGATGTGAGTTCGTGCGGCAGGGCACGGGAGGCGGTGAGCGAGAAGCCGAACTCGTCAGTGGGGACGCGCTGCAGGCGGGTGAGGGTTTCGGTGTTGCGCGTGGCGGCGATGGAGGAAAAGCTTTGCCGGTAGGTTTCGCGGTCGCCGAAGAGGCGTAGCGCGGCGTGGTTGGGGCCGAGGTTGGCGTCGCCACCGCCCTCATAGCGCCAGAGGCGGGGGGCGGGGGGGGGGGGGGGGGGGGGGGGGGCCCGGGGGGGGGGGGGGCGGGGGAGGGGGGGGGGGAGGGGGAGGGGGGAGGGGTTGGGGGGGGGCGTGGCAATTAAAAAAAAAAAAAAAACAAGAAAGCAAGAGGAGTAGATATGTGGTCGAGAGCA
>CAXTZL010000017.1:0-24341 GCA_964248555.1 uncultured Bryocella sp.
CCGATTTGTCCGAACACGAGCACAAGCAAGCTTCCAAAGAGCACACCGCGCATGCCATCCACGAGGAGCACATCAAGGGACCGCACGACCCCAAGGAGATCAATCCCAAGATGACTTCCGACATCGCCTACTGGTCCAAGGAGTTCGGCGTCACAGGCGACGCTCTTCACGAGGCCATCCGCTCCCACGGAACCCACGTAGACAAGATCCGCGCCGCGCTCAAACCTTCCAAAACGGCATAGAAGCACGCAACCGGAAACAGCACGTCACTTCGCGGCAGGCGGTGGCGCTGCTGTCCACGTCGGCGCTGCTGCCCAGGTTTTGGAACGCAGGAAACTTACCAGAGCCTGTATTTGGCCTGCGTCCAGAACGGTGCCAAACGCCGGCATCGCACCGCCACCAGCGGCAATCTGCTGTCGAATCTGCATAGCCTTCAGCTTACGGTGAACATCGCGCAGCGAGGGCCCGGAATCGGTGCCCTCGCCCGTTTCGCCATGGCAGTGCGCACACCCCTGCGTGGCAAACAGTGCCGCTCCGCCTGCCTTGGTCTGCTTCTGTCCCATCGCCGGGCAGATCAGCATGAGGAGACCCGTTAACAACACGATCGCCAAACCATGTTGCCGCAATCCGCTCTTCCGCACTCGGTAAGCCTTTTCGCACTGCGTGATGGACTTCATGGTTGCGATTGGGAAGGAGCCACTGCCGCACTGATAATCCCGGCGTCGTCATCCACTGCGCTTCCGGCATCCAGATCGTGCACATGCCAGGGCACCGACTCCTGCGCCACCGCAGGGTGCTTGCGAAGGTACTCCAACGCAAAAATGCCGGCTGTAGGATCATCCTTCTGGTCAGCGAAGAACTTCGCCTGCTCACGTGCACGGTCGGTCAATCCAAGGCGACGGTACAGGATGGCCAGGTTGTAGTGTGCGGCAAGATCGTCCGGATCGATGCCCTGCACAGCCTCATACTCGGCGCGGGCTTCGGCGTAGCGGTGCTGCTGATAGTAGCTGAAACCAAGCTCCCGATGCGTATCGCGCGAGCGTGGAAACTGCCGTTCGACCTCGAGCAAATGGCTAATAGCCTCCTCCATCTTGCCCTCTTTTCGATCCACAAGGGCCAGATAGTAAAGAGCACGGGCATTTCCCGGAGCGATCGCCAACGCCTTTTCCAAATACAGCAGAGCTTCTGGGTACTTCTCCCAGGCCAGCATGGAGATGGCGATGTTTGTGCGTGCGTCGGGGTAGTCAGGGCGAAGCTCGACTACCCGCTCAAAGGCGCGCACAGCGGAGGCGTACTGCTGAGCGTCCAGCAGGCTGATACCGTAGTTATTCCAGCGCATCCACTCCGGATTTATCTCGGGTAATGGAATCGATGGCTGGTTAGCTCCCATGGCGAAAACGCGTGTGGTGCTCACCATATCCACAACGGGCTGCTGGTAGTGTTTGCCCATGCCGAAGTCAATGAAGTGCTGATCAAAGCGGCGATAGCGCACCGTAGCCGTTACGCTTACCGGTCCCTTGTTTCCCACAGGCACAGTGAACGCATAACGAATCAGCTGCGACCGTCCAGACTGAATCGAGTTGTTATAAGCAAGCACGCGGTTGTTCCACACTTGGTGGAGATCATTCAACGTTCCATTCTTGTTGATCAGTCGACTGGTGAAGCTGTGCGCCGCGGGGTCCAACTCGTGATTGGCGGCCTGCAACGATCCACTCTCAGCCAGTACTTTGCCGGCAGAGTCCTTTACCTTGAAATCAACCCAGGCCTCATACATATCGCGCTGTTCGGGCACGAGGGAATGGCCGGCGCCTTTGTTCTGGATCACAACAGAGACGGTGAGTTTGCTTCCCGCAGTGATTGCGAAAGGCACACTGCCGAGCGGAGCGATCATCTGGGCCTCTTCGACTCTGGGAGTGTGCTCACCGGCCGGCGCAATCCCCAATGCAAACAGGTCAACATTCAGCACGTTGGCCTGCAGGTATGCCTGAATCTTTTCGGATTGTTCCTTGTAGCCGTAATACTGCGGGATCAGTGTGTTGGCGCCAAGCCAGCGATGCGAGGCCAGAGTGCCCTTTTTGGCTCCCGGATCGCGTCCCACCAGCGCCTCGCGCTGCATGTGACAGGTTTCGCAGGTAGAAACCGCCGGCTTGGTATAGAACGGCAGAGGCGACTGCTTCGCAAATGAAGAGTTCTGCCACTCATCGTAGGGACTCATGGCGCGCAGCCATTTGTAGTCCGTCAGTTCGCGCGGCAGAGCCGCCTTGTGGCAGGCGGCGCAATACTCGCTGGTCTTGTAAAAGGGCTTCATCACCGCGGCCGAATGGCGGTCAAGATGCGCGAGAATTTCGCCGTCACTTACAGGCCTGAGAATGGGAGCGCCCGCCTCGTCGACAAGCACCGCCGGCACCCCAACCGTGTAGCTGCCCGTTCCGCGCGTGTCCACCTTCTGCACGGCGTGGCAGAACGAGCAGGTAACGCCATCCGTGTCATAGCTGTGGCTTTCCGGCGTGCCCTTGGTCAGATCGCCGGAAAGCAGCGCCACGGGATTATGGCAGCTCTCGCAATGACGCGAAAACTCGATGCCTTTCTCCGCATTCAGCAGGTGGACGTTCTGTTTGTACCAAGGAGCGCGATTGGCATTGGAGTGAGCGGATTCGCGCCACTGATGATAAGTCGCCTCATGGCAGTGTCCGCAGTACTCAGCTGATTGGAAGCTGCTCGGCTGAATGAACTGCCCGTTGTCCGTGGTGGCCAGAGAAGGCAGAAAGGGAGAGTTGTTGTTCCAGTGATAACCATAGGTACTGGCGACCTTGTCGGAGTAAGTCTTGCGTGCGTCGGCATGTGCGTCTGTGTCACTGCCCGCGCGCACCGCCCTGTTCCCTGAAAAGAGAGCCGCCACAAAACACAGCAGCACGATAGTTCTGCGCACCAAGGTAAAGACCGTCAAAGAGGGACGCAGGGACATGATCTAACAAGAAAACCGGGACTTCCGCATCATAGTCCAGCTTCGATACGCCCGTCGCGGGTGCGGTGGCCTTACCTGCAGGCGCTTGAAGCCGGTCCATTGTTCGCGCCGTTTTGTAACCTGGTCGCAGCTGTGGGCCGCGACAGGACGCCGGATCACCATGGCAGGCAAAGGAAAGGCGTGAACCTGGGTTCACGCCTCCACCTTCCAGACCGGCATCAACTATTCGCCCGGGCCGCCAAAGCTCCAGTGCCGCACCGGACCAACATCCACGTGCACGAACTGGCTGATCGGGTAGTACCCCACCCCGCCCGCGCCCAGGCTCATGGCCGCATCGCGAAGACGGCTTGTTGACACACCCGGCACCCGGATATCGATGGCCTTGGCCAGCATATGTTGCGAGTGCTGGGCCACACCGGTCACGGCCGCGCGGGTGCGTAAGAAGTTGTTTGACCAGGGCGTACGGTAGCCACACACCACATCGATCACGCTATTCTGACGGCCGAGGCGGGCTAGCGTCTCGTGCAACACGTCAAACTCGCGTGGATCGTAATGACCGATGTCCTGGGTGCGATGGTCACGCAGGAAATGGTCCAACTGCGCAACGGCGGAGGGAATGTACTGATTGCCCACGCGGTAGACAACATCGATGTCCTCGCCCGTATGCAGATGGTGCAGACGTAACTCGTACGTCTGTCCTGCCAGGTGCAATGGGCTATGCAGCATGGCGGCAGCGACCTTTGTAGGCACCGGCACACCCACCGGTGGGGCGTGACGGCTCTCCGCATGCAAAGCCGCCGTGATGCCGGCTATAGTCAGCGCACAAACACCGACGGCGAGCACAGACAAAGCCCGGGTAGAAAGGTCGAGGAGGTTGGAGGAGGAGGGACGAAGAGAGGAAAGGGCCCGGGTAAAACGCAGACGCAGGTTCAAGCGGGGGAGACTCCGAGAAGGATCTGTGTTGCGAGCTAAATGCGTTGGCATGAATGCGTTTCGCCAATCCTCATTCGCAGTTGCAATACTACGCCAATACTCCCCGCTTGTCTGCACCCGATCCTACAACCTCCGTGGTTAGCAAAAGCTCTCCGTATTCGAGATCAGGTGCGTGGTTAGTCCTGTGAATCCCCAGTTTCTTCGGGCTTGTCGGGCTGCGAGGCGTAGACTTCCTCGACCCGCGCCAGGGTGTCAATCTCAGTGAGAGGTTTGTCTGGACGCAGCCGGAGGATGCGCGGAAAGCGCAGGGCAAAGCCACTCGCATGGCGGTCCGACCGCATGATGTTATTGAAAGCCACTTCAATCACCCGAACCGGCTCAACGGTCCGGAAGTGCCCGAAATCTTCCAGCGTGTGGGCTTTCAGCCACTCTGTGAGCTCCGCAATCTCTGCATCGGTTACACCTTGGTACGCCTTCCCCAGGTTGGTGAGTGCACCGTCCGGCCCGCGGACGGCAAAGGTGTAGTCACTCAGCAGTTGGGCGCGCTTCCCCGAGCCATATTCGGCCCCGGTAATGACCACGTCCAGCGTGGCCAGCTCGCGTTTCAGCTTGAGCCAGGCGAGCCCGCGGCGTCCGGGCAGGTAGGCCGAACCCGCTGCCTTGAGCATGACTCCCTCGTTGGACCGGGCGCGGGCGTCGCGATAGCCCTGGTCGACGGCCTCGGCGCTTTCGACCGGCTGCGCCCGGGAAAGCCGCAGGCGCTGTAACCCTGAAATTGCCGGGTTGCCGGCATCATCTAGCTCTCCCCCACCGAAGAGGCTTCCCTGAAGTTCGGCCTGCCGTCCCGCATCCAGAGGGGCGAAAGTTTGCGGCTGCAGTTCGGCTACGAGGCTCTCCAGGCGTTCGCGACGCTCCCTCAAAGGCCTGGGTAGAAGCAGTTCTCCCCCGGCATACATAAGGTCGAAGGCCATAAACACGACCGGAATCGACCTTCGCAGATCATTTGAAACCCGCTTGCGCCCGATGCGCTGGCCGAGCACGGCAAACGGAAGCGCACGGTCGCCGGCAAGATCCCACCCAAGAATCTCGCCGTCGAAGACGAGGCCTCCGGTTGCGGGCATCACCGAGGCAAAGGCTTCGGCGATCTCAGGAAAGCTTTCCGTAATGTCTTCGCGCGAGCGAGAATAGACGGTCACGCGACCGGGCTCTGTTGGGTCGCCGCAGTGGACCTGTGCACGAATGCCGTCAAACTTGTCTTCCAGGAAGGCATGGATACCGGGTGGGGTCTCTTCGGGGGGACTGCTGGCGTCCGCAGCGGCGGCGGCGATGTCTTCGGCATAGTCCGCACCCGCGGTGTCGGATGGAAGCACGTCAAAAATCGTCATGCCGGGCAGGCCATCCGCTTTAGATTTCTCGGCAGTCGAGACTGCTTCCGTACCGGAGGCTTCACGTTTGCGCCCTGTTTTCAACGGTTTGGGCGGCTTCGGTGCTTTTTCGGTGAAGCGCTCGACCGCCTCCGCCGGGGTCTCTACGGGGGAGGCCAGCATGAAGCCGAGGGGATGAAAAAGCCGCAGGTGCGCCGCTTCCAGCGTGCCCGCGAAAGCCCGCGCCACTACCCTTTGCAGATCGGCCTCCAGCATCACGGCATGGCGAACTGCCTCTACAGCAACGCCCGCCGCTACCGCGATCGCTTCCTCGATGAGGCTCTGCTTCACTCCGATTCGCATGTCCCCGAGCATCAGCTTGAGCAGATACTTGGCCTCGAGTGCCGTAGACTGGCGCAGCAGAAGTTCTACCGACTCGGACCGGGACTGGGTGGTGCGTGCGGAAGCCATGACCTCGAAAGTGGCGGCCACGTCGTCGAGAGTGAGCGTGGAGATGCCGGGCGCGCGGCCGTAGGGTGGGGCGAGCAGATCAAAGGCAGCGGCTCCCAGATCGCCATGTCTGCGATAGGCAGCGGTCATGGCGGCATCGGAGGCGCCGGAAACGGCTTTCAGCGCCTTTGACAGGATGGCGCCTCCGGCATTCAGGCGCCGGCTGTCGGCCTCGGGAAAGGGCTGCCCTGCCAAATACAGACAGAATCGTCCTGCCTGCACGAGGTTGTTCGCTTCGGGAGCTGCTGCGGACGGAGGGGCCACGCCGGACTGTCCCGCAAGGCGCGCCACCTGCTCGGCTACGGCAGCGCGCTTCTTCAGGCGGCTGCCCTCGCCTGCCAACCGCTCGGCCAGCGTCGACACCTCATGAAACAGAGCCATGATTCAGCTTCCTCCCCCGACGGAGTCCCGGTAACGCCCTGCTGCTGCAGCAACCCGCGCCAGACCGTGGAGCAAACAGCTGCACTCCAGCTGTAACACAGGCGCAGCACTGGCACCTTACGACGGCGATCCACCTTCGAGTCACAGCACTACCCGGCTGTTGTAGTTCTCGACGATACGTTGTGGCCTGTACACTTCTAGGCAGATCTACAAACATCTGGTTGGCTGGAAATGAGCATTCTGCCGTATGTGATCCAGTACGCAACGTTGAATCTGCGTGGAAAGCGGAGCGGGTGGGCTGCTCTGGTTCGCGCCGGTATTCTGCTTTGCGTCGCCACCACACCCTCTCTTCGGGCCGAAACAGACCGGCCCCTGCCGGCGGCGGCCCCGGAGCTGGACGCGGGGCTGGCTGGCACGGGCCTTTTTCCCGCAAGCGAAGTAGAGGATGGCAGCATCAGCGGCACCGTAGCGGACGCCTCCGGCGCCCTGATTCCCGGCGCACAGGTCACCCTCACGCTGCTCGGGACAGCTACACAAATCTTCACCACGATCTCGGACAGCGAAGGCCACTACAGCTTCCGCGCCCTGCGCCTGGCCGAGTATGACATCACAGTGACTGCTTCGGGATTTGCGGCTTTTACCTCCAGGCGCATCTCGCTGCGTGGGCTGGTACCGGAGGAGATCGTCGAGGTGCGCCTGCCGGTACCGCCCGGCAAGGCGGATGTCGAGGTGAACATGACCCGGCGCGAACTGGCCACCGAAGAGCTGCACGCCGAGGAAAAGCAGCGCGTTCTGGGCATTTTCCCGAACTTTTACACCAGCTTCGTCTGGAATGCCGAGCCTCTGGATAGGCGGCAGAAGTTTGCGCTGGCGCTGCACGCCACTACCGATCCTGTCGCCTTCTTCACCGCAGGTGTGGTTGCCGGCGGAGAGCAGCTACGCAATACCTTTCCCGGTTATGGGGATGATGCCGCGAGCTACTTCAAGCGCTACGGCGCGGCCTACGCCGATGGCTTCATCGGCAAGATCATCGGAAGCGCTATTCTGCCCAGTCTGCTACGCCAGGATCCTCGCTATTTCTACATGGGCACGGGTACCGTCCGGCAGCGTGCGCTTTATGCAATCACCTCGTCGGTGATTACGCGGGGCAACAATGGCCGGCCCCAACCGAACTATTCGCACGTGCTTGGAAACGCTGCCGCCGGCGCGATTTCCACGTTGTACCACCCGGACTCGGAGAGCACTGGCAAGCTCGTACTGGACAACACCCTGATTGGCATCGGCGGCCAGGCTGTCGTCAATCTTTGCCGCGAATTCCTGTTGAAGCCGTTTACGCACGGCATTCAGAACCCCACACCGCGGCCCTGAACCGGATGAAAGGCTGATGGAGGCGCATAAGCCACTATCTGAATCCGGCGCCCTCGCGTTACCATCGAAGAAGACGCATGCGAGTTTTGACCGCCATCCCTTTCCCCGTGCCGGTGCCGACGCGCCGCCGGGTTGGCCGCGCTCTGTTTCTATAGCTGCGCCCCGGTCCGTCTCCCCGCCCTCGCTCTAATTCCCCATCGTTTGTATCCGACAGGGCCAGCAGGCCCAGGAACCGCACACGCCATGTTCGACCGCCTAGACCAGACCGAGGCCCGCTATGAAGAGTTGGGCCTGCAGCTTTCCGATCCCACCCTGGTCACGGACCAGAAAAAGTTCCAGACCGTGGCCAAGCAGCATCGTGACCTGGAGCCAGTGGTGGATGCCTTTCGCCGTTACCGGCGCATCGCGGCGGCCATCGCCGACGCCCGCCTGATGGCCACAGAGGATGATGCCGAGATCAGCGCCATGGCCCGCGAGGAGCTTGCCGAACTCGAGCCGCGCCTGGAGCAGACCGAAGAAGAGTTGAAGGTCCTTCTCCTGCCCAAGGACCCGAACGACGACAAAAATATCGTGATCGAAGTCCGAGCCGCTACCGGAGGCGATGAAGCTTCCCTGTTTGCCGCCGAAGTCTTTCGCATGTACCTCCGCTTCGCCGAACAGCATCGCTGGAAGGTAGAAGTGCTTTCCGAATCACCCTCCGACGTCGGTGGCCTGAAGGACGTGACTGCCATTTTTGAAGGCGATAAGGTGTACTCGCAGATGAAGTATGAGTCCGGCGTGCACCGTGTGCAGCGCGTGCCCGCGACGGAAACGCAGGGCCGTGTGCACACGTCGGCCATCACGGTCGCCGTGCTGCCTGAAGCCGAAGACGTCGACGTCAAGATCGAAAATAAAGATCTGCGCGTCGATACGTTCTGCTCTTCAGGCCCCGGCGGTCAGTCGGTGAACACCACCTATTCGGCGATCCGCATTACGCACCTGCCGACGAACACGGTGGTGAGCTGCCAGGACGAAAAATCGCAGATCAAGAATCGTGAGAAGGCGATGCGCGTGCTTCGTTCGCGGCTCTATGAGGTGGAGCAGGAGCGTGTTCACCAGCTGCAGGCCGCGGCGCGCAAGTCGCAGGTCGGCACAGGCGATCGCTCTGAGAAGATCCGTACCTATAATTTTCCGCAGAACCGGCTAACCGATCATCGCATCGGACTTACCAATCATCAGCTCGCCATGGTGATGGAAGGCCAGTTGCAACCTACGGTCGACGCTCTGATCGCCCATGACACTGCGGAGCGCCTCAAGGCGGAGGCCACGGCAGCCTGAGGTGGAAAGCACTCAGGCTACCTCACGGTGATGCCGCAAATCGTTCGATTACCTCAGGGCGACGGCATGACTTGGCGTGCGAAGCGAACCATCTCTTCTTTCTGCGGTGAGCTTTGCAGAAGTACGAGGGAACAGCCCGCGCCTTCAAAATCCGCAAGGCGTTGCTTCACCGTTTCCGGGGTACCGATCAACCCGGAGTACAAGCCGCGGTTGGAGACGGAATAATCTCGCAGGCTGAGTTTTTTCTCCAGCTTCGAGCCGGTTGTCCACTGCTGGAAATTTGCAAAACCTGCCGGCGACTGCGTGGGGTCGGGCTGCGCCGTAATGCGTTCGACCTCGCGTTCCGCTTCGGCTTCCGAGTCACGCACAATGCAGTAGCCGGTGACGCCGAACACCATGGGCGGCAGGTGCGGATGCTGCCTTCGGCGTGCCCGCATGTCTTCGACCTTGGAAGCGATCGTGCGAGGGTCGTCTCCATGCATCAGGTACGCGTCGCACTTGGCGGCGATTAGGTTCTTGGCTGTCTCGGATTCACCGCCGGCGTAAAGCGTGGGCCGCGTAAGGCCCTCCGGTGCGCGTGAATAGGTGCGTGTGGGCATCGGCCCCGGCGACAGGATGTTGTTCTGAACGTCGTAAAACCGGCCCTGAAAGCTACGTTCTTCGAAATCACTCCCCTGCCCGCTCCAACAGCCGTCAAGGACATCCAGCCACTCCGAGGTGCGGGCATAGCGATCGTCATGTTCGTCGAACGGGATGCCGTACTTGAGCGCCTCATCGCGCCACCAGGAGCTGACCACGTTCAGTGTGAGCCTTCCACCGCCGCCCGAGGTGCTGATGCGATCGATATTTGCGGCCTGTTTGGCCAGCAGCGCGGGGTTGTGAAAGGTGGGACGCACCGCAACCATCAACTCAAGTTTTTTCGTGGCCGCGGCCAGGGCCGCAGCTGTAGTCCAGGCATCCAGCGACGGCGCTTCCGGTCCCTTGATGTCGTTCAGGTTCAGCTCAGCGATCAGGGTCAGGTCATAGCCCAGATCCTCGGCTTGAAGGCACAGATCGCGGGCATACTCCCAGGTCGCGCGCATGCCTTCGTCATCGATGTTGCGAAGCCACCCACCGAAGACGGGCAGCCAGAAACCGTAGCGCATCTCCCTAGCCTACAAGCCCCCAGAGCTGCGGCAAAACAGTCCGCGCTCGGAAGAAGCAAGCCGGGCTTTCTTAGCCCTTCGCCGGGGTAAGCCAGCGCGCTGCCACCTCGCGTGCAAAGACCTCCGGCCGCAGCTCGGGCTCGGTCGGGAGCTTCGTTGTCTCCTTTTTTGCGGTGATGCGCGTGGCACGCTCCGCAGCCAGGGCCGCCGCGGACACCACCACCGGTCCAGTGGAAGCAGCCTTGGTCAGAGCTGTGATTTCCGCCGGCCGGCTTCGGGAAACCACCTTTCGGGAACGCTCCCGAGAGGATGCCTCGCGTAGCTTTGGTTTGGGCTTCTGAACAGGTTCAGCCGTTGGAGCTGACGTGAGCGCCCGACGCGGCCGGCCTCGCCGACGCAACGCGGCCGGGGCTTTAACGACGGCTTCGGGCTGTTCCTTCTGCTTCACCTGAAGAAGCTGACTGAGCTTGGGCCCGAGAGTGCGGACGATGGCTGGCGATTTGGACAGACTAGCCACAACGGCACGCAACGCATGTAACCGGCCCAACTCGCCGTCGAGTTGGATGAGAATTTTCTGCAGCAACATTGACCTGATTCTAGTGCAACTGGTTGAGAGGAGAATACATCCGGGATGCTCTGGCTTTGCTCATCCCGGCCCTCGATTTTGTTAGCCTGCGGTTTCGTTTTCCAGTTCTGCCTGCATCGCCTGCCCCTGCTCGAGCGTTGTGCCGGTAAAAACCGATTGTTCTAATCCGGCCGCGGCTTCCAGCCAGTCAGCCAGTCGAACAAACGGATCGAACCCGATGACATTCGGTCCGTCCGCAACGAAGTTCGAAAGCGCATTCGTGTCGTAGTAATAGCGCTGGCCGTCGCGCGAGTCGGTGGTGTATTCCACACCGCCGATGTCGATACCCGAGTGCTTTATGATCTCTTCCACGTCCGCGATCGCATCGGCCGGAGGTGTGAAGCCTTCCACTGTGATGCCCGACTTGGGAGCGTCGATGGCGCACGCTCCGCGGTTCAGGTCCGTCCCGGAGGTCGTACGGCAGATGTCGGCCGGGCAAAGGTCAAAGGTCTCTCCCGTGATGTGCACCTTAATGGCGTAGAGGAACTTGCCGTCCAGAACCTCAACCCGCACGATGTGCGCATCCTGTGCGGGGATGAACTCCTGCACCAGCGCCGTGGAGTCGAGCCCGAACTGCAGGGCGTCGGCCGAACCGGCGGGCTGATCCATCGCGTGCTGCAGTTGCGAGGCGCCGTCAAACCGTTTCACGCCCGCTCCGGAGCCTCCAATGTTGGGCTTTACTACAATGGGCCAGCGTAACCCCTCTGCCGCGGCGAGTGCCTGGGCTGCCCGGTGGATCACACGCGCCCTGGGATAGGGCTTGCCCAAGGCGTCCTGCAATGTAAGTTGGCCAGCCTTGGAAAGCTCGGACTGAAACGCCTTTACCCCGTTGATCACGCGCACGCCCCGGCTTTGCAGATGCTCCAAAAATCCAAGCGTGTAAAAGATCTGATCGCCGTGGTCGCGGTTCCATGCCGAGGGACTCATCCGGTTGAAGACCAGAGAATATTGCAGTTCAGGATGATTCGCGGGGTCATAAAAGTGATCCGGCGCGAAGAGCTTTACATAGGGCGTGCCACGACGATCCAGCTCGGCAAAGAGTGGCTTGAACCAGTGCGGCTGCTCATAATAGATGGCAATCGGAAGCGTAATAGGCATAACGACCTCGGTCTCTCTATCCGGATCTCTCGGGTTCTACATAGGACGCACAAACAACTGGCCAGGTCGCGAACGGTGCGACCGGTGCAACGTTCTGCTGGCGCGCGTCCCACCTTGTGCTTTGCCGATCGGGCTATGACCGCAGATGCCGGATCAGCTGTGTGGGGTGAATCGGTTTCGGTAGCAGTTCAAAGCTATGGCCGCGTTCGCGGGCCCTGGCCAAGATTTCGACCGTAGCTGCCTGGCCGGAAAATAACACAATGCGCGTATCCGGGCAGTGTTCGCGGATAGCAATCGCCGCCTCCACACCGTCTACATTGGGCATCATGACGTCCGACAACACCAGTTGCGGACAATACCGCCGGGACAACTCAATGGCCTGCAAACCGGAGTAAGCGGCTTCGGCAATGAAGCCGTTGCGGTTCAGGATCTGAACGATCGTGTCGGCGATCAGAACCTCATCATCGACAACCAGGATGCGCGGCAGCGCGGTTTCTCGACCGGGGCTGGTGCAGGAATCGGATTCGACCTGCGGAAAGGGGCTCTGCGCGTCACTGAACAGCAGAATGGGAGTCATTACAATTCCGTAGTCTCGATTTGCACTTGGGCAGCGGATGCAGCGAAACGGAACTCACACGCCCGGGAATGGTCGCTAAAGACCCGATACGCTGCCTTCGCGAGTTTACTGGATAAACGCAGAGCTGGGTGAGCCAAAAATCTGCGGTGCCCCGGATCCTGGGAGGTAAACCCGGAAGATCGTTCCGGAAGGATGCTCTGTCCGGCTCCGGAAACCGACCGAACCGCCGTGTTTTTCCACCATGCCCCGCGTCACCCAAAGTCCGAGCCCAGTCCCTGTGGACTGCTTGGTAGTAACGAAAGGTGTGAATAGCCGAGGACGGACATGGTATGGAATCCCGCAGCCCTGATCGCAGATCATCATCGTGACGCCCTTATCTTCGGCGCGGCGATGATGACGGGCGCGAATGTGAATCTGCCCACCCGCGCCTGGCGAGGCATCAATGGCGTTCACCAGTAGATTCGACACGACCTGCCGAATTTCACCCTTCAAGCCGATTACGGAAAGGTCCGGCTCAAGATCCAGCGTGCAGTGCACGCGCTTGCCCGTAAGTTTGCGTTCAAAGAGCTCCACAATCGTAGCCAACAGCTCGTTCAGATTGATTGCCACCGGACGTGTCGTATCACGATAAAAGCCGAGCGTGTGTTGCGCAATCTGTGACACCCGCGCCAGCTCGCCGTCGGCCAATTCCAGCATCCGGCGGATCGATGTAGGTGTTGCGGGATCCGTCTTGGAAAGGTAAATCAGGTTGGTGACCGCCTCAAGGGGATTGTTAATTTCATGAGCGATCGTGGCGGCCAAGCGGCCCGTAGCCGCCAGTTTTTCGCTCAGGCGCAATGCCTCTTCCTGCGCCTTGCGATCGCTGATGTCCTGCACGGTGCCCACCATACCTCCGGAGCCGCTAAGCCCTTCGAGCTTCGCGTTCCCGCGAATGGCTACCCACCGTTGTCCGCCGTCCGGCCGTGTCACCCGATACTCCGTGCTGTACTGTCCATCGGTTTCGGCCACGGCGCGAAGATCCTCCGGCGCAAAGGCAAGGTCCTCGCGGAAGACCAGCTTTTCACGAAGCAGATCCCGGGAGAGCGGAACATTCGGTTCAACCCCGAAGAGCTCCGCGGCACGCTTATCGAAGTCAATCAAACCGGTCCGGGCATTCCAACTCCATGTACCCATCTGTGCCGCTTCGAGCGCCTGCATCAGCCGCTGCGTTGTTGCACGCAGGTCAGAACGCGCGGCATCGGCCTGCGCCACTTCTCTGCTCAGGGTCTCGGCCAGGCGAGCATTCTCCGTCGCCACACCCATCTGAGCGGCAAGGACCTGTATAAACGATTCCACTTCTTCATCAAACTGACCGCCAGCGGGATGCCCGAAGACGAGAGTACCTTGCGGTTCCCCCGCTCGGCCCCGGACGGGCGCGGCCAGGTAGCTGCGCACCGGTTCCGAGGTGCGAGCCAATGCAGGCGCCAGGCCCCACTCATAACGTTCATCGTCAAGAACGTCGTTGGAGCGCACTGAGAAAGGAATCGTCACGGAACTGGATACACCCCTTGGGGCGGCGGGCTCGGAGGCGGCCAGACCGGGGAACTCCGTGCGGGGCTTCGGAACGCTTAGGATGTCGCTCGAACCGAGCCCTGCCATCCAGCGCGCCGGCGCAGCATCGGCCCGGGATGACGCTTCCATAAAAAAGACACCAGCCGTGGCCCCTGAAAGCTGGATGCCCGCTTCAAGAACGGTCTGCACAATGGTGCCCGGGGCCCGTTCATAAGCAAGGCGCAGCCCGGTGTCCATCAACAATTTCAGGCGCGAGTCTTTCTCCATATTCACGTTCTTCCCACATGTCACAGTGCGCGTGATGCTTTCGCTCGAAAGGTGAGATGCGGAAGAAGGCTTTTGGGGCCAACGCAGAGGGAGCGCGAAAGAAATCAAAAGCGTCATTCCATCTCCCACCACTGACGTAGTTTTCGCCATTGGGGTCACATTGGCCAGGGTCTGCGCTCAGGCATTTCGGGTGCGCCGCAAGCTTTTCCTTTGCGCCGCTTGGCCCGGTGCTACCATGCCTCCAGCCTGCCAACCACCCTTCGTGCCGAGCTGCACGTCAGCGTGGCGTTGGGGCTGGCTATGCTTCGTCTCTGGAGGAGTCTGACTGATGGCGCGGGGGACGGAAGAGGATTGGCTGCGACCGGAAAAGCCGCTTGGCCAAAATCCATCTCAGGATCAGGATCGGTCCGGACAAGCCGGTGCCGCGATGTTCGAGTTGCGGCCACTCTCCCTGGGTGAGGTCCTGGACCGCACCTTTGCCCTGTATCGTTCCCGGTTTTGGCTTTTTGCGGGCATCACCGCGGTTTCAGCGAGTGTCCAGGTCATCGTGCAGGGGATTTCGCTGGCAACGGCACACAAACTGCTCCGCGGCGTCGCGGGAGGTGTGCCGCGAGGAACATCTCCGATGCTGGCCCTTCACCAGGTGGTGGGGGCGCAGTTGGGCACCTGGATCGCCGCGCTGGCCTTTTTCTTGATCTCTGCCGTCGCCAATGCAGCCACCACCCTGGCCCTGAGTGAGGTGTATCTGAACCGCCCGGCGAGCGCCCGGGACGCGCTGGCTGCCGCGTTCAAGCGCTGGTATCGATGGATCGCGATCGGGCTCTGGCTGTTGGGAAGTATGCTGTGGCCGCTCGCGCTGGCACTGACGCTGGGCGCTCTCCTGGTTTCTTATGGGGCGCGTGCGAACAGCACGGCTCTCATCGGGCTCGGCAGCGTATCTCTCCTCCTTGCGCTCTTCGTCGCCTTTCCCATCGGTTTTGTTCTGTATCTGCGGAACAGCTTGGCGATTCCGGCCGCCATGGTTGAAAAGCTCACGGTCAGGGCGGCGATGCGGCGCAGCAAAGGCCTTGCAGCCGGCACCAAGGGACGCATCTTCGTCGTGCTGCTCATTGCCGGCGTGCTTTACCTGGTGGTGGCCGTGCTGGAGTCGCCCGCCACGGTGCTCATGGCGTTTGCCCCGAAGCAGGAACACTACATGGCGCAGGCAGTCACGTTGCTGATTTCGTTCCTGGGCCACACCCTCGTAGCGCCAATCGGTCTGATCGGACTGACACTGATTTACTTCGACCAGCGCGTGCGCAAGGAGGCCCTCGATCTGCAGCTGCTCCTGGAAGGCAACCGGCCCCCGGCTGCAGCAGACGGGTCAAGGATTCCGCCTCCTGCTCCTCCCCCTGTCCCTTCGCAGGAGTCCGCCTCGCTTGGATAAGACTCGTCTTCTGGCCTGTGCGCTGCTGGCTATGGCCGCCTCCGGCCGCGCTCTTGCGGTGTCCGGCCCCGTAACGCTCGACATCTACCGTGGTCAGATCAATGCCGCCCGGCAACTTGTCTCTGCCTGCCGCACGGAAGCGGGAGCGTGCAAGGCGGACTTCTTGCCGTCAGATGAGTCGGTCTCGGATCAGTCCGTCTCGGCTGGATCGGCTTCGGGCGGCAGCTCCCATCCTGGATTTCACGCCGGGTGGCGGTGGTTGCAGGACGCCGTGAACCGTGCCGCGAAGGCACCGCCGGCCGACCGGATCCGGACGATGGATGCCTCCGACGGCCACCTTGCCGCGCTGACCAGCGAGTTGGACCGCGCCGCGGCCAATCCGGCGCAAAATCCCTTCCCATCCGCGCACGCCGCGGCCGCTCGCGTGCTGGCGAGCGAGGAGTTCCAAACCGATGGAGAGCCAAGCTGGCTGGATCGCCAGATTGCCAGGCTGCAGGACGCCGTATTCGAGCTTTTGGCAGGAATGGGCCGCCTCGGGAACCGTAACCCGTGGATCGCTCCGCTGATCGAATGGTTCTGCTTCGGTCTGACTGCCGCCGGGATGCTGCTTTTCTTCTACCGCAGTCTCCGACGGCAATCCCTTCGCCTGTCGCTGGCCGCCGAAACCGCTGCGGTGCAGAGCCAACCGCTCATCGACTGGGCGGCCCGGGTGGAGGCCGCCGAGCGTGCCGGCGACTTTCGCAAGGCCCTTCACGACCTCTACTGGGGAGCCATCGCCTCGCTGGAAGCCCGCCGCGCTTGGCGGCCGAACCCCACCCGCACCCCGCGCGAGTACATTGACCTGCTCCGCCAGGACAATGGAACACGGGATGCCCTGCGTGCCCTGACCAGGCGGTTTGAGCTTAGCTGGTACGGCTTTGGCGTACCCGGTGCGGCCGATGTCGAAGCCGCAAAACGCGAAACGGCCGCCGTGCTGCAGGCCGCTGCGGGTCGAGCGGCCCTGGCCGATTCACGTCCATCGTCTTCCCCGCAAGCCGGAGGAGCAGCCTCATGAGCAATTCGGCCCTGGGTGCAGACCGTCGCCTGGTTCTGCTGTTGGCCGGCGCCGTTTTGCTAATCATCATAATCGTCAGCCTCATCGCTCCGGCTTCGGCGACGAACGATCCACGTCCTTCCAGCTACAACACCGCTCCGGGCGGTGCCAAGGCGGCGTACCTGACTTTGGAAAGCCTGCACGTGCCCGTCGCGCGCTGGGACCAGCCGCTGGGGAATCTTTCCACCGCCGACGCCGCGCAGACGACACTGATACTCGCCGAGCCGCTGTACTCAGCACTTGAAAAAGATCAGCTCGCCAGGGATCTGCAGGCCTTTCTGAAAAGTGGCGGACGCGTGCTCACAACCGGATCCGGTGGTGCCCTGCTCTTGCCCGGTGGCATGACCGCCGGCAGCAGCCGACTGACTCCTCTCTGCTACACGGAGCCGGAAGGACCCGGCGCCCTGGCCCGCGCTGGCCACGTGGAGATGCAGGAATCCGTGCGCTGGGCCGGCGAGAGCCCGGCGGTGCGCGTGGAGCAGCGCTGCGGCCCGGATGCCGTGGTGACCGATTTGCCCGTGGGCCGCGGCGAGGCCATCTGGTGGAGCTCCGCCTCCCCCCTAAGCAACGCCGAGCTGCACAACGACGCCGACCTGCAACTTTTGCTCGCCAGCGTAGGAGCAGGCCGGCGAGTTCTGTTCGACGAGACGCTGCAGCAGCCCGTACGCTCCAAATGGAGTGCCACACAGGGCCTGCCGCTGTGGTCCTTGCTGGCGCAGGCGGCGCTGGTCTTTGCCCTGCTTGTGTTCTCCTTCAGCCGACGGCGCGGGCCCATCCGGATGCCCGTCACGGTGCCGCGCTCCTCCCCGCTGGAGTTCGCCGAAAGCATGGGGGATCTTTACGAACGTGCCGGTGCCACCGGCGCCGCGGTGAACGCGGCAAAGCGGCGCTTGATCCGCACCCTGGTTCGCGAAGCCGATCTGCCGCAACGCACGGCGGAGAGTGAACCGGCAGCCATCGCCGAAGCGCTTCAATCGCGCTTCGGTAGCGACTGGAGTCTCACCAGGGAACACCTGCAGGCGGTTTCCGAGGCTGCAGAAGCGCCCCTGCGGCCGCGAAGTGCGCTCGCTCTGGTGCGTGACTTGGGAGAAGATGCTCGCCGTGTGAAAGCGGCTGTGCTCCCCGGAACTCCCGAGCCAGCGGCTGAACCAGCCTCGGCCGATCTCACCGCCACCATCCATTGACGAGGATCCGGTCACCGACGAACCGCCAAAAGCAAGGTGTCGCAAAACAGGACACTCGGTGTGACTTCCGTACTCTTGTACAAAACAGACAGCTGCGGTGAGATGGAGTGCATGGGATATGGCTGAAGAGCTACAGATTGAAGAGTTAAAGACGGAAGTGGGAGTGTCAGCCGCGGTGGAACTGTTCCGGCGTGGCGGGGAGGAGATCGGCCGCATCATTGCAGGCCAGGAGCAGGCGGTTCTGCAGGCGGTGGCGACGGTGCTTTGCGGCGGTCATGCGCTCATTGAAGGCGTGCCGGGTGTGGCCAAAACCTTAACCGTGAAGACGCTCGCCCGGTTTCTGGGGCTCGATTTCCGCCGCATCCAGGGCACCCCCGACATGATGCCTGCGGACATTCTCGGAACCACAGTGTTTTCGCCACCCTTCGGCGATCGACCGGCGGAGTTCCGCTTCCATCCCGGACCCGTGTTCACCCAATTCCTGCTTGCGGACGAGATCAACCGCATGCCCCCGCGCACCCAGGCCGCGCTGCTGGAGGCGATGGAGGAGAGGCAGGTGACCGCCGACGGTGATCCGCATGCACTCAGTCCCTTTTTTACCGTCTTCGCCACCCAGAACCCGGTGGAATTTGAAGGCACCTATCCACTGCCGGAAGCACAGCTGGATCGCTTTCTAATGAAGATCCGTGTCGGCTACCCGAACCTTGACGAGGAAAGGAAGCTGCTTGAGCGCCATCACCTTTCCCCGCAGGCTGGAGGGCTCACCGCGCTGACCCTACAGTCGTTGCCGCCCGATTTGCTCGCCCAGGCGCGCAAGGAAATTCGCGGCGTGAAGGTAGAACCGGCCCTGTTTGTCTACCTGCTCAGCGTGGTTCGCCGCACGCGCGATTGGCCGGCGATCTCCCTTGGAGCGAGCCCCCGTGCCAGCACCGGCCTCCTGCTCGTAGCCAAGGCCTTCGCCGCCCACGACGGACGCGACTTTCTGGTGCCTGACGACGTGAAGGAGGCAGCCATTCCCGTACTGCGGCACCGTTTGGTGCTGCATCCGGAGGCCGAGCTGGAAGGCCTGGACCCGGACCGGGTCATCCGTGAGGTATTGCAGGCGACGCCGGTGCCCAAATAGAGGCCCCATGCGCACGCTGATTCCTCCCTCGGCCCACGGGGCGGCGCGTTCCCTGGGACGCAGCGGCCGTCTACTCGGATTTGGCTTGACTCGGCGTGCGCTTTGGCTCGTCGTTGCCGGCTTTGCGCTGGCCCTGCCGGCTTTCTGGTACCCGCGCGCGGGCTGGTTTATGGCCGCGTGGGATGCCCTGCTGCTGCTTCTGGTCCTCTGGGATCTGCTTCATTTGCCACGTCCGGAGCAGCTCACCGTTTCGCGTGACTTCCTCGATTCGCCCCAGCTCGGGGTGGCGACACGCGTGGAGTTGTCGGTCACCTCGGAGGCAGGTGGCGTGGTAGAGGTACTGCTGACCGACGATCTCCACCCTGCCCTGGTGGGCACGCCCGCATCGCACGCGGTCACCGTCTATCCACGCGAACCGGCCAGGGTGCAGCTCACCCTCTGGCCCAGGGAGCGTGGAGACTTTGCCCTGCGCCGGGTCTACCTCAGGTACCACGGTGCGCTCGCCTTGGCTGAACGCTGGGCTGCGGCGGAGTTGACGGTCGCTCCAGAAAACGATGGCAAAGCGGCCCCGCAGAAGGTGCGGATCTTTCCCGCTCACGAGCAGGCCCGCGGCGATAATGAATTCTTTCTCATGCGAGCACGCCAGCTGGAACGGCAGCGGCGACAACAGCGCCTCCGCGGTGGCGGCCGGGAGTTTGAGTCCTTGCGCGATTACCAGCCCGGCGATGAGCTCCGTGCCGTAAGTTGGACCGCCACCGCGCGCCGGGGGCGGATTGTCACCCGTCAGTTCATGGCCGAGCGATCACAACAGGTCTGGGTCGTTCTCGATGCAGGCCGCCTGTCGCGCACCGCCTTCGCCCTGCGCCGGGGCGAAGGTCCCCAATTCGCCGGAGAAACGGAAGCCGAGCGGGACGAGGCGCACCGGTTGACCGTGACCCAGCTGGATCAGGCAACCATGGCCGCCGTCATGCTGGCGCAGGTCGTGGGGCAGACTGGCGACAAGCTGGGCATGCTGGCCTATGGCACCACAATCCAGCAAGTGCTGCTTCCCGGGGCGGGGAGAGCTCACCTACGCCTGCTACTTGATCTTCTGAGTACCACACGCAGTGAAGCGGCCGAAGGCGACCCGCTCCTGGCCGTCGCTCGCCTTAAACAGCTGCAGCGAAGGCGCGGACTCCTCGTTTGGATCACGGAATTGCCCGACAGCACAGGCAGGCCTACGCTCGTCACCGCGGCGGCCACCCTGGCCAGGCTGCATCTGGTAGTTCTGGTGGTTCTGAAGCACCCGGAACTGGACCAACTGGCAAGCGCCCTGCCCGCCACACCTCAGAAAATGTTTCACGCCGCAGCCGCCACGGAGATGGAGGAGCGGCGCCGTGACACCTTTGCTCGGCTCGAACGACAGGGAGTTCTGGTTTTGGAAGCAGAAGCGAACGAAGTCGGTGTTCGAACTGTCAGCGAATATTTGGAGATCAAGTCTAGAGGGCTTCTTTAGCGGCACCGGGTCCGCTACCTGAGCGGCACCGGGCAGGCCAAAGCACGGCACCGAATGTTGAAGCCGGGCTGGATACCTCAGCTGCGCGGCGGGGTGAGCCAGCGTGGATCGATGCGGACCACACCGATGCCCTCGATATACGCCATGGCCGAGTGCGGTAGCGGACGAGTGGCAAGTGCGGCTTCTGTCCAGACGATCTGGCCACTACCCAGGACACCACCGGCGTCCTGCGATTCGCGCAGGTTATCTTCCATCGCGATATATGGCAGATTTCTGACAGCGATGTTCTCTTGTTGAAAACCCTGTGGCTTGAGCATGTTCTCCTCGAACGGTTTCCTGGCCAAGAGCGGGAGATCTTCAGATCGAGCAGGCACCTGCTTCAGATCGGTCGAGGCATCTCATTCTTGGGTCGTACTGAAAATTGACCAGCTCAGATGAAGGGTGAGGCAGTCGCCCGCCCGAGCCAGCGAAGACATGTATTGGGATGCTTACTTTCGTTTAAACGTAAGCTACCACGGATGTGTCGAAAGTACCGCCACGTTTGGGGCATGACAATCCCTCGTTTTGGGAAGGCCACGAAGCGGGCAGCCAGATTTAGGCCGATTCTGACGCGGTTCCCAGCTGGCGTCCACCTTCGCTCCACCACAAGCAGAGACCTGTAAAGAGCAGCGCGCCGACAGCGCACTTGACGGCGCCGGGCGCATGCGTTGGAGAAAGAAAAGCCTCCAAACTGCCGGCGATGATCAGCAGTGGAATGGTCGCGGAAACCAGCTGGACGGCTTCCCCGCCGGCTTTTGCGAGGGCATCGCGTCGCCGCAACTGGCCAGGAAACAGGATGCCCGCGCCCAGGCGCAGGCCTGCTGCCCCCGCAAGCATGATGGATGGAATCTCGAGCGCACCATGCGAGACCATGAAGGCCAGCAGGCTCCCGGCCATGCCGTGCTGCGCGCAGCAGGCCAACACCGTGCCGATTTGCAGTCCGTTGTTGAAAAGAAGCCAGAGCGTTCCCAGCCCGGCAGTCAGGCCAGCGGCAAAGGTCATGAAACAGACGCTCATGTTGTTGGTCATGATGCCGGAGGCCGCCTGCGGTTTCATCGACAGCACGGTATCGGTCCACATCTGGTGGTTGTTGACTTTGTCCATCATCGGCGGCCCCAGCCAAAGCGCGGCGAAGTCAGGACGCAGCAGGGTGATCAGCATGCCGAGCCCGAAGCTGGCCAGAAACACCGCCGTGGCCAGCAGGAGATAGGGAAGCATGCGCCGCAGCAGGCGAGGATAGCCGTGCCCCAGGAACTCCCACAACGTCCAGAAGGAAATCCGCCGGCCGGAGTAGACAAGATTGTGTGCGCGGCTGACAAGCTGGTTCAGGTACTCTTCGAGCGTGCGCGCGGTCGGATCGGCGCGGACGCTGGACAGATCGGCCGCCGCCTGCCGGTACAGCAAACCAAGTTCGCGCAGCTCTGGGAGAGTGAACTGCTTTACCCCGCGGTCTTTAGCCTGCCGCAGGAGCGTTTCCAGACGGGTCCAATGATTCTTTCGGCAATCGATCCAAGGATGAGTGACCATACATGTGGGAACAGGAACAAACCGAAAAGCAAAGAACCGAAAAGCAATGAGCCGAAAGCAATGAATCAAGCGGAAGAGCGGACGTTTCCGGACTACGGCAAACCGCGGCCGGCCCTCGACGCCACCGGTTTCGAGCGGCGCAGCTTTGCCGACCAGCTTAGCATCGAGACGCCCGAGCAGGTCGCCTTGACCTTCCCCGTTGCAGGCATCGGCAGCCGCTTTGTCGCCCTTCTCCTGGACCACCTCATCCAGTTCGGGCTGGTAATTGTGGTCCTCCTGCTTTTTGTTCTGGTTCGTGCGGCGTTCGGTGCCCAACATTTTGAATCGCTGGGCAGCAAGTGGTTCCTCGCCCTGATGATCTTCTTCTTTTTTCTGCTTTTCTGGGGCTATTTTGCGCTGTTCGAGGCATTCTGGCGGGGCCAGACGCCCGGCAAACGGGCTATGCAGCTGCGGGTCATCAAGGATTCAGGACGGCAGATTACTCTTTTCGAAAGCCTGGCCAGAAACCTGCTGCGCGTCGCAGATTACCTGCCCAGCCTCTATCTGGCAGGCGTGATCTGCATGCTGACCAACCGGCGTAATAAGCGCCTTGGCGATCTTGCGGCGGGCACCATGGTCATTCACGAAAGGGCCGAAACGCAGCCGCTACTTTACAGTGGAACGTTCCTACGGCAGGAGTTCTCCGCCCCAACCCCATCGGATCCCTGGTTTACCGCGACGGCCGCAGCCAGTCCCTTTGCAGCCAATGCAGCCGCCCGGTTATCTCATCGAGACTTGGCGGTGATCGAGGCGTTCTTCGCCAGATCCCTGAATCTTCCGCTGGAGGTCCGGGCCGCGATGGCCGAACGCATTCTGCGGGAGATGACCGACCGAATGGGTGTCACGGTGCCCGACGGAACTCCGGAACGCCTTCTGGAAGGGCTGCGAATCGTCCTGCGCGGCCTGCCGCGACGCTCTTAGGCTGATCCTGGTACTGCTTAAACGGCGAGGGCGTGTTGGGGGTAGGCCTGCGTCAGGACTGGCAGAATGAGGCTTTCCCCTTCGCGGAGTGGGTGAACCCGATCCCGAAGACCGGCGTGCTCGGCGGCGGCAAGCAATCGGGGCAGCGGCTCGGACATCGGCTCACGGCCCAGGCGGAAGGTGTTGTAGTGCATCGGTATCATCAAACGCGCGCCTACATCCTCACATATCTGCAGGGCCTCCTCCGGGGAGGTATGGACCGTGCGATGGCTATCCGGGAAGTAGGCACCAATGGGCAGCAAGGCAACTTCGGGCCGCAAACGACTGCCAATTTCATGGAAAATGCCCGCATAGGCCGTGTCCCCGGAATGGTAAACAACAGGCGAGTTCGGCGCGCTGAGCACATACCCACCAAAGCCGCGGTGGGTGTCCTTAAACATGCGGGCACCCCAGTGCTTTGCGGGCGTGGCCGTCACGGTCAGGCCGCCAACCTCGGTTTCCTGCCACCAGGGCAGCTCCCGCACCTCGCGAAAGCCGAGATCCTTCACCAGATCCGCCACACCGTTCGGCACGACCGCAAGCGGCGCGGGAAGCCCCCGCCGACGCATCTCGCGGGTGACGGCGCGGAGTGACGGACGGTTCAGATGGTCCATGTGCGCATGGGTAAGCAGAACGGCATCGGTCGCCGGGAGATCCCGTACCAGCACCCCCGGCCGTCTCTGGCGGCGCAGCAGAAGCAGCCGGGTCGCAAATACTGGGTCGATAAGCAGACCCTGACCGGCCATCTGAATGAGAAACGAGGAGTGCCCGATAAATGTGATCGCCGCCTCACCGGACGCCACGGCGGGGGCAGCCTGCGGCTCACCCAGAAGTGGAACTTCGTGCGATTCGCGAACCAATCGCCAGAGTTGCTGCAGCTTGATGGCTCGCCAGGAGCGGGTGCGGGGCATGCCGAAAATCTCCAATACCGCCGAAGCGGAGGCACGCCGATTTATCGGCGGGGCTCGCTTTACCAAGATATGGATGCCGCCCGGCGAAAAAGGATGGGAAGAGCTCGCCGCCCGCAGCGGTTTCCCAACCAGGGGCGAATGGTATGCATCTGAGGAGTGAAAGCGTCCGCAGACTCGCCTCATTAGCCACTTGCAGTTCTGCCGCTGGAGATCGACCTTATGCCGAAAGCCTTGGTGCCGTCCGCTGTGGATTATAAGAAGGAGGCTGGGAGTTCGGGGAACGCCATTACGCCACTCGACGCTGATACGCAAAAGGTTTGGAGCCACGTTTCGCATTCGCCCCTGAGCAACCTGTGGGATTTCGAAGGCACGCCGCCCTGGGCGATCCTCAAACGCTCCGCGCAGGCGTTCATCGACGACAACCTGGTGTCCCGTGCCGCGGA
>CAXTZL010000018.1:0-23931 GCA_964248555.1 uncultured Bryocella sp.
CCAGCAGCATCTGCACGAAACCCGCCTCGTGGTAGGTGAGGTGCAGGGAACTGGAGAGTCCAGTGATGTACCCCATGGAGTGCTTCAGCACCCCGCTGATCTTGCCGCCCTTGGGGTCACCCGCGGGCTGGCCGGCGGCATAGGAAGTGTCGTTGATCACCCGCCCGAAATTGACCCGGCCCAGAAAGTGCACGTCAGATTCAGGGGTTTGTCCCATGACCTTGTCGGCGCGCATGTTCTGCAAATAGGTTTCAACAATCGGTGTGCGCTCCTTCAGCGTCTTGACAATCGCTGCCTCACGCGTGATCGACTTGTCAATGAGCTGGTTCTGCGCGGCATTGGGCTTGCGGTAATCTACGAAGTTGCTATCCGCCTTCTTTTTGCCGAGCGGAAAGGCCACCGCGGACAGTGCCGGAGCGGCAAGAAGGGCGAGTGTCACTGCGGCGGTGAACTTCGTCCGGTTGATCGTAATCATGAAGCTCCTTAAAAAGGCGTGCGAACTGAGAGTGAACTGCTTGTGTCTCGGGGGGAACGGCCGTCTGCGGAAGAGCTCCGGGTGCAGGCGACCGTCACATTAACTCATCTGGAAGCGGACGTTGACCACGCCCTCCCACGGGACAGGGTTGCCGGAGGCATCGATCGCCGGTCTGAAACGGGTTCCAAGAGCTGCCTGCCGGGCTGCTTCATCCAGGCCGTGGCCCAGACCGTGCTCGATGGATAGAACCTGGACCGTCCCTTCAGCGGTGACCCGGATACGAACCGCAACGCTGCCTTCGAGGTGCATGGCCTTGGCTTCTTCGCTATAGACGGGCTCCGGCTTGTACACCACAGTCGGCGTAGCCTTGGCGGCGACCGCCTGCACGCGAGGTTGCGCCAAGGTCGGCTGCACGGGAGCGCTACCCATCGCAACCTGGTGAACGGCGGCACTCTTCGGTCCATTACAGCCAATGCAACCGTTGGCCATGCCGGCTACCGGGCGGACGGCGGTGGCGTTCAGATTCTGGCCGCCCGGCGACCCGGAGCCCATGCTCATATTTACCGAGCGAGGACCGCCACCCGTGTTGCTGCCGGGCATGCCCGGCATTCCAGCCACGCCCATGTTGACGCGGGCCACAGCGGGACCGCTCATGGGTTTCAGCGGATTATCCGGCGATCCCAGCCGTACCGCACTGGGGTGGACGTCATTGTTCGGCACATGAGCTGCTGAGGCCAGCAGATTCACGGGCTTGGGGGCCGGGGGCGCCGGCTGCAGCTTCGGTGGCGGCGTTACGGGCTTGGGGACGGGGGGCGCCGGAGTCGGCGGGAGCGGTACCGGCGGCGGCACGGGCGGCGTAGGCACGGGCGGCGTAGGCACGGGCGGCGGTGGTACCGGCGGCAGTTTTGGCGGTGGCGGCGGCGGTGGGAGCTTGGGCGGCGGCGGCGGCTCCGGCGTCGCCGCATGGATCGGGTCCATCAGCTCCGCATGCTTCACCTTGGGTTTCACCGCCGCAGTCTTCACCAGGAACAGGAGGGCAAGGACGATCAGAACATTGACTGAAATGGACGTGAGGGCGGCGCTTTTGCTGCGTGATCCGTCGTTCAGAACACCAAAATCGCGGAACTGCATGTCGGTTGACTTCGGTTCGGGGTTGGCGGGGGGCTTGGTCATCTCGGTCAAACCTCGGGAATTGCGTTGGGCGCCAGAAATAGGCGAGTTACCGGAGATAGTTACCAGAAAGATAACAAACCTTCGGTAAATGACGGGTTGCGCGTAGCAATTCATGCGCAGGAGCAAATTTGCGGGAGGTTGTTGGAAAGCGGAGAAGTAATGCCCGGCCGGTGGTAGGGATGAACGGGGTGGCCAGGACGTGAGATCTACCCAGGGCGCGCCCCAGACCGGTGCCGGCCCGTTTGCAAAGCGCATACAGAAATCCGCGCGTAAGCAGGGTGCCTCTCGACTCGCTTTCCCCTTCGTAAGGGGGAAGCTGTTCTATCTTTCCGTTTCGCAGCTGCGGAAGATCATCCGGGCCTGGACTGTTTGCCTCTGCGTCCTTCTGTTTCCTCGGCTGTTCGACAGACGGAAATTCGCTCCACTGAATGTGCTTGCACGAAGGGCGTTGCTCATTCTGGCCGATACGGTGCAGGGCGCCATCCCTAGCTACGGCGGCACCGCCGAGAAGCTCAAGGCGAAGACCCCCTCGCCGAACGATCTGCAGCGGAGCGAGCGGCTGAAGTCCCTTCGGCAGCTTGCTCCGGAGGTCCTTAGCTTGCGACAGGCTTCGCTGCGACGGCACCAGGTGCAGGCGCTTTCTCCTGGCCCCTTCCGCGGACAGCTGACGGATCAGGTGCCGAAGGGTGGTGCCGGGTTGGGGTTGAGTCGTCATGCGAACGGGTTGCGATCTCCTGGTTCGACGCACGGCTGAGCGGGCGCGGGTTTCTGGCACCTTTGCGATTGGACGAGAGTCAGTCATCCGGGGGTTCGCATCAGGCCCTTGGCGTAGTTGAAGTGTCGCGGAAGGGTTCGCTCCCAGCCATAGCACTTCCGCAGCAAGGGCTTGCTTATCAGACGGGGGGTAACGTAACCCGTTTCGGGGAGCACGGGCGCGGTTGCCGACTGTGCGCGCGATGGCTTACCTTCGATGGGCAGAGCCGGTCACTCGCCGCCGTGCAACAGAAGGACATTCGGAATGGCTTTCCAGGAAACCGCTGCACCCCAATCCGCCGCGTGGCAATCTCCCGAGGTGAACGACGGAACCTCCACGTCGAAGTCGGAAGCCATGTTTCAGTCCTTTCAGCGGGAAAACCGTTCTTTTCCTCCTCCCCCGGCTTTCAGCGCGAAGGCCTGGATCGGAACGGAGGCCGAGTATGACCGTCTGTACCGCTGGAGCGTCGAGCAGCCCGCGGAATTCTGGGGCCACTACGCCCAGGAGCTGGACTGGTTTACGCAGCCAGCCGACATCCTGCAAGGAGTGGGCGCCGAGGCACGCTGGTTCACCGGCGGGCGCCTCAACCTGGCCCACAACTGCGTGGACCGCCACGCCCTGGGTGCGCGCCGTGACAAAGTGGCGCTCGTCTGGGAAGGCGAGCCGGGCGAAGTGCGCCGGCTTTCCTTCGCCGAACTTCATGCCGCCGTGCAGCGCTTTGCGAACGTTCTGAAGGACGCCGGGGTACGCAAAGGCGATCGCGTCGCCATCTATATGGGCATGGTGCCGGAGCTGGCCGTCGCGCTGCTGGCCTGTGCTCGCATTGGAGCCGTGCATTCGGTCATTTTCGGCGGTTTCGCGGCCCATGCCATCGCCGACCGTGTGCTGGATTCAGACTGCCGCGTCATCGTAACGCAGGACCTCAGCTACCGGCGCGGCACGGCCATCAAGCTCAAATCCATCGTCGACGAGGCGCTCGAGCGCTGCCCCGACGTACGCACAGCCTTGGTCTTTCAGCGCGACCCTGACGTCGCAGTCCCGATGAAGTCGGGACGCGATCTTTGGTGGCACGATGCAATGGCCAGGGCTGCCGCAGAGTGCCCCGCCGAGCCCATGGAATCCGAAGATCCTCTTTTCATCCTCTACACCAGCGGGACCACCGGAAAACCCAAAGGCCTGGTGCACACCACCGGCGGGTATGCCGTGGGAACCTACCTGACCACAAAATTCAACTTCGACATCCACGATGAGGATGTTTACTTCTGCACCGCCGACATCGGCTGGATCACAGGGCACAGCTACGTCGTCTACGGTCCGCTCGCCAACGGCGCCACGGTCCTGCTATATGAGGGCGCGCCCAACTGGCCCGAGCCGGATCGCTTCTGGAAGCTCATCGACGACCACCAGGCCACGGTCTTCTACACAGCGCCGACCGCGATCCGCTCCTTCATCAAATGGGGTAACGATTGGGTGACAAAGCATTCCCTCGCCTCGCTGCGTCTGCTCGGCACCGTCGGCGAACCCATCAACCCCGAGGCGTGGATGTGGTACCACCGCGAAATTGGCAAGGAGCGCTGCCCTATCGTGGACACCTGGTGGCAAACTGAAACCGGCGCCCACATGATCGCTCCCGTTCCCGGTGCCGTGACGACAAAACCCGGCTCGGCAACCAAGCCCTTTTTCGGCATCGTGCCGGAGATCGTCAGCAAAACCGGCGAGCTGGCGGACCCGGGTCACGGTGGCCTGCTCGTGATTACCAAACCCTGGCCTTCCATGGCGCGCACCATATGGGGAGACCACGAGCGCTTCGTCCAGACCTACTTCTCCGAAATTCCCGGTGTCTACTTCACCGGTGACGGCGCACGGCGCGACGGCGACGGCTGCTTCTGGCTGATGGGCCGGGTCGATGACGTCATCAATGTCAGCGGGCACCGGTTGGGTACCGCCGAGATCGAGTCGGCACTTGTGGCGCACCCGCGGGTAGCCGAGGCGGCCGTCGTCGGCAGACCCAGCGATCTGAAAGGTCAGGCCATCTCGGCTTTTGTCTGCCTGGAAGGTGGCGGAGAGCCTAGCGACGCCTTGAAAGATGAGTTGCGGCAATGGGTGGCCAAGGAAATAGGCGGCCTGGCCCGTCCGGACGACGTGCGTTTCACGCCGGCTTTGCCAAAAACGCGCTCGGGAAAGATCATGCGCCGTCTGCTTCGCGAGTTGGCCACCACCGGCGATGTCAAAGGGGACACCACCACGCTTGAAGATTTCAGTGTCATCGCGAAGCTGCGGGAAGGTGACGAGTAGACGGTGCTCCATATAGTTTGGTGGATTATGGAGAGGATCACCGCAACTTTCATAGAACCCGAAGGGTTTTGGAAGAAATGAGCGGCAAAGCGCGTCGATTGATAAACTGAACGGCTGACACTCCCGTATGGCTTCGTCTGCGTTCTGGGTACGTCCTTGGGTTTCAGGATGAATGAGTTGTTGAGCACCATCAAATCGCCGGCCGACGTCAAGAAGCTAAGCCTGGCCGAGCTGGAGCTTCTGGCGGAAGAGATTCGCGGACGTCTGATTCGCGGCGTAGCCAAGACGGGCGGCCACATCGGCCCTAATCTTGGCGTGGTCGAACTCACCCTGGCCATGCACTACGTCTTCGATACGCCCACGGATAGCTTCGTTTTCGATGTCAGCCACCAGAGTTATGTGCACAAACTGCTCACCGGCCGCGAAGACCGCTTCGATACCATCCGCCAGCCCGGCGGCCTCAATGGTTTCATGCTGCGCACCGAAAGCGAGCATGACAGCTTCGGCGCAGGCCACGCCGGCACCGCCCTCTCAGCGGCCCTGGGCATGGCGGTGGCCCGGGACATGAGCGGCGGCGAGGAAAATATCGTCGTGATGGCTGGCGATGCGGCCTTCACAAACGGCATCAGCTTTGAAGCGCTGAACAACATCGCTGCCCAGACGAAGCGCCTGATCATCATCCTGAACGACAACGAATGGTCGATTGACAAAAACGTCGGTGCCATCGCCGAGTACTTCCACAAAATCGCCACCAATCCCACCTACGTCAGCGTGCACGAGCGCGTCTCCGGGTTGCTGGAGAAATTCGGGGGAAAGGCCGCCCGGCATATCGCCCGCAAGGCCGAGGAAGCCGCAAAAGGCATTGTTGGCCGCGGCATGATTTTCGAGGAGTTCGGCCTCAGCTATTACGGCCCGGTCGATGGGCACAACCTCTCCCTGCTCGTCGAAACCCTCAAGTTTTTGAAAACCCAGAACCGTCCCGTCGTTCTCCACGCACTGACGCAGAAGGGGCGCGGCTTCGGCCCGGCACTTGAAAAACAAAAGAAATTCCACGGTCTCGGGCCCTACGATCCTGAAACCGGCGAGACCACGGCCGCGGGCCAGAAAACCTACTCCGAGATCTTCGCCGAATCACTTACCCGGCTCGCCGACAACGATCGTAACGTGGTCGCCATCACGGCGGCCATGCCCAATGGCACCGCGCTCGACCTCTTCCGGCCGCACCATCCGGACCGCTACTTTGACGTCGGCATCGCCGAAGAGCACGCCGTTCTGTTCGCCGCCGGCATGGCCACCAAGGGGTACCGCCCCTTCTGTGCGATCTATTCCACCTTTCTGCAGCGTGCCTTCGATCAGATCGTGCACGACGTCGCCTTACAGAACCTCCCCGTCGTCTTCTGCATGGATCGCGGCGGCTTAAGCGGAGATGACGGCCCCACGCACCACGGCCTGTTCGACATCAGTTACCTGCGCGGCGTTCCTGGGCTCGTCCACATGGATCCAAAGGACGAAGAGGAGCTGGCGGACATGATGTACACCGCCCTGCAGCACAACGGCCCCAGCGCAATCCGCTACCCGCGCGGCACCGGCCCGGGAGCCATCCCAAAATCAAAGCCGGAAGCCCTCGAAATCGGCCGTGCGGAAGTCATTCGCGATGGCTCCGACGTGGCCATCTTTTCGCTGGGCAACATGCTTCCGGAAGCCGAAAAGCTTGCCCGCAAACTGGAGGCTGAAGGCCACACGGTTGCCGTGGTCAACGCTCGCTTCGCCAAGCCCGTGGATGTGGCCTGCATCATAGATTACGGACGTCGTTGCGAACTGCTTGTGACCATGGAAGACCACGTCCTCGCCGGCGGCTTTGGCTCCGCCGTGCTCGAAGCCCTGAATGAGGCCGAACTCACGGCCCCGGTAATCCGCATTGGCTGGCCTGATCAGTTCATCGAGCACGGAAAAGTAGAAAATCTCCGGATCCGCTACGGACTTACGGCAGAGGCCGCGTTCGAGAGAGCCCGCCCCCTACTGCAAAGGCCTGTTACCGCCTAGAGATTCGTCCCTTGAACGCAGATCCCGCGATGTTGGCATAAACGGGCACCAGGCGAGACGCCTGTTGCTGCCGATAGGCGAAGGTCGCAGCCAGCGCCGCTTTGGCCGCGCTCACGCCCGCTTCACTTACGGGGGCGAAGGGAAGCTGATAGGTGACGTGGTCATGCACAGCGGTGCCGTGAACGCCCTCCGGAGATACCGCGTCCCGCACAGAATGGCAGTGCCGCCAGTACGCGAAAGGCCCCTGCAACTGCACATCGCAGAATCCTTCATTCCAGCGAAAATCTTCGATCCTTGCGTGCCAGTCGCCGCGCAGGGGGAGGCCGGGAACAGCCCGCGCGGTAATCAGCAGCAGGGTTCCATCCCCGGCCGCAACGCCCGGCAACACCGGGGTGTTTTCGGGCCGCGGTGGTGGTGGCTGCCAGGTGACCTCGTCAATGCGTGCCTTCTGCCAATGCGGCATCAGCGGCGGCAAATTCTGCGGGTTCGCGAAAAAGGCAAAGGCCACTTCACGCGGGACCGGCAGGAACTGCTCGCATTCAAACACATGGCGCATGCAACCTTGGATGCAAGCGATGGGCCCCGTTCAAAGCTGAGATTGCGGTCACAACGGGCTCACCAAAAAAAAGCGGCTCCAAGATTTCGGAGCCGCTTGTGAAATTCTCGAACGCGCTGTTAGTTGGGCATCAGCACGGTGTCGATGACGTGAACCACGCCATTCGACTGAAACACATTCGCGGTCGTGACCATCGCCGTTCCGCCCTTGGCGTCGGTGATCCTAATCATCTTGCCGTCGAGCGAGAAGGTCAGGGGCTCGCCCTGCACGGTGTTCAACTGGTAGCTGCCGTGGTTCTTCTTGATGCCCTTCATCAACTTCTTGGCGTCATAGGTGCCCGGAACCACGTGGTAGGTCAGGATCTTGACAAGGGTGGCCTTGTTGTCCGGCTGTGTCAGCGTGTCCACCGTACCGGCCGGCAGCTTCGCAAAGGCGTCGTTGGTCGGCGCGAAAACCGTGAAGGGACCCGCGCCATTCAGCGTGTCGACCAGACCGGCAGCCTTGACGGCAGCGACCAGGGTCGTCAGATTGGGGGCCTCCGAAGCATTGGCCGCAATGGTCTTGGAGGGGTACATCGCCGCGCCGCCCACCATCGGGTCGGTCTTCTGCGCCAGGCCGGAGAGGGAGCAAACAGCCAATGCCGCACCGGCAAACATCGTAAGCAGGGTCTTCTTCATAAACAATCGTTCCTTTCGAACATGCGAGCACTCTGACCTCTGCCGTCCCGCGCTCGCTTCAGAGACAGACATCCTGCTAACGCGGGCCTCCTACCGTTGGATTGATTGATCCCCCGAAAAGAATAAAAAGAGTCCACCTTCGGGTTCCGTGCGGCTCTCCTCGGGTCGTTGACAAAGCGCCGAGCCCGCCGTCAACTGGGTGCAGTGGCTGTCGCGCATCCAGACCGGATCTCGCATGCTCCTCGTCCCGAGGCTCAGCCCTTCGCCATGCAGGCGACGGCCGGGGAAACCACGGCAGGCCATGCCCACGACGAATGCATTGGATCCAGTAAATCCATTGGATCCAATGGATCCAATGAATCCGATGCATCCGAGCGCGGCCTGCTGATCGTCGGCGTCTTCAAGCTGCTCAAAGCCATCTTCTTCATCGCCATCGGCCTCGGTGCTCTGCACCTCGTACATCGGAATCTGGGCGAACTCGTCGTTCGTCTGGTGGATTCGTTGCCCATCGACCCTGAAGGCCGCATCGTCAGCATGGTGATGGATAAGGCCGATCTTGTGAATGGCCACGATCTGCGCCGCATCGGCGCGGGCGCAATCATCTATGCCGTGCTGTGCCTGATCGAAGGTACGGGGCTCATGCTGCGGAAAGGCTGGGCGGAGTACTTCACCCTCACCCTCACCACCCTGGGCCTTCCCCTGGAACTTTTCGAGCTGGCGCGTCACGCCACCTGGTTCAAGCTCGGCGCATTGCTGATCAACCTGCTCATCCTGCTTTATCTCGGCTGGATCCTGAAGCAGCGCCAACCCCAGGAACTGGCGAAACGCGCCGGAATCTAGCTCCCCACTGTCTCCGGCACTTTCCCACAGAGATACGCGAAACCCTCCAACTGGGCTTTTAATCGGAATCGTCGGCATTTCTCGTTGTTTCGCTTTTTGTTCGTAACACCGAAGCTGCAGGCCATCAAGCGCTTTTCAGGCCAGGAACCCATCTTGTAAGCCACGATCTGTGGTAGGTCCCCTCCGGATATCCACAACCAGGAGCATTTTCCACAAAAGTTGCAGGAATTCCCACGCCGGAATGGCATTTTGCTCTCGACATTGGGAGAGCAGTAGAGCATCCTTGGTTCACGTGGTGGTCAAAAGTGGTGAAAAGGGGTCAAAAGAGGAATGAAGGTGCTCAAGGCGAGCAACAACCTCCTCCAACCCGGGTCGAAACGGTAAGCAGGCGATCCGAAGCCCTCCAGCGAAGGAATGATCGATGAAACTTCGTGGCAGCCAGATCACTCGCGTAGATGAGAAAGGCCGGTTGAAGGTACCGGCCGACTATAAGCGGCAGTTGGACGACGCAGGAGCAGTTGAATTTTTCATCACCAGCAAGGATGGCGAGCGGGCCGAGATTTACCCGATAGCCGAGTGGGAACGGATCGAAGCGGCGTTGGATGCGATCCCTTCCACGAACACAGCGAAGCGCAAATTTCTGGACGTGACCAATTACTACGGCCAGGTAGCCACCTTCGACGGTCAGGGACGGCTGTTGATTCCGCAGACCCTGCGGGAAGCCGCAAAACTGACCGGCGATGTAGCGGTCATGGGCCAGAGAAACATGCTCGCGGTAGTCAGCGACGAGCGCATCCGGTCGGAGTTCGAGCATAACCCGCTGAGCGAGGCAGATTTCGCGGAACTCGCCGCGGCGGGTGTTTAGGGTGGTACGGCAAAGCAGTCCCCAAGGGGACGCATGGGTGGCAGGGGATTGAGTCGGCCGCAACATGTTCCGGTTCTTCTTGAAGAATGTATGGACCTTTTGAAGGTGCGGCGCGGCGGCGTGTATGCCGACGCCACGCTGGGGCTGGGCGGGCACTCCGGTGCCCTCGTCCGCAAGCTGGGCCCGGAGGGCACGCTGATCGCATTCGATCGCGACCCCGAAGCTATGGCCCAGGCGCAGGAGAGACTCGCGGGCGTAAGCCAGGAGCTCGGAGCGGAGATGCCGACGGTACGCTATGTGCCTCGTCCTTTCTCCGACATCGCCGAGGAGATCGCCCCTGCGAGTCTGGATGGTTTGCTGGCCGACTTCGGCGTCAGCAGCCTGCAGCTCGATCAGCCGCACCGTGGATTCAGTTTTCGGAACGACGGACCCTTGGACATGCGGATGGATCCGCGTGTCGGGCCGACGGCCGAGCAAGTGGTAAATCAGGCGGACGAAGAAGATCTCGCCAACCTGATTTACGAATTCGGAGAGGAAAGGAGGTCGCGGAGAATCGCCAGAGCCATTGTGAGGGCCCGGCCGATCTCGACAACGGCGGAACTAGCCAAAGTCGTATCGGCCGCGGCCCACTCAATGAAAGGCGACAAAATTCATCCAGCGACACGGACCTTTCAAGCTCTCAGAATTCAGGTGAACAAAGAACTGACAGAGATCCAATCGCTGCTTCGAAGCGCGGGATCCTTGTTGAAGCCGGGGGGGCGCGTGGTGCTCATCAGCTTTCACTCCCTGGAAGACCGGTTGGTGAAGGACAGCTTTCGTGCCGAGGCCAAGGCCGGCGTGCTCGAGATCCTGACCAAAAAGCCGGTAGTTGCCACCGGCGAGGAAGAGCGAGTCAACCCACGGTCGCGAAGTGCCAAGCTGCGGGCCGGGGAACGACTTAAGTAATCAAAAGCACCGGACAGTAACGTTACGTCGTATAGAGACGATCCCGGAAGTTGTAGTGTTGCCGGTTTTTTCACAGGATTTCCTTGTAGGAACCAAGATAGGCACTTCGCCTGGGCCACTCCGGTGGGATTTGTAGACCAGTTAAAAACAGCAGCAGGAATTTGCAGCAAGCGAAAAAGGCGGCAACGAGGCAAAGCGATGGAGCGCATCCACACAAGACGGGCAAACAACGGACGGCCGGCATCGGTCGCAGTCCTGAACCGCGAACGCTTCGAGGCGCAGCGCATCCGCCGGCGTGGCCCCATGCCGGAGATGTTCTTTGCCAAGCACATCGACAACAGCCGCATCGTAAAGGCCGACGACCCGGAGCGCCGCCTGGAAATGCGCCGCTTCACTCTCACCATGGGCATCTTCTTCTTTCTCACCATGGTCTACGTCTGGCAGCATTTCTCGGCCATCGAAGTCGGCTACCGCGTTGAGGCACAGAAGACCCGGGTGGAGCAGCTGCGTGAGCAGAATCGCCAGCTTCGCCTCAACGAGGCGCAGCTCAGCGACCCAGGACGCATCGATCGCATTGCACGCCAGCTTGGCCTCGACACGCCACTTCCCGGGCAGGTGGTACGGCCGGATAGTGACCCCGCCGCGCAGCCGGTTCTCGCGCAAATGCAGGTTCCCGCAGGCCCGGCGCTCAACCCATAGCGGCTCTCCCTGAACCCCAGTCCCCACAGGGGCTTTCACCTACCGATCGGTCTCCATGAAGTTGAAGCAGACACACCGGCCCGCCTTCAAGCCCGCCCCCCGCACCGGCGGCCCGCTCACCGCACCCATTCGCCGGGTGCGGTTCGTGTGGGTTTCGATCGCCCTCTGCCTGTGGGTCGCGGCCATCGCCCTGCGGCTCACCTGGCTGCAGGTCGTCGAGCACGACCACTACGTCAAAACCGCCGCGAAGCAACAGCAGCGCGGCTTTGAAATTTCGCCCCGCCGCGGTGTGCTCTATGATCGCGACCTGCGTGAACTCGCCATGACCGTCCTGGTCGACAGCATCTACGCCGTTCCGACGGAGATCGGCGACAACCGCCCCGAAGATGCGGCCATGCTCGCCAAGATCGTGCACACCGATCCGCTCGACACGTTCACCACCCGCAATCGCATCGAAGCACGCTTCGACGCCTCCCGAAACTTTGCCTGGGTCGCCCGCAAAGTCAGCCCGGAAACTGCGGAGCGCGTCAAGGAACTGAATCTCAAGGGTGTGTATCTGCAGAAGGAATTCAAGCGTTTCTACCCCAACGACGACCTCGCGGCGCACGTGCTCGGCTACGTCGGCACCGATGATGAAGGCCTCGGTGGACTCGAGCGCGAGTTCGACGAAGATCTGCACGGTGAGCCCGGCCACATGCTCACCGCCGTCGACGCCAAGCGCCACGTGATGGGCTCCGAGCTGAATGAGCCCATGCCCGGCGAAAATCTCGTGCTGTCCATTGACAGCAACATCCAGTACATCGCCGAAAAAGCCCTCGACGAGCAGGTCGCCAAGATGAAGGCCCTCCACGGCACCGTGGTGGTGCAGGACCCGCACACCGGCCAGATCCTCGCGTTGGCCGTCTCGCCGCGCTTCAATCCCAACGACCAGCGTCACATGGATGCCGACGTGCTGAACGATCTCGCCGTCAGTGACATCTATGAGCCCGGTTCCACCTTCAAGCTCGTCACCTACTCCGCCGCTCTCGACGGCGCGGGCGTGGAACCCACTGACAAAGTCGATTGCCAGGGCGGCGCCATGACCATGTTCGGCCGCACCCTGCATGACGACAAGTCCGATCACATGGGCGTCGTCACAGTCCAGAAAGCGCTCGAAGAATCAAGCGACGTGGGCGCCGCCAAGATGGCGCTCAAAGTCGGCCCCAATAAGTTTTACGACTACATGCGTGCCTTCGGCTTCGGGGACCGCACCGGCATTGAACTTCCCAGCGAAACCCGCGGCCTGCTGCGTCCCGTGCGCAAGTGGGGTTCCACAAGCATCCTCTCGCTGGCTATCGGGCAGGAGATTGGCGTCACGCCGGTGCAGCTGGTCACGATGGTCTCCACCATTGCCAACGGCGGCACCTATCTCCCGCCACACATCCTGCTCGAGTCCACCGATGAGATGAAGGGCGACGCTCGTCTGAAGGCCGATCCCTACCACCCTGAAAGGCAGATTCCAGAAAAGCTGCCCGACGGCTCCCATCGCGTCATCAAGGAGCTCACGGCCGCCAAAATGCGGGCCATGATGGAGGGCATCGTTCTTGAAGGAACCGGCAAGACAACAAAACTGAACGGGTACAGCTCCGCCGGAAAAACAGGCACCGCGGAAAAGGTCGACCCCGTCACGCACACCTATTCGCACACCAAGCTGGTGGCCAGCTTCGCAGGCTTTGCGCCGGTAAATGACCCGGCAGTGGCTATCGCTGTGGTGATCGACACTCCGACAGCCGGCGGTGAAAATATGCACTACGGTGCGACGACCTCAGGACCGGTGTTCCAGGAAGTCGCGCAACAAATCCTGGAATATCTCGGCGTTCCGCATGACCAGCCGCTGCGGAGCAAGCAGCAGGTGGAAGAAGCCAAGCGGGAGCCCGTGGTGGGCGACGCGCCAAGCACGGTCGAAGACGTGGCCGACCTGAACGCACTCTTTGAACAGATGAACAGCCTGCCGGCGGATGATCCGCTGCGTCAGCCCGCGAATACCGCGGCCATGGCGGTGAATCTGCAAGCGGACCGTGCCCAGGAGGCTGCTGTGGAGCACACCCCGCCCCGCAAGAGCTGGCTCGATCTGCCTGACCGCGTCCTCGCCAGCTTCCATCGCAACGGCAACACGACCTCCGTCATGCCCGAGGAAGAGGTAGCCCTGAATGCCCCGGCCAAACCCATCGCAAGCCCGCACATCGCGCCCGCGGTGGAGTCGCGTGCTAACGGCGCTGTGGTCATTGACGCGGGCAAGCGCGTTCCCGTGCCGGACTTCACCGGGGCCGACCTTCGCACCGTGGTGGAACACGCGGATGCGGGCGGTCTGCGCGTAGAAACCGTGGGCAGCGGATTGGCCCGCGAGCAGGCGCCCGCTGCCGGAACCATGGTGCCCTCCGGCACCGAGATTGTGGTGCGCTTTGCGCGTTGACGCACATCGGCGTTGAAGCACCGTGGCGTGGGGAGTCGTAGGATCAGGCTATGCATTGGGACCAGGCGCTTGCGGACGTAACCACGGTGGATCGGAGCGGCCGCACAGACATTGACGTCCGCGGCGTGCAGTATGACTCCCGCCGCGTGCATGCGGGTGACGTCTTTGTCGCCATGCGGGGCGGCACGGCCGATGGCAATCGCTTTCTCCAGGCCGCTCTGCGCCAGGGTGCCGCCGCCTGCCTCACCGACTCCCCCGAAACCTTCACCGCCATGCGCTCCGCACAACCGGAGCTTGCGCTCGGCCTCGTGCAGCACGGCCGGCAGGCCCTCGCTGAAATCAGCGCCGTCGTGCTCGGTCACCCGGAGCGCGCCCTCGCTCTCACCGCCGTCACCGGAACCAACGGCAAAACCACAACAACCTTTCTTTTGGAGCAGTTGCTGCGGGGCGTGGGACGAGAGAACGTACTCATCGGCACGGTAGAAACTCACGTCGCCGACGAGGTGCGTCCCAGCGAGCACACCACCCCCGAAAGCCGTGACATCCTCGCACTCTTTCGCGAAGGTGTCGCCGCAGGCTGCACCGAAGCGGTGATGGAAATGAGCTCGCACGCCCTGGATCAGGACCGTGTATGGGGCCTTCCCGTAGACGTCGCCGTCTTCACCAATCTCACGCAGGATCACCTCGATTATCACGGCTCCATGGCGGAGTACACCCGTACCAAGGCCAAGCTCTTTGCCGGCGTCGGCGCACCCGCCCCACGCGTAGCCGTGGTCAATGAGGATGATCCCGCGAGCTCGGAAATGGTGCACGCCTTTGGGGGCCAGACCCTGATGCGCTACGGCACCGACACCTCCTACGGCACGCACCGCGCACAGAATCTCACGCTGGCTTTAGGCGCTACGTCCTTCGACTTCATCACCCCCGACGGAACCGTTGCGATCCACTCCCCGCTGAGCGGCCGCGTGAATGTCTACAACCTCCTGGCCGCCATGTGCGCCGCGCTGGCCCGCGGACTCACGCTGGAGCAGGTTGCCGAGGCGGCTCCGCACCTGCACCAGGTCCCCGGCCGCTTCGAGATCGTGCCCGGTTCGCGAGAAGCCGGCTTCCTCGTCGTGGTCGACTACGCACACACCGACGATGCCCTGCGAAACCTCCTGCGCCTTGCACGCGAAACCGTGGCGCCCCACGGCGGCCGCGTCATCACCCTGTTCGGCTGTGGCGGCGACCGCGACCGCGCCAAGCGCCCAAAGATGGGCCGCGCCGCCGCCGCCGATAGCGATCTCGTCATCATCACCAGCGACAACCCGCGCAGCGAACGCCCCATGGCCATCATCAACGAGGCCGTGCTGGGCGTGCGCGAAACCCAAACGCCCTTCGTCGTCGAAGAGGACCGCCGCTCTGCCATCGACATCGCCGTCCGCGAAGCGCATGCGGGCGATATCGTTCTGCTGGCCGGCAAGGGCCACGAGAAGATCCAAATCTTCGCTGAAAATTCCATGCCATTTGACGACGTGCAGGAAGCCGCCCTCGCGCTCGAAAGACGGCACCATGAGGTGAATCGTTGAAGCTCCCACTCAGCAAAGTCGCCGCATGGATTCATGCGGAAGGCGACAACAACGGCTCCGCGGTCGTGCAGGGATACTCGATCGACTCCCGCACCGTCGCAGCCGGTGAACTTTTCTTTGCCGTGCGCGGCGATCGTGTAGACGGCCACGACTTCGTGGAAACCGCGCTGAACAACGGCGCTCTTGCTGCTGTAGTCAGCATGCGCTGGCTCGCCCCGGCCTCCGTCGACGAGTGCCGCCTGCTCCGCATTCCCGATGAAGACAACGATTGCATCCTCGCGTCCATGCAGCGGCTCGCCCGCGAGGTGCGTCGCGCCTGGGGCCGCCGCGTGGTGGGCATCACCGGCTCAGCCGGCAAGACCACCACCAAGGAATGTGTCGCCGCCGTCCTCGAGACACACTTCCGCGTTCTGAAAACGGAGGGCAATCTGAATAACCACTTCGGCTTGCCGCTGCAGCTCCTGCGCCTGGAACCGGAGCACGAAATCGCCGTACTCGAAATGGGCATGAACCACGCAGGCGAGATCGCCGCGCTGGCCCGCATCGCCGAACCCGACTGGGCCGTCGTCACCAACGTCGCGCCCGTACACCTGGAGCACTTCCCGGAAGGCATCGAGGGCATCGCCGCCGCCAAGCGCGAACTCGTGGAAGCTCTCCCCGCCGAGGGCTTCGCCTTTCTCAATGGCGATGACGACCGTGTAGCCGCATTCAGCCGCGCGCTGGAGCCGGGCAGTGACGGCGTGCTGCTATACGGCACAAGCGAGCGCTGCCGCGTGCGCGCCGTTGAAATCGAAGAGCTCGGCCTCGCGGGCACCCGGTTTCTCGTCAGAGCCGACGCACAGCGGCACTCCATCCATCTGCAGCTCATGGGCCGCCACAATGTGCTGAATGCACTCGCGGCGATCGGTGTGGGTCTCGCCAGTGGGCTCCCACTCGCCGCTTGTTGCGATGCTCTGGAGGCGCTGCGTCCTACCGCGAAGCGCGGAGAAGTGATGGTGTGGAACGGTGCTCGCCTCATCAACGACTGCTACAACTCCAACCCCCACGCGCTCGACGCCATGGTGGCTACGCTGGCCAACAGCGCCGCACATCGTCGCATTCTCGTAGCAGGCGAAATGCTCGAACTAGGCCCCGAAGCGCCGGCGCTGCATGCGGCATGTGGCCGCGTGGCGGCGCTCGCCGGCATCGATGTCATCGTAGGCGTACGTGGCCTCGCCCGGTCTCTGGTCTCCGCCGCGGAAGCCGCCGGTGCCCATACACTCTTCTTCGAAACCCCCGCCGAAGCAGGCGATTGGCTGCATACCTTTCTGCACGCCGGCGACCTCGTTCTGCTCAAGGCCTCACGAGGCGTTCGTCTCGAAGGCGCACTCATGACCCTGAAAAGCGATGCAACCGCGCCCGTTCTGGCCTCGATCTAAAAATCAAAACCGCCTCTGACACCGCCTCGCAATCTACAATCTGCCAGGCTCCACAACAAATCCTGAACGGTGCCCCTCGGGGCGTTCTCCGCACGTTTCGCGCACAGGCGCACCGAGGCTCCTTCGTTGCTCTACTGGCTGCTCTACCAGAAGCTCTTTCCCTACTTCCGCTTCTTTCGCATCTTTCGCTACGTCACGTTTCGCTGCGTCTTCGCAAGCCTCACGGCCCTGCTTATCGGCCTGCTCATCGGTCCCTTCGTCATCGACCGTCTACGCCAGTTCCAAATCGGCCAGTATATCCGCGAGGAAGGCCCGCAGAGCCATCAAAAAAAGGTCGGCACACCCACCATGGGTGGCGTGCTGATCTGCATCTCGATCCTTGTGCCCACGTTGCTGTGGAGTGATCTATCGAACCCCTTCGTATGGGTCGTCATGTTCTCCACCGTAGCCTTCGGTGGCATCGGCTTTGCCGACGACTACATCAAAGTCGTGCACAAGCGAAACCTCGGCCTCACCTCCCGTCAAAAGCTCCTCCTTCAGCTGTTGGCAAGCCTGACCATCGGCATATGGCTGCTCTTCCTGCGTGCAGAAGGCATGTACTCCACGCGCCTCGTCGTCCCGTTCCTTAAGAAGTTCCGCCCCGACCTCCTCATTGGCACGCTGTTGCAAACGCACGCCTGGCCACTGGCGTTTCTGCCCTTTCTGGTTTTCGTCATGCTCATCATCTCGGGTGCCAGCAATGCCGTAAATCTCACCGACGGCCTCGACGGTCTCGCCATCGGCTGCACCATCGTCGCCGCCGGCGCGCTCGCCGTCCTCACCTACGTCAGCGGCCACGTCGTCTTCGCCGACTACCTCGAAATTCAACGCATGCCCGCCGTCAGCGAGCTCACGATCTTCTGCGGTGCCATGGTCGGCGCCAGCATCGGCTTCCTCTGGTACAACGCCCATCCCGCCGAGATCTTCATGGGCGACGTGGGCTCACTCGCCCTCGGCGGCGCCATCGCCACGGTAGCCGTCATCATCAAGCAGGAACTTCTGTTGCCCTTCATCGGCGGCGTCTTCATCCTCGAACTCTTCAGCGTCATCCTGCAGGTAGGCAGCTACAAGCTCCGCGGCGGCAAACGAATTTTCCGCATGGCGCCGTTGCATCACCACTTCGAACTCGGCGGCTGGTCCGAGGCCAAAGTCATCGCCCGCTTCTGGATTCTCGCCCTCGTCTTTGCCCTCTTCGCACTCACCACGCTCAAGCTGCGCTAAGTTTTCTGTTCATATAACCTCAAAACATGTACACCACGAATCTACGCAAGGTGGGCGGTTCGGTCATGCTTGCGGTTCCGCCCGCGATTCTTGACCTGCTGCATCTGGAGATCGGCGCCACCGTGGGTCTGGCCATCGATGGCGAACGCCTCGTGATCGATCCAAAGGTGAAGCCGCGCTACACGCTGTCTAAACTGCTCGAAACCTCCGACAGCAGCGCCGTGCGTACGCCAGAGGCCGTCGAAGCGGAACGCGAATGGCTGGATACTCCCGCGGCCGGTAACGAGTTGCTTTGAGCCGCGGCGATATCTATCTGGTCTCGCTCGACCCCACCCAGGGCGATGAACAGCTGGGTCACCCTCCCGTGCTCGTCATTTCGCCCGCCGCTTTCAACGAAGCCACAAAGCTTTCCGTGGTCCTGCCGATCACAGGCGGCCGCGACTTCGCCCGGCGGCTCGGCTTCGCCGTTCCGCTTGAGGGCACACGCACCACCGGCATCGTTCGTTGCGACCAGCCGCGCGTGCTCGATCTGCAGGTCCGGGGCGCCAGACGCCTCGAGTCGCTCCCAGCCGGGATCCTCGACGAGGTGCTCGCACGGACGGTCACGCTCTTCCAATAGAAGCAAACCGCACCGGCACCTGAGACAATGGCTTCGAATGACCCCGCTCGACCTCAAAAACAAGCGCGTACTCGTAGTCGGCCTCGGCAAAAGCGGCATCGCTGCCGCCCGCTTCCTCAAACGGCAGGGCGCCCGCGTCACCGTCAGCGACTCTCGCCCCGCCGCCCTCATCGCCGAGCTTTCCCCTCTGCTCGATGAAGGCATCATGGTGGAAGCCGGCTCGCACGGCCTGCTCACCTTCCGCCGCCAGGACCTCATCGTCGTCTCGCCCGGTGTCCCGCAAACCGTGCCGGAATTGCGCACCGTGCGCTCCCTCGGCATACGCGTCATCGGCGAACTCGAGCTCGGCACCCAATACCTCCAGGGCGAGATCCTCGCCATCACCGGCTCCAACGGCAAGACCACCACTACCTCTCTGCTCGGCGAAATTCTCACCGCCAGTAACCGGCCCACCCTGGTCGGCGGCAACATCGGCCGGCCCGTCGTCGAAATGGTTTCGGAATCGACCCCCGAAACCTGGAGCGTTCTCGAGGTCTCCAGCTTCCAGCTCGAAACCATCGAACATTTCCGCCCAACGATCGCACTCGTTCTCAACCTCACACCCGATCACCTCGATCGCCACGGCAGCTTCGAAAACTACGTCGCCGCCAAGGCCCGCATCACCGAAAACCAGACCCTCGGCGACTTCCTCATCCTCAACGCCGAAGACGAACCCACAAAACGCATCGCCGCGAAAACAAAGGCGCAGATTTTCTGGTTCAGCCCGCGCCGGCCGGTCAAACAGGGAGCCTTTGTGCACGGGGAAGGCATTTACTTCCGTCCTGCCGAAAACGCCACACCCGAGCCCGTCATGCCCGTCCGCGAGATCCAGCTGCAGGGCGCGCACAACGTCGAAAACGTTCTCGCCGCCATCTGCGCCGCCCGCCTGGCGGGCATCTCTGTCGAAACCATCCGGCGCACCGTCGGCAGCTTTAAGGCCGTAGAACATCGTCTCGAGTTCGTCCGCGAGCTCAACGGCGTTCGCTACTTTAACGACTCCAAGGCCACCAACGTCGACGCCACCGCCAAGGCGCTCGCCGCCTTCTCCGGCGGCATTCACATCATCCTCGGCGGCAAGGACAAGGACTCCGACTACACCACGCTGCTGCCCTTGCTCCAGGAAAGAGCCAAAACCGTCTTTACCATCGGCTCCGCCGCGGAAAAGATCGAAACCCAACTTGCTTCCCTCAAAAACCTAAAACGGGCCGTCACCCTGGAAAGAGCAGTCGCCTCCGCCGCCGCCCACGCCGCCCCGGGCGATGTGGTCCTTCTGGCGCCCGCCTGCGCCAGCTTCGACCAGTTCGAGAACTACGAGGAGCGCGGCCGCGCCTTCAAGCAGCTTGTTGCCCAGCTTGAGACTTCCCGGGAAGCCGAAGGCGTTGTACGTTCAACCTTGTAAGTGGTACGTGATCCCGTGCCGGTCATCACGGTTTCGCAACCCTGGACCGGACTGGCAGCCGGGCCGCCCATGAAGCCCCAACAACGTAACACGTACAACGTAGAACCCCTATGGCAAAGCGCGTTGGTGTAGATAAATGGCTCTTCGGCACGGTGCTTCTGCTCGTGCTCTTTGGCCTGGTCATGGTCTTCTCCGCCTCGGCCGTGATGGCCAAGGCCACCCTCGGCTCACCCTACGCCTTCGTCTCCAAGCAGGCCATCTGGGTTCTGCTGGGCATCGTCGCGATGTTCGTGCTCATGCGCATCCCGTACCGCACCTATAACAACCCCAAGCTCATCTTTCCCGGTATGGCGGTCACCGCCCTTCTTCTCATGGGTGTCTTCGTGCTCGGCGGCAAGGTCAACGGCGCACACCGCTGGATCGGCTTCGGTGGCTTCTCCTTGCAGCCCTCTGAGCTCGCCAAACCCGTCATCATCATCTTCCTCGCCTGGTTTCTGCAGACGCGCATGCACGCCATCGACAACATCAAGGAGACGATTCTGCCAGCCGCGCTGCCGCCACTCGTCTTCATCGCGCTCATCTTGAAGGAGCCGGATCTCGGCACCGCGATGGTCTGCGCCGCGGTCCTGCTGCTCATGCTTTATCTCGCGGGCATGCAGATGAAGTGGATCGGCATCGCGCTTGCCTGTGCCGCGCCGGTGATGTACTACATGCTTTTTCACGTCAAATTCCGTGCCACCCGCATGAAAATCTTCCTTGACCCGGAGTCCGACCCACGTGGCGCCGGCTTCCACATCCTGCAATCGCTCATCGCCGTCGGCACAGGCGGCATCCGCGGCAAGGGCCTCATGGAAGGCGTACAAAAACTTTTCTTCCTCCCCGAACCCCACACCGACTTCATCTTCGCCAACATCGCCGAAGAGCTCGGCCTCATCGGTTCGCTCTGCGTCGTCGCCGCCTTCGCCGTGCTCGGCTACCGGGGTCTCCGCGCCGCCTTCCTCTCCACCGATCCCTTCGCGCGCTTTCTCGCCTTCGGTCTCACCACGGCCATCCTCGTGCAGGCCTTCTTTAACATCAGCGTCGTTCTCGCGCTGCTGCCCACAAAGGGCATCCCGCTCCCACTGATCTCCTCCGGCGGCACCAGCGTCTTCGTCACGCTCGCCTGCATGGGCGTTCTGCTCAACGTCACGCGAGAGATCGACTAGCTTGGCCGCGGGGGGGCAGGGTGGCGCCTTACGCATCGTCATCGCCGGCGGCGGTACCGGCGGCCACGTCATCCCCGCACTCGCCATCGGGCGCGAGCTGCACGAGCGCCACGGGGCCGAGCTGCTCTTCATCGGTACTGCCCGCGGCCTCGAAACAAAGCTCGTCCCTGGTGCTGGTTTTCAATTGGAACTGGTACGCTCCGGCCAGCTCAAAAACGTAAGCCTCGCCACCCGCCTCAAGACTCTCAACGACCTTCCGCGAGGCGTGACCCGCTGCATCACCCTGTTACGCCAGTTCCGTCCGCAGGTCGTCGTCGGGGTCGGCGGCTATGCCAGCGGCCCCGCCGTGCTAGCCGCCGCGCTGTTGCGGATCCCCACGCTGGCCTACGAGCCCAATGCCGTCCCGGGGCTCACCAACCGCATCGCCGGCCGCTTCACGAGTGCCGCCGCCGTCAACTTCGCGCAAACCCTCCCGTTCTTCCGCAACGCCGAGATCACAGGCGTACCCGTACGCGCTGAGATCTTCGAAATCCAATCCAAACCCGCCGGCTCACGGCCGCATCTGCTCATCACCGCGGGCAGCCAGGGCGCAGCCGTGTTCAACGAAATCGTACCCCGCATCCTCGACCGCCTCTTGCGCGCGCTGCCGCGGCTCACGGTGGTTCACCAGGCAGGCGCACGCCATCTCGAAGCCACCCGCGCCGCCTTTCACCGCAGCGGGGCCGACCCCGCCCGCTGGAGCGTCGAAGCCTTCCTCACCGACATGCCCGCGCGCTACGCCGCCGCCGATCTCGTCCTCGCCCGCTCCGGCAGTACCGTCGCCGAACTCTGTGCCGCCGGTCTTCCGTCCCTTCTCGTCCCATTCCCCCAGGCCGCCGACGACCATCAGCGCAAAAACGCCGAGGTTCTCGCCGCCGCCGGAGCCGCGGAGATGATCCTGCAGAAAGACATCACCCCGGAGTCCCTGGAAGCAGCCCTGCTGGCTCTGCTCACCGATGTGCCGCGCAGGGCACGCATGGCGGCCGCAGCCCGATCCCTCGCGCGTCCAGGCGCCTTGCAACGCATCGCGGCCCGGGTTCTCTCGCTCGCAGAAACGAAACCCTAGCAAGAAAAGAGGCGAAACCCTTCGGCCTCGCCTCTGTTTTCAGATCAACAAGTCTTACCGATGGCCGCCGCCACCACCATGGGAGCCACCGCCGCCCCCACCGCCGTGAAAGCCTCCGCCGCCAGCCCCACCGCCGTGGAAGCCTCCGCCACCAGCCGGTGCCGCAAAGCCCCGCGCTCCACCGCCGGCCTGCGCCCCACCTCGGAAGCCGCCGCCAGCAGCGGGAGCCGCGAATCCCCGAGCCCCGCCACCGTTAACGCCTCCTGCTCCACGGTTGAACCCTTGTGCCCCACCCGTAAAGCCCTGACCCCCACGGTTGAACCCTTGTGCCCCACCCGTAAAGCCCCGACCGCCACGGTTTAGACCCTGTGCTCCGCCACCGAAATTACGTCCGTCGATGCCGGAAGCGTGGTTGAAAGCACCGCCCCGTCCCGCAAACCCAGCCGGGTGTGAGTTGAAACCCGGACCACCCGGACGTCCGCTGAAGCCGGCGTAGGCCCGGTCATAGAAACCGCCGCGAAAGCCCCCGCCGAAGTGGTTATAAGCGCGGTTGTAGAAGAAGTGATTGCCATTCCAGTAACCGCCGTAAAAGCCGGTTCCAAAGTAGCCGAAGCCGTAGTTGATCCCACCGTAGTAGCCCACATTACGGCCCCAGTAGCCCGGGTGCCAGAAGTAACCGCCGCCACCCCAGCCCCACCAGCCCGGCGTCCACAACCCGCCGTCATACGGCGGCAGCACCCAGGCCCCGTTCACCCAGTAATACCCTCCGCCGTTCCATCCCCAGTAGCCGGGCGTCCATAAGTAACCATCTCCGGGAATTTCGGGCTGCGCGTAATCGGGGATGGCAGGCGGTGCGTAAGGCGCGCTTACACTGCCGCCCTGCACATAATTCCCACTCGGGGTGTAGCCCCCGCCGGCACCATAAGCATCCTGGCCGTAACCCTGTTGCGGGTACGCCTGCTGTTGGTCGTATCCCTGCTGCGGCGCATAGCCCTGCTGCTGCGGATATCCCTGCTGCTGCGGATAGCCCTGCACCTGCTGCTGCGGATAGCCGTCCTGTTGTTGCGGGTAACCCTGCACCTGCTGCTGCGGATAGCCATCCGGCTGCTGCGGGTAGCCCTGCACCTGCTGCTGCGGGTAGCCCTGCTGCGCGGTGCCTTCCTGGGCGGGTTGGGGATAGCCGTTGTACTGCGCCCCGGCCGCTGGCAGCAGCAAAGCGACGCCGGAAAGCAGGGCTACGCCCGTAAGTGTCTTGCGAACTGCGCGCTGCATCGTCATGGTCGTTCCTCTGCCGGTTCGCTGCGCTGTCAAAATCTTGGGCGCACGGCGGCTTGCCCCCTCCGGAGCTGTGCGCTCAGGTTGTGGCTTCGGGTACTTAGACACAGCCGCTCCCCCCTTTGTTGCGCCGCCTTCCGTGTTATTGCAGAGACTCCGGTTTCGGCAGAGCCCCCGGCAGCTTCGGCCCCGTAAACAGCACCTTCGGGCAGGACACATGCACGCCGTCATTGGTGTCCACCAACTCCGTAATATCCACGTTGCAGGCC
>CAXTZL010000019.1:0-4637 GCA_964248555.1 uncultured Bryocella sp.
AGCTCTTGGCCCCAGAAGATATCGCCAAGCCAGCCGTACCGGCCGCCGCCGTATCTAGAAACTCACGCCGTGTCATCATTTTCCTCTCCATGATCGGAATAAAACTATCAGAAACGCTCAGAACGTGATCCGACCGCTTAGACGCAATGACCGGTTCGCATTGGACGTGGTGATTTGACCAAAACCGGTGTTTGAGATGTTCGCGGCCGGGTTGGCAAAAGCAGGCGTGTTGGTGATGTCAAAGGAGTCGGCCACGAACTCGAGCCGGAACCGCTCGTAAAGCGGGAACTCGCGTTTTAGGCTGACATCAAGATCGAACACTCCCGGACCGCGCACGTCATTGCGACCCGCAGTTCCAAAGCGAACCGCACTCACAGAGGAAAAGGCAGTCGGATTCAGATATTGATAGCTACCTCCATTTCCACTCAGGATGGCGCGGCCTCCGATCACCGGATTGGTTCCGTATTTCTGATCGGCCACTTGCGTGTTTCCGGGTGCCATCAGGCTGGTGGCGGAGGCGGTCACGGTGAACGGCGTACCGCTCACGCGGCTGAGAATGGTGCTCACACGCCAGTTGCCCAGCACATACCCGGCAAAGCCATGCTTCAAAAACAATCCGTCGTGACCGAAGGGGAAGGGATAAGTCGTCCACCACTGAAAGTTGTGCTTGCGGTCATAGCCCGCGAGCGCCCAGTTGCGTAGATAGTAGGTGGGGTAGGCAAATGTCAGACCGTTGGAGATGCTGTTGTCGGACTCATCCATGGCCTTCGAGTAGGTGTAGGTGATCCCGGTCGAACCATGCTTGCTGGTGGTTTTGGTCAGCTGTGTTTGCAGGCCGCTGTAGACCGAACCCGCAAAGGGTTCCTGCCCATAGATTTCGGCGTTGCTGGTGTTGGCGCCGTATGTTGTGTTGAGGAGACGGCCAGCATTATTGCCTCCCGGCGGCGCTGCGTTGAGATCGACATTGGTGATCTGACGGATGGCGTGCGTTCCTACATAAGCCACCGTTGAAACGAAATCAAACGGCAACTCACGCTGCACGGCAACGTTGTAGCTTTCGATATAGCCGCGCCGGAAGTTCTTCAGCGTGGTGTATTCGGTGACGTTCGCCGGCAGAGCCAATACACCAGAGCTGATATTAGGGATGACGATCTGCGGGATGCCGACCTGCGTCGCAGTCGTGAGCAGGCCGGGATTAATGCTTGTCGCCGCAACCAGGGTGTTGGCGGCGGTTCCGTTCACCGCGACGTTAGCGGGGTAAGCCTGCAGAAGATTACGCAGGTTATCGGGGTCGGCCGTGATGCCAAATCCGCCGCGGAGTACTGTTTTTGGACCGGCTTGGTAAGAAGCACCGAAACGCGGCACAAACTGGCCGTAGCCGTTCGTGGTTTCGGCATGCTGGTTTTGCGTACCTTCGCCACCCACCAGCACCGTGCCGACCGTGTGCGTTCCGAAGCCATCTGTAATGGTGGAGCGAATGCTGGGGTCATACCGCGTTGTACCGAAGTGGTCCGCTACTGGCAGCGGATAGTACTCGTAGCGGATACCGTAGTTTAAGACCAGGCCCTTGCCTGCCCGCCAGGTATCCTGCGCATAGAAAGCGAAGGTTGAAAGGCGCAGTGTTTCCGGGTTGAAGGTCTGTACGCCTTTAAAGTAGCTGGACGATTGGCCAAGCAGGAAGTCGGCAAATGAATTGGCGCTGGTTGCGCTCGGGGTGGCTCCTCCGGCAGTGACACCGCCAGAAAAAATGAATGTGCCCCGCGGCGTGGTGGAAGGAGAGTTGCCGGCCTGCTCGTGATTGATGCCGGCATGGAGGTACTCACCGCCAAAGCGAATCGAGTGATTGCCCTTCACATAGGTGGAATTGGCGTTGCCTGTGTACTGATTGTCCCGGAAGGTAAACGGGCTGCCGGTATTCGTATTGCCGAGACTGGCATAGGTGGTGAGATTAAAAGCAGGAATACCGCCGTAGAGGTTCTGACCGTTGTTGTTGGTGCCGGGAATACCGAGCTGGTTTGCGCCGTAGTCCCCGAGAGACAGGTCAGGCGAAGTGGCCACGAGCCGCTGCCTTGTGTAGCCTCCATTGATATCCACCAGAAGGTTTGTGGTGAGGGCGTACGTTGTGCCCAAACCGATATTTTGAATCAACCCCGTGGCGGTACCTGGCTGACCTCCGTCAAAGGTGCCGCCCCCTGGATTGGTGCCAAACTCCGGCGGATCGCTGATCGTGCTGGGCGAAAGGCTGTAACGCCCAAAAAAACTCGACTTCGTCGTGGGGATGTAGGTGACCTTGATGTCCGCACTTTGGCGTTCAAAGGCGTTTACCGCCGAACCAAAATAGTTGTTCACCGTTGCGCCGGCAGCACCTATGTTGGGCAGGGGAAGATTTTGCAGAAGAGTGTTCGCCGCTGGAGCGATTCGTCCGGCGGGAATGACATTGCTCGCAAACTGCCGTTTGTTAGCGCCTGCCGTGGTTCCCGTGGACGGGTCATAAATCAAAATAGCCGTTTTAGCCGCGATCGCCGCCGGGGTGTCGAAAGCGGAGAAATCCCCAGTGCGCATGGCAGCCGTCGGCACAGAAAGAATGCCATTGACCGCCTTGTTCACGGTGACGCGATCGTAATCGCCGAAGAAGAACAGCTTGTTCTTAGCAATCGGTCCGCCAATGGAACCGCCTGTTTCGTTGTAGATATTTTTCTGGCGGATGCCTGTCCGGTTCGACCAGGACTGGGCGTTGAACTGCGCGATCGAGTTGTACTCCCACACACTGCCGTGGAGTTGGTTTGTACCGCTCTTGACGGTAACGTTGATCGCCGATCCGCCAGCGGAACCCTGCTCTGCATTGAAGCTGCCGGTTACGACATTGATGCTGTCTATGGCATCCGTCGGCGGCAGATATGCGGCCAGGTAGGGTATCCACGGATAGGCGTCCACAGCCCCATCAATCCGCGTCGTGTTGGTGGAGTTCGAGACACCGTTCACATTGACAGCTTGGGCGCGCTGCGGATTTGCGCCCGCGGAGTTTTGCTCTGCCGGGGGCGTCGCGCCCGGCACCAAACGGTAAAGGCTCTGGAAGTTGCGACCCGTAGTCGAGGTGGTGGGAAGCTCGGCAATCTGCTGGGGCGAGATGTTGTAGTCGGTTTCCGCGCGGTCCGCCTGCAGCAGAGGCGGCGCCGTGCTGACACTGACCTCCTGGGAGATGGAACCGACCGCGAGCTGTACGTTCACACGGGCTACCGTGTTGGTGAGCACCGTAATGCTGTTCTGCTGCTTCGGCGTAAAGCCTTCGGCAAGAATCGTGATTTGGTACGTACCGGGATTGATATCGTTGAAGGAGTAGCTGCCGTCCGCACTGCTCTTGGTCTCGCGCGCCACACCGGTTGCGGTGTTGAGTGCCTTGACGTCTGCATTGGGAATGACTGCCCCGGAACTGTCCGTTACGTTACCCGTCAGTGTGCCGTAAAGCACCTGAGCGCTGCTCACGGTCCAGCATCCAAGGCCAAGTCCTACTCCCAGTAGAGCCAGACGTGGCTGAGCCAACAAGTGCAGTTGGTGTTTTGGCAGGCGGAGCAGCGTATCGATCACGCTTTGACTGAGCCTGTCTTTGACATCTAGAGATCGGCTCATACCTTTGGATTTACGCATACTTTCTCCTAATTGCTTCCGTTTCTCATGATGTGAGGCATAACGCATCGAGCGCTTCCGAGGTCTTTCCCTCACGGTAAGCACGCACTAGCCTTTCCGTTTCAACGCCAGCCATAGCTCCAGCGGATCGTCCGGAACCGAACCGAAGACGTACTCGCAACCTTGCGCTTCGTCTCACTCTGCTCGGTGAGCACGAAGGAGACCCCTTGTCCGTGCCTTGTCTTCGATCTACAGCCAACTAGAAAAGGGGGTAGCGTACCCATCGAAGACTTCGGGGTGAAGCCGAGTTTAGACGCCGTGTTCATTGGCAGAAAACTACGTGGGCCAAGATTCCGTTGTCAAGGTTAAATTCTAACTGCGAACTAAAAGGATCATGTGCAGTTTCAGCATCTCAAAAGCGCCCTGCTTTCGTCCAGGCGCGCCACGATGGATCATCCCGCCGGAGTTGCATCGGGGCCATTCGAGGTAGAGGCAGCAAGTTGTGTTGGATGGGGCAAAACCTAACCCGGCGTGACCTGGCCCCAGGGTGAGGTCCAGGCCTGGGAAGCCGAGGGTGCGTCGCCCATCAGCTTCATAGTCTTCCTTTCGCAGTGTTACTGGTTGTTAGCGGAGAACGCGTTGCTTTCGCTGCCCTCCGGGACGTGGCGCGGGTCTGGCTGCAGGGTGACGGGTTGGGTGAGGGTTTCCCCGTCCACGGTCAGGCGGACCGTGTAGCTGCCCGGTGGCAGGCCGGCGGTTCGCGGGCGCCGCTGGGTCGACACGGGCGGTGGCGGATTTTTGGCTGCCGCCGGGTTGGGTGGGTGGCAGGCGTCGGCGGGTGGCGAGGGAGCCGGGCGGCCACCCGGTCCGCCGCCAAAGCCGCGCACGGGGCGTACGTCGAGCGATACGCGGTGCGTTCCGGCCTCCACCGAGGGCGGTGGCGGCTGCAACTCCCAGATCGCCTGGACGTTGATCGTCTCTGTGTCGACCGGTTTGACCGGTGTGTCGCTGGC
>CAXTZL010000019.1:4737-23920 GCA_964248555.1 uncultured Bryocella sp.
TCGCCTGGACGTTGATCGTCTCTGTGTCGACCGGTTTGACCGGTGTGTCGCTGGCGAGGCAGGCACGCACGGAGCCCTGTGCGTCGACCAGCTCGATCTTCAGGGGTGTCTTCGCCGTGTTTTTGAGGTAGTAGTAGGCGACCACGCCGCTGGGCGGGTTGAGTTCCTGTGGCTCCTCGTGTGGAAGCGGCGTTCCATCCTGACCACCCTGGCGCAGCGCAAACGTCTCACCCGGTGCGAACAGGTATGCCCTGGCGGCCTTGATCTTCCCCCCATCCACTGCCAACTGCCGCAACGAGGTCATGTCGTCGAGCACCCAGTAGCCGCGACCGTAGGTTGCGATGGCAAGATCGTCCCCATGCACGACCAGGTCACGCACGGAGGTGACGGGCATATTCCGTTGCAGCGGCTGCCAGCGGTCGCCGTCGTCGAATGATACGTACACGCGCAACTCCGTGGCGGCATACAGCAGACCCTTCTGCTTCGTATCCTCTTTGACCGAGTTCACGAAGGCACCGTCCGGGATGCCGCGTGCGATGTCTGTCCAGGTCTTGCCGCCGTCGTGTGTGCGCAGGATGTAGGGCTTGTCATCTCCCAAGCGATGGCGGTCGATCGAGGCATAGGCGGTGCCCGCATCGAAGTGACCGGCTTCCACCTGCGAGACCTTGCTCCAGGCTGTCATCGTGGGCGGGGTCAGGTTCTGCCATGTGCCGCCGTCATCGGTTGTTTTCTGAATCAGTCCATCATCGGTTCCGACCCAGACGGTTTTTGCGTCAAGCGGCGAAGGACTGAGGGTGTAGACCACACCGAAGCGATCCTTCATCGGCTGATCGATATCCGTCGCCGTGATGGGGTCGAGGTTTTTTGGAATTTCCGGGTGCATGCGCGTCAGATCGGGGCTGATCTTTTCCCAGGTCTTGCCGCGGTCGCGCGTGCGAAAGACGAACTGGTTGGAGTAATAGAGCGCCTGATCTGCCGGCGAAAAGACCTCTGGAAGAGTCCAGGTCTTGCGGTTGGGATCGTTGGGATCAGGCGGCGGTAGTTCGCCACCGGGCTGCAGCGCAATGTTCAAGGACTGATCGCAGCTTTCGGCTCCGCCGCCGTACAGCACGCGGGCCCGCTTGGGGTCGGGATCAGGCACCACGGTGTCGCTTTCACCGGCGAGGCAAAGGGGTTCCCAGTCGCGGAAGTCCAGCAGGCCGAAGGGCGACCATGTGTCAACGCCCACCGCACCGGAGTCCTGCTGCGCGCCGTACAGGTGGTAAGGCCAATCGTTGCTGGCGGCGACGTGGTAAATCTGCGCCGTGGGCTGGTTGTACCAGGTGCTCCAGGTCTGCGCGCCGTCGACGCTTACCACGGTCCCCTGGTCTGTCGAAAGCACCATCCGATTGCCGTCGCGTGGGTTGATCCACACCTGGTGGTCGTCGTCTCCGCCAGGCGAGCCCTTGACCGGCACAAAGGTCTTGCCGCCATCGGTGGTCTCATAGGTTCCGGTATTGATGACATAGGCCCGGTCGGGGTTGACCGGGTCCACGGCGACGGATTCGAAATACCAGCCGCGCGTCCAAAGGCGAGACTCGCCGTTGACCTTGCGCCAGTGCGCGCCGGCGTCGTCAGAAAGAAACACGCCGCCGGGCAGGGACGGCATTTCGCCGCGCCGCGCGGCAGCAATCATGGCGGGCGTGGTGACGGCTCCCCCGATGTCATCGACGACCGCCCAAAGGCGATTTGGATTGCTGGGCGCCACGGCTACCCCGATCTTGCCGACGAAGTCGTCCGTCGGAAGGCCGCCGCCGAGCTTTGTCCAGGTATCGCCGCCGTCGGTGGACTTGTACAGGCCGCCGCCGGGCAGGTTGGAGGGGGCATACACCGACCACGGCGGCCGCCGTGTGCCCCACAGAGAGGCATAGATCGTCTTCGGATGCGCAGGATCAAGCGCGAGATCGACCGCGCCGACATCATTCGGCAGCGCGGGGTTGTTCAGCACCTTTTTCCAGTGCGCACCACCGTCCACCGAGCGGTACACGCCGCGCGTGGGGTTTGCGTCGTACACGTGTCCGAGGGCAGCGACGTAGACCCGGTTCGGGTCCATCGGGTCCACCACAATGCGGCCGATCTGGCGGCTGTCTTCGAGGCCAATCGACTTCCAGGTCTTGCCGGCGTCGGTGGATTTGAAGATGCCGATGCCATAAGAGTGCTGGCTGCGAATATCCGGCTCGCCTGTGCCCACGTAGACGACGTTGGGATCAGCGGGTGCGACGGCGATGGCTCCAATGGAGCCGATCGGGATGCCCTGGTCGGCAATGGGGAACCAGGTCCGCCCCGCATTGACGGTCTTCCACACACCACCGCCGACCGATCCCATGTAAAACGTGTCGGGCTGGCTCGCATTGCCGGCGACGGCATAGCTGCGGCCGCCGCGCATGGGACCGACGTCGCGCCATTGCAGGCCGCCGAGAAGGTCGGCGCGATATTGCGCCGCGGAGGCGGACGTCTGCGCAGGCATCGAGCCCGGCAGAGCGGTCAGCGGGAGTCCCAGCACAGCAAGACGCCCGCAAAGCGACAGAGCACAACGTACAACTCGCATTCCAACTCCTGAGATCCCAGGGAATCCGGCTTAAAGGGGTAAAGGACAACTGATGATGTTTGATAGTAGACGGCCAAGTCTTGTGCTGAGACGCAGGCTGCCTGCATATTTCCGCCGGAGACCGAACCTGCTGCCCAGGCAAGTGCGCGAGGCGAGTCGCTTAGAATCCAACAAGGCGAGCGGTGAACTGGATCTCCCGCGGGCCTCCGGGCCGAGTGACTCCGGGAGCAAAGAGCGGCCTAGCCGCGGAGTACACCGGGCGCGCGCTGTCGCCGAAAAGGCTGAAACCCTCAGGATTGAAGCGAAGGTTTTCCATGCCGGTGAGGTTGAAGATATCCATGAAAAGGTCCAGGTGGTGGCCTTCGCCTTTCAGCGTGAAATCCTTCACCACGCGGAGGTCCAGGTCTGCAAACAGCGGCTGACGATCGAGATTGCGTGGCGCGGTGATCCCGTTGATCCCGTTGATCCCGTTGGTCCCGTTGATCACCGCGCGATCGTTCCAGTCGTTCGCGTCATTCTGCGTATCGAACCCGACCAGTGGCGTGTAGGGCAGGCCGGAATGAGCTTCGAAGAAGGGGTCAAGCTTGAACCCGGCCGGCAGGTTCACAATGGCGTTCACGTTTAGGGTGTGGCGCTGATCGAGTGCCGAGAACGCCCGTTCCGCTTGAAGCTTGTACGGGTTGACGGCGGTGACGAGGCTGAAGGGGCCGGTGCTGGAGTCGTCGTCGCGTGTGCGCGAAAGCGTGTAGTTGGCCAGCAGGGTGGTGCGCCGCGACAAAGGCGCATTCAGGCTCAAGTAGCCGCCCTCGTAGCTGGAATGCGCGCTGGATTGCTCCACCAGCAGCCGACCGATGCCTGCCATGGGCCGGGCAGCCCCGAAGAGGGGTGTGCCGGCAACCACGGCGGTCGGCGGCGCGAGATTCTCGTCCAGCCGGCGCTCCAGCCGCCACGAGCTGCTGTGGAGGAAGCCGGTGGTGACCTCGAACTTGGACGTGATGCGCCGATCAAGGCTAAGGGCCGTCTCGAAGGAGCGCGGATTGCGGTAGTTGCCCGCGATACCGGCCACCGAAGCATGCGGTGTGACTAGGCCGGTGGGTGCGCTCGGCAGCGCATGAGGAAGGGGCGTGTTGGCGCCGGTCAGGGTGAGGAGCGAGGGGTCGAAGTAGCTGTCGGCGGTAACGGTTTCGATCCCGTTATCGCTGAAGATACGGTGAAAAAAGGTGGCGGGCGTGGGCGCCGCGAAAAGGCCGGCAGACGCGCGGAGTACGGTTTTCGGACTCACGTCCCAGGCGAGTGCGACCCGCGGCTGCCATTGGCTGAGGTCGTTCGGAATCCGTTGCGTGACCGGCAGCGCCGGATTGGGCTGCGGAGGCTGCGGATTCCACTGCCCGGCCCAGCGAAGCCCGGCGGTGAGAAACAGGTTCCGGCGGAGCTCGGCGCGCATGTTGCCGTAAACAGCCAACTCCGTCACCGTTCCGCGGTAGCGCGTGTTGCCGGTCGTGAAGGTTTGCTGGAAGCGGCGAGGTGCGTTGTTAAGAAAGTCGCCCAGTGAATCGTAGTCGAAGTGGCCGTTCAGGTTGCCTTCCTGCTGCTCATAAGCGGGGTCGCTGCCGAAGCGGCCACCGAGCGTGAACTCGTTGTGTCCGCGTGTGCGTGTGAGATCGTCGTAGATCTGCAACTGCCGTGAGGTGTACAGGTGCTGTCCGTCGGCATCGCCACCCAGCGCGCCGAAGCCGTTGATGAACTGCTCCGGTGCCCCGGAGTTGGGCGTGCGGTCGCGGTGATCGCTGGACCAGGCAATTACCGCCGAGTTGAAGGCATGTGCATTCAGCACGGTGCTCAGGCCGAGCCGCGAGGTGAGGCTCTGGCCGGAAACGCTGGCCGCGTGGCCAAGGGTATCGAGCGAACGCGTCAGGCCGGCTTCGGTGTCCTGTGCATTCGTGCGATGCTCGCGGTTATACCCGAACTCCGCATTGAGTGTGTTTCCCGGAAAAAACGTGTCGTCAAGCCGCACGAACACTGCCGTGGGCGACTGCCGCTCAACGATCTGTCCCTGCTGTGCAGCGAGCGCCGTGGGTACGATCGTACCGGGTGCTTGCGGTGCGAACAGCACGTAGAACGGTGCCTGCACAAAGTCCTGCTCCACGCTGAGAAAGCCGAAGCTCTTATTCCGTCGCAGAGCCCGGCCGTAGCCAAAGCCGAAGGCATTTTGCACGCTGTCCAGCGAATCGCCGAAGGCATCCGGGGAAGTGAACAGCGGCGGACGGCCGGTGTAGAAGGCATCGCCCCGCGCCCGGTTTGCACCCGCCTTGGTGACCACGCTGATGAGACCGGCGCCGGTACCGCCCACACTCGCGTCCACGCCGCTGTGCAGCACCTGGAACTCGCGCACGGCAGAGAGTGGAAGGAGCAGGCCATTCTCTTCCGCACCACGGCGTCCACCCAGCAGAGGGTCGGTAAAGCGTGTGCCGTCGACCTCGAAAGCCGTGGCGTTGCTGCGTTGCCCGGCGATACCGATGCCCGTGCCGTCGGGATCGTCGGTGGTGGCTGCGGCCTGATCCGTGAGCTGCGCCAGATCGCGGTCACGGAGCGGAAGGTAGGTGACCGTGAGCCCGGGGAGAAAGCTGCCGACTGCTCCCTCAGAGGTATTCGTGGGGGGTGCCACCGTATTGCCTTCAACGCTTGCCGGTCGTGCATTCACCGTGGTGCTTTGCTGCACGGGCGGAATGTCGACGCGCAGAACGAGTTCCGTGCTGCTGCCCAGGATCACGGTCAGGCGCACGGGATGCCGGGTCGCCAGGCTGCCGTCGCGGGCCTCCACGGTATAGGCCCCCGAAGTGAGTCCCCCTACGCGAAACCTGCCGTCCGGGCCGCCCCTGAGCGTGCGCGTGGAGCCGGTATCGGTGTTGCGGACGTTGATTGTCGCGCCCGCAACGGGGGAGCCATGCGCGTCCACCACCCGGCCCGCAAGCGAACTTGCCATCGCCTGGGCCGCCGCGCTTTTCGGCCTTACCAGGACGGCGTTCGGCAGGAGCCCCAAGGAGAAAGCCAGGGCAAGGTACCGTGCGGGCGTGATGCTGGAGCGCGCTCCCATCAGAAGCTCACACGCGCTTCAAACTGCATTTCACGAGCCGGCAGTTGCCCGGTAATGCCTGTGCCGGAGGGCTGGCCCAGGGTGGCGGGTGCCGTCGCTGCATTGCCATAGGTGCTGTTGAACGTGACATAGTTCGCGTGATTGGCGACATTAAAGGCTTCGGCGCGCAGGTTGAGGTGCACCCGTTCAAACAAAGGGAAATCGCGAGCGAGAAAAGGATCGAAGCTGTAGATGGGCGTGCCCCGGCCGGTATTTCGTCCGACGACAACGCCGTTGATCACGGGACGGTCGGTGGTGCCGCCGGTGTCGCCGCTGTTTGTGGTGCCGGTCACCAGGTTATAGGGCAGGCCGCCGGCAAGCGTCAGCACGCCGCCCACCTGGAGCTTTAGCGGCGCCAGGTAGTAGCCACTCACCACGCCGCGATTGCGTTGGTCATAGATGGCATTGCCTCGCTCCGCTGCTCCGGTGAAGTTCGCATTGTTGGGGTTTTGGCTGGTGGTATCCGGGTCGACGTTGTCGATGGTATGCGACCACACATAGCTGGCCAGCAGCGTGCCGCGCCCCCCAAAGGTGTGCTTCAGATTCACGTTCAGCGAGTTGTAGTGCACATAGCCCTCATTCACGTCGCTTTGGATGGTGCTATACGCAGGCTGCGTGCTGGCAGCGGAGGTGGCCGTGCAGGTCAGCCCTTCCTGGCGGTAGAAGTAGACCCAGTAAGGACGTGTGCAATTGGCTGCGGCGGCGGAGCGGGTCTGGCCCTGGGCGGTGCGCAGGAACGGCGCCGGCGCATCCACATCCAGCGGACGAATGCCGTGTACCTGGTGTGTCCCCACGTAATCGATGTCGAGAATCGTTCTTGGCGCAAGCCGCTGTTCGATGCCGAAGCTATATTGCTCGGAGTACGGATTCAGCAGGGCCCCGGGATAGTTGAGCAGCGTGGACGTGGGGAAGAATTGGTTGAGATAGGCGCTGTTGCCGGGCCTTATGTACAGGGAACGTGCAGGGATCCTCCCGCCGGGCGGGAGCGCCGGCAGCGGTGCAGCCGCGATGCTGGAAGGGAAGCCGGCCTGCCCTGGCGCCGCCGTGTAGTTCACATACTGTGGGCCCGACAGCACGTAGTTGGCCTCCGCGTTGTCCACCACCTGGGAGTAGTAGATTCCGAAGCCGGCACGCACGATGGTCTCGCCCGTGCCGTGTGGGTCATAGACGAAGCCGACACGCGGCGCGAAGTTCGTGCGCTGGTCCGTGAAGGTCTGATCCTCATACCGCACGCCGAGGTTCAATGTGAGCTGGTGGCTGAGGTGGAAGTTATCCTGCGCGAAAATGGCAAATAGATTGTCGTTCACCGTGTAGCTCGGGTTGCCGTAGCCCTGCGTGTAGGTGGCGACGTTGGCGATGTTGTTCAAAAATGTTGGGCTTTCGCAGTAGGCCTCGAGTTGTGTCAGCGTGTCGCCTGCCTGCTGACAGGTGTTGTACACCAAGCGCCCCAGGAAGTACGGGCCGCCAAACTCCTTGCTATCCCCGCCACTGTGTGCAAACAGCCAGTCGCCACCGACAACGACCTGATGTCTGCCCAGAACAGCGGATAGCGTCTCATCCACCCCGTACTGCCGGTTCATCAACAAAGCGGACTGCGAGGTGCCGCTCGTAAACGTAGGCCCGCCGGCGATGGGAACGGAGATCTGTGTGCCGAGCACAGCCGGAACGAACTCCGTAATGGGCGAACCGAGTTGAAACTGAAGCCGCGCGTTATTAACAAGCCGCGACGAAAGAACGGCGGTGTCGCCGCCTTCGATCGAATAGGTCTTGCGTCGAAAGGTTCGCGCCACCGAAGGCAGCGTTTGGCCGCCCACGATGCCGTTCGGGTTGGTGTCATAGAAGCCGTCCGCCCCGAGCCTCAGAAAAGCATTATTGGCCGCACTGAACTGGCGGTCGAGGCGCAAAGCGGCGAGCAGGTCGCGGTAGTGTCCGACAAAGGTGCCCGGAGCGATTGCCGAGGTGACTGCCGAGGTGCGGCGCTGCCGGCTGAACTCGCCGGCGAAAAAAAAGTGGGTGGGATCGTTCTTGAACAGCTTGCCGGAAAGACTGGCCGCCGTCTGCGCGAGCTGATCGCCCGTCACCTGGTTCCCGCTGGTTGCGTTTGAGGCGTTAAAACCGGTCAACTGTGCTTCGATGTCGGCTGGGCGGTACAACTCCAGCGCGTCGCCATGTAGCTGGTCACCGCCGCTTTTCGTGACGATGTTCACCACACTTCCCGTGCTCGAGCCGTACTCCGCGGAAAAACTCTGTGAGAGGACGTCCATCTCCTCGACGGCTTCTTCGGGAATGTTGGTGAAGATGGTTTGGCGGCCCCAGCTATCGTTGCCGTTTGCACCATCCACCACAAACGCCTGTTGACGCCGTCCGCCGCCATTGGTGGTGAACAGGTCCTGGTTCATGAAGATGTCGCCCTGATTGATCGCAGGCCGGTTGGCTGCGTTGAGCAGCGGCAGATACGTAATGCGACGATTGAGCAGGGGGGTGTCCTCAATCTCCTTGGCACCCACGCGAATGCCTACCTCCGGCTGCGCGATCGTGACGTCCGCGGCTGCGCCTTCCACCGTAACGGCCTCCCGCGCTCCTGCAATGCCCAGCTGAATGTGTACGCGCGCGGCACTGCCGCCACCCAGGGCCACATGCGCAAGCGTGGCCGGGGCAAAACCATTCTTCGCGGTGGTGATCTCATACGCACCCGCCACCGGCAGAGCTTCCAGCGAAAACTCACCACGCCCGTTGGTTGTGGCGCTACGCCGCAAGCCGGTTAGCGTATTAGCCACGGTGACAGCGGCGCCGGGTACGACGGCATGCGTGGCGTCCTGCACCTGACCGCTGAGTGTGGCGGTATCGGGGGTCTGAGCGAGCAGCAGCGACGCTCCGCACGCGAGGTGAATCATAAAGACAAGAACAGGGAAGCGAAACCGCAATAGAGGACTCCAGACGCAGGTTGGGAAGCCCCGGGAAAGCTAGCCGGGGATTCCTATCGGAGAAGAATCCGGTGCAAGTACATACCTATGGCGCAAAGCCTGCTGAACCAGCAGAGCTAGCGATCCCACACCCCAAGGACCGGGGCGAATGCAGTTCACTGATCGTCGCCGACCTGAATCTGGTCCTCCACATCATGGTCGAGGCGATACGTATTCAGTTGCAGTGCGCTGAAATGAAACTGCAGTAATTGGTGGTTAAGAGCTTTAAGGTCCGTGGCCTTGAGTTGGCTCCACCGGTCTACGAGAGCATCAAGCGACTGCATGGAGCTTTGCGTCGCCGTCACCTGGGCTTCGGTCGGCGCTTCGTCGGCCTTCTCGACCTCGTTCTCCAGGCGCGCGATCTGAGCTCGCATGGAGTTCAGGGTCGGAGCACCGGCTGGGCCGCCACGGCCTCCGCCTTCGCCGCGCTCGGCTCCTGCCAAAGTGTTGAGCTTGGAGGACAGGGAAGGCTCTGCTTGCGCCACCGGAGCCTGGTCGGTGCGCGACTTCAACTGCTCGCGCAGGATGGTGATCTCGTGCAGGGCAGCCGTCGCTTTCAGCAGCTCGTCATACATCCCCTTGGCCTGATCGAACTGCGCCTGCAGATCGGCCACGGGTGTCTTCACCCGTGGGTCCATCACCACCGTAAGCTGCGCGGTGTCGGTGTGTCCGCCGCCCGTGAGTCGAACGGTATAGGTGCCGGGCATGATCCACGGCGCGGTGGAGACGGCCGGCGTGTCATACGGCACCGCCATGTCCGCATCCGGTCCGGTGGACATTCCGGGCACCTGCGGATACTGCATGTCCCACAAGAAACGGTGATGCCCGGGTGCCGTCCCCAGCACGCGAGGCGGCCGCGCCCAAAGCGTAGGGTCCGGGTAGCGAGGATCGAGCGGCGGCACTGGATCAGAGCTGCTGACATGCAGGATCACTTTGCCTTCGCTGTCACTGATCTCCATGGCGAGCGGACCTTTGAACCCTGAGCCCATGTAGTAGTCGAGCACCGCGCCATCGGGTGGATTCTCGCCGGTGGCCATGTCCGGAGGCCAGGGCGTGGGTGGGTTCATATCGTTGCGGATGCGTGTGGCTGTCTGCGGCGTGTACAGGTACATGTTGTCAGCGGCCAGCGTGGCTGCAGACTTAGCCGCAATTTCCCGCAGCGGCGTGACGTCGTCGAGAATAAGGTACCCGCGCCCATGCGTGCCGGCGATCAGATCATCGTTCTTCACCTGAAGATCGCGCACAGAGCTTGCCGGCATATTCAGGCGCAGCGACTGCCAGTGATCGCCGTCGTCAAACGAGACATAGACCTGTGTTTCCGTGCCGGCATAGAGCAGGCCTTTGCGTTTGGGATCTTCGCGGATCGTGTTGGTTGGTTCATGATCCGGCAGACCGTTATTGATCTCGGTCCAGGTCTTGCCTCCATCGTGGGTGCGCAGCAGATGCGGCCGCATGTCATCCAGGCGCATCGTGTTCACAGCCGCGTAGGCAGTCAATGGATCGAAGCGTCCCGCATCCATGTTGTAGACCTTCCAGAACGGCTTCATGAGGGGTGGCGTTATGTTGTTCCAGTGAGCGCCTCCATCGGCCGTGGTCCAGAGATAGCCGTCATCGGTGCCGGCCCACAGGCGGTTGCCATCCATTGGCGAGAGTCCGAGCGCATAGATCACGCCGCGCCGCGTGGGCCGCATCGTAGGCGAATCCTTGTAGTGCGCCAGCGAGACCGGAATGTCATAGCCCGCTTCAAGGCTCAGGTCGGGACTGATCTCCTTCCAGGCCTTGCCCTCGTTGCTTGTGACCCAGAGCGTGTTGGTAGCGAAGAAGAGCTTGTGCGGATCGACCGGAGAGAACATCAACGGCTCCGTGCGCAGCACGCGATAGCTGCGCAGCGGGCTTGGCTCCACATTCTGCACCTGCCCGGTGCGGCGGTCGTAGCGGGTGACCTTGCCGCCATAAACGATGTCCGGATCAAGCGGGTCCGGCGCGGCATAGCCGTACTCCTCGATGCCCGCCGGGTGCCAGTCATGGAAGGTGATCCGGCCATCGTTGCTGCGGCTGGAAACGCAGGCGCTCCCGGAGTCCTGCTGACCGCCGCATACGCGGTAGGGAAATGCGTTATCTGCGGTGACGTGGTACATCTGTGCCGTGGCCTGGTTGTACCACTTGGCCCAGGTTTCACCGCCGTTCTGGGAGATGATGACACCCTGGTCGCTGGCCAGCGCAATGATCTTCGGGTTGTTCGGATTGATGAAGATGTTCTGGTAGTCGTCGCCACCCGGCGAGCCCCGCAGTCCAGACCACGTCTTGCCGCCGTCAGTCGACTTCCATGTGACCACGCTTGCTACAAAGACCGTGTTCGGGTCCTTCGGGTCGGCCCTGGGCACCGGGAGATCGCCGCCGCCGATGCGCGCTTCCGGTCGTGTGTCATTTTCGGGCGCATGCACCCACGTGGCCCCGGCATCTTCCGAGCGGTACAACCCCACGCCCCGTTCCGTCGCCGCTTCGATGTAGACACGTTTCGAATCCGCAGGCGAGATCGCGATGTTCACCTGGATGATGCCCTCCGGCAGGCCGCCGCCGGTGAGTTTGGTCCAGTGGTCGCCGCCATCGGTGGACTTAAAGAAGCCGCCGTGCGTTCCGCTCCACGCGCCATTCTCCCAGGCACCCTCCTGGCGCTCCCACATGCCCGCATAGACCACCTCCGGGTGATTGGGATCGATCTGGACATCGGAGGCGCCCGTGTATTGGTCGATGAACAGCACATTTTGAAACGTCTTGCCGCCATCGATGGAGCGATACAGGCCGCGTTCCTTGTTCGGCCCGTAGGCATGTCCGGTCACGGCGACAAAGACACGCTTCGCATCACGCGGGTCAACGGCGATCTGCCCGATCTGCTGACCGTCGCGCAGCCCAAGATGCGTCCACGATTTACCCGCATCGGTGGACTTGTAGATCCCGTCGCCGACGGAAAGATCGGGCCGGGCCAGGCCTTCGCCGCTGGCGACGTACACCACGTTCGGATCGCTCAGGGCCACGGCAACGGAGCCAATGGAACCACTCGGCTGCGCATCCCAGAGACTGTGCCACGTGTCGCCGGCATCGGTCGTCTTCCAGACGCCGCCGTTCACCGCACCCAGGTAAAAGGTGGCCGGTTGGCTGGGCACACCAGCCAGTGCACGGGTTCGACCGGCGCGAATGGGGCCGATCTCTCGCCAACGCATGTCGGAAAAGAGGGCCGGATCCACAGGGCCCCTCTGGGCATGCGCCAACGCCGCTCCGCCGAGGCCAAACGCCGTCCCTAGGGCAAGGATCAATGAAGTGACAGCTGGAAAGTGACGTGAAGTCATGGGCTTTCTCCTCAGGTGCGCCGCCTGGAGGCGTGCGTGCTGTTAAACCGGTATTTCACCTATATCACCATCCCTGCCCTTTCCGCATATCTGTGGCTGTCTTTCGTGCCTCGTGCAAGCAGGTCGGCTGCAGCGCAGCGAGCGCGACCGAGCGTTCTGCAAAGCCCTCGGCTGGTTCGCCACGTGCGGTAAAAACTGTGCTGGACCACCGGGCTGCCGGACTGCTGTTCCGTGTAGGCTGATTTGAGTTCTGTGACGATGCGATGAGCCTTCTGGATCTCTGTTCCTACCTTGGCCTCGGAGCCGTGGCCGCCATCACGGTCAACCTTTTGCTGGGCATGCTGATCTCGCTTCGCTACAGCCCTGTCCGGCTCTGGCCGCATCGCCGTGTCGACCTGTTCCTGTTGCATCGCTGGACGGCATACCTGGCCCTTGTTCTTACGCTCTCTCACCCAACCATCCTGCTGTTCCTGAAGACGCCGCGCTTTCGCCTGCTGGATGTCCTGTGGCCGATGCACTCCTACCTGCAGCCCAAGCTGAACCTTGCGGGTGCCGTAGCCTTGTATTTGGTGGTGATCGTGCTCGTGACATCGCTACTGCGAGCACACATGCCGCGTCAGGTTTGGCGGAACCTGCATTTCCTTGTGTATCCGTCAGCCGTGCTCCTGTTCCTGCACAGCATCCTGACCGATCCCAACCTGCGAGATGGCCACCCCGACCTGCTTGATGGGGGGAAGATTTTTGTGGAGGCAGCCGCGCTGCTCACCTTCGCTGCGGTGGCGTTTCGCTTTCGCGCACGGGAAAGAGGATTTCGCGATCTATAGGCGTCTTGCTGCTGAACTCTTTCAGCCAATTTGCTTCGCCGCCACAGCCAAAGAAACGATGATCATAGCCCACCGGCGTGCCACACCTGCCCGTTCAAACTTGGTTGCTACCCTCGCCAGCTAGAGTGCAATTGTGCTATTACCGGCGATGGCTGTTTCAATTGCTTCCGTGCCCGGAGGACTCGCTGATAGTGGGTTGTCTGTAACGCTACCAAGGGGCGAAGACCTGCTGCAAGAGAAAGTGTTGGCTGCGGCGTTATCCTGCTTCAAGACCATGTCCCCGGACCCACATCCCCTCCCGCCGTTCTCCACCTCCGAAGCTCTCGTCACGCCGGCTCGCTATGCCCCCAAGAAGCCGATCGTGACCTCCATACTTATCGGCCTTAACGTTCTTGTCTTTCTGGCCATGCTCATGAGCGGTTTCTCCCCGACGGACCCCGCGGCGGAACAGGTGCTTCACTGGGGAGCGAACTTCGGCCCACTCACGGAATCAGGTCAATGGTGGCGACTGCTCACCGCGTGCTTTCTGCACTTCGGCATCATCCATATTGGGTTCAACATGTACGTGCTTTACCAAGTCGGGTATTTCACAGAACGACTCTTCGGCGGCGTCCGCTATCTTGCGTTGTATCTCATTGCTGGGGTGGGCGGGAATATCATCGGGCTCTTTCTCCATCCCAATGTCGTCGCGGCTGGCGCTTCCGGGGCTATCTTTGGTGTGTACGGTGGCCTGCTCGCCTATCTTCTCCGCTACCGCGGTGTAATCAATCGGCAGGCCTCCCAGGCGGTTTCCCGCTCCGTCTTCATCTTTCTCGGATACAACCTCTTCTTCGGATTAGCAGATCGTCATACGGATCTCACGGCTCACATAGGCGGACTTGTTATTGGCTTTCTGGTCGGCATCGTACTAGCCCCAGCACCCGCGGCTCGCCCTGGAATCGCCTGATCAGACAGCGGGATAACGACAGAGTCTTGGGAGAGTGAAAGCGCAGGAATCGACTGAAGGTTGTTCCCCGCGAAAGGTGCCATAAGGGGTGCCTCCCAGGCCACCCTCCTCCGGTGGAGCTCGACAGACATCGACAATATTTAGTGAGCAGCCTCTCCAGCAGGCGCCTTCTCACCCGGCCGGGCTTTGCTCAGCAGAAAACCAAAACTGATGAGAATGAGCGACATCCAGCAGAGAAGGCGATAGATATCCTGGTAGCCCATGACCGAGGCTTGCTGATTCAGTTGTTGGTAGATGGACGCCTGCGCCATCTGGTGCGCATCCGCTGTGTTTCCGGTTGAGGAAAGGAAGGAGCCTGTCAGCCCTTTCAACTGCGTGGCATAAGCCTGACTTCCTGGCTGCATATAGTTTTGCAGGCGGGACTCATGGAACATCGTTCGCTGTGTAACCTCCGCGCCCGTAAGCGCAATCAAAACGCTTCCACCGACATTTCGTACAAAGTTGATGATGCCCGAAACCTGGTTGGAAGCCTCGCGGGGTAATCCAACATAGGCCGCATTCGTGATGGCGATGAACGCGAAAGGAATCGGCATTACCTGCAGAACGCGAACAAAGGCGTTGTAATTGAAAGACATATCAAGCGATATGTGGGTTGAGGAGTAATAGAAGCTGTAGGCGAAGAAGGCAAAGCCGATGACAACCAGATTGCGCGCTGGGAACCTCCCAACGGCAACGCCGGCCAGCGGCATCATAATCAGCAGGGCGACGCCACCACCGGTGAGTGCCTCGCCGGCTTTGGTGGCGGTGTAGCCCAGAAGCTCCTGCATGAACTGCGGTTGCAATACCGTGGCGGCATTCAGTACTCCGCCAACGAGCAGCATGAGCAGGCAGCAGATCGCGAAGTTCTTGAAGCGGAAAAGCTTCAGATTCATGATTGGATTCTTCGCCCGTAGTTCCCAGAAGATCAGGCCAATCATCCCGATCACAAAGAGGCTGGCAAAGAAACGAATGAAGTCGGAGCTGAACCAGGCTTTTTCTTCCCCTTTATCAAGAAAGACCTGCATGCCGCCCATCGCTAGCGAGAGAAAACCCAGACCCACATAATCCAACCGGAAGAAATTCGCCCTATCCGCTTTGATCCAAGGCGGATCCTCAACAAACCGGCTCACGAGATATATCGCCAGCGCACCGACAGGGATGTTGATATAGAAGATCCAACGCCAGGAGTAATTGTCCGTAATCCAACCGCCGAGCGTCGGACCAATCGACGGTGCCAGCACAGCCACCAGGCCATAGAGAGCAAAGGCCTGTCCACGTCGTTTCTCATCGAAACTGTCAGCCATGATGGCCTGTGCCATGGGTTGCAGACCACCGCCGCCGGCACCCTGAATTACGCGCGCAACGAGTAAAATGGGCAGCGAGGGTGCAATCCCGCATAGGAAGCTGGCGACGGTAAATAAAGCAATGCAAGACAGGAAAAAATTGCGACGGCCAATGACGCTCGAGGCCCAGGCACCTGCCGGCAGCACGATCGCGTTTGAAACGAGGTAGCTGGTTAAAACCCAGGTACCCTGATCTTCGCTTGCTCCGAGGTTACCTGCGATGTGAGGCAGGGCCACGTTGGCGATGGACGTGTCAAGCACCTCCATAAACGCCGCCAGCGCCACGGTCGCCGCAATCAGCCAAGGATTGACTCGAGGCTTCCATTGTTGAGCTTCACTCATCCGCTACGTTGCTCCTCTGCTCGCTTCCTACACTCCGATGGCAAATCGGGTCCTTGCGATTCAGTTCGGGGCACCGGAAAGTCTCAGCTTTATTCCAAGACACCAATGTCATTCACCTGTGCGTCAGGTTTCGAACCTTTCAGCCACGGTGAGCCGCTCGCTCCAGAAGATAGTGTGTCGAGCGTTTCCCTTGGTGATTATGGGTGGGGAGTTACGCCGGGGTCGGTGTAGCCGTTGTGGTTGCGGTTATAGACGCCGTTGGAGGTGCTGTTCTGCTGGCGGGCGATGGTGTGGCGGTCCCCTGCGGTGAGGTGGCCACCGTCGGCCTGGCGGTCGGCGTGCTCTTCCCGGGAGATGCGGGCCTGGTTGGCCTCGGCGCGGGAGGCGCCCTGCGGGGTGATCTGGCCGTCGCGGACGCCGTGGGCGATGCGGGCCTGCTGGCGGTGCTGACGGGCGCGGATCGAATGACGCTGGTGGTAGGTGCTTTGCGCGGTGGCGCCGGTGGCGGTGAGCGCGACGAGAGACAATGCAAGGGCCAGATTTCTGATGTTCATGGCGTTTACGCCTTCCTTCTCAGAGGTAGAGTGACCCGGCCCCGCGGGGGCCGGCTTCCATGCTGCCTCTATAGGAACCCTGCACGGTGTAAGCGGTTGCGCTCTGTTCGACATTTTCTGCGGGGTGGGTGGTGTCCCCCCTCCCGTACTTTTTATGTAAAGTCTTCCCACCATTGACTTTAAGTCCAGACTTTGGGGGGTACTCGACTTTTTGGGGCCTTTGGTTTTGTCACTGCTCCCAGTGTAGGGATCTGGCTGAAAAGGTGTGCAAGGGCGAGAGGCGTAGTCTTGGGGTTATGGCATTGAACGACGGATCGCAGATGTTTCTTTTTACGTTTCGCAATAATGGCGGGCAGCAGGATGAGCCCCTGGTGGAGGTCCTGGTGGAGCAGTTGGCGGATTACGATCCATCTGTTGCCGGAAGTGCATACCAGCGGAGCTGGTTTGGGACGCGGGAGGCGCTGGGGGCCATGATGGAAGGGCTTGGCTTTGAGGCAATCGACGTTCGGGGCGTGATGGGAGCGCTGCGGGATCATCGGGGTGCGGACCGTCGGCTAGGGGCTGCACCGGAGCAGTTGAAGACGGCAGGATTTAACGAGGTGGCGGTCAGCTGAACCGTTTTTAGGCGGTCTCCCCGTGAGCGATGACGGTGCAGGTGAGCAGGGCGGCTACGGCGAGGGCGGCTCGATGCATAAATTTCCCAAGTTAGCGGTAGGGAGAGACTACGCCGAGCGGGGGCCGTGCGCGATGAGGCTGCGTGTGGTTCTGTGGACTCCCACCCATGCGCGATGAGGCTGCGCATGGATGGGGCACGCGACGGTGTTTGTGGTTTGGAGTGTTAGCGGGTGGGTGGGCCGCCCGCCTGTTTGCGGAGCAGCCCGGTGAGGCCGAGCATGCCTGTAGCGAGCAGGGCGAGGCTTGAAGGTTCCGGGGTTGGGGCCGTGGGCGAGAGTGTTCCTGAGATCACCGGGTCGACTATCCCCTGATCTGACGTGAAGGTGGAGTACACAACGTAATCCGGGTAGTTGGCGCAGTAGTACGTAAGGCTGCAGATGGGAATGGCAGACAGCAAGGGACTTGGTATTTGCACGTTGTTATAAATGAGTGCAAATCCAGAGGAAAAGTTGTCATACACATCGCTCGCAAACAGCGCGCCGGTGCCGTGTTCAAACGGGATGCTACCGGGGAAGGTAAATGTTTCTCCCGGCGCACTGGAGCTGATGATGTTGGCCGATTCCCCATAGATAAAACCAGACTCGGGTATGGTGAACGAGCCAGAAACCGTGGCTCCGCTTTGCAGGGACGCGGAGACATACAGGGTTCTGAAGGTGTCTGCGTGAGCGCAGAGTGTGCCGGCAAGGAGTGCAAAAGCCGCGGAATTGCTTGCGCGCATGGGGGAACTCCGAAAAGCGGAATGATGTCAGCCTACTACGGCGCAGTTCAGCTATGCCGGCACAACGCATAGATTGTTGTCGAAATTGGAGCCGGCGATAGCCGCTTCATCGGAACGAGTGACCTTCACCCGCGGTTCCGTGACGCTTGAGATCTTTTGGCACCCGGTGAGGGTACGCTCTGTGGTGGGTTGTGGGTACCACCCTTTCGGGGGTGCGTTCCTTTGGGTGGTGGTTTGTCGGTCTTGGTTCGTGGTGGTGTGGAGTTCTGTGGACTCCCACCCATGCGCGATGAAGCTGCGCATGGATGGGGCACGCGACGGTGTTTGTGGTTTGGAGTGTTAGATGGGGGTGGGCCACCCGTCCCCAGGTTCACCGGTGAGCCAATGGCGATCACTGCGCCCGCCCTCCGGTTATTCGGTCACTCGCCTACGCATGATTCCGCAAACACCAAGAACGCCCGTGGCGAGAAGAGCGATGCTGGACGGTTCTGGAGTTTGTGCGACGACAGGTGTCGTGCCGGAGGGGGCGATGGTGATCGTCAGGCCTCCGTTGAAGTCGTTGTAGGTGCCGTAACTCGTGAGTGTCTTTCCGGTTTCCGAGAAATCGTTCGAGATCAGGGTGTAGGGATAGGTGTTCTGGCCACCGGCGACGTCGATGCAATAGCCTGCGATGGTGCCGTAGGAACCGGGGCACCAGGACTGCACGAAGTTGATGTATAGGGCGAAGATATTGGAGTTTGTGTAGGACTTCAGATCGGTGTATTTGAACTCATAAGCGCCCGTGGTGGTGATGAAGCTGGGCACGGTGAGCGTGTAGGTACCGGGGAAGTTTCCCGTGGTGTCTGTGACGGTGTAGAGGATGTCAGCACGGGCAGCCAGGCTGGATACAAGCAGGATTGCAGCGGACGCAAGAAGAGGCAAACGCATCAGGACTCCAAAGTGAAGCAGGGGATGTCCTGAGGGTACTACATCCTTTGTGGGAGCGGCCCCTAGGCATTCGGACATGACCGTAGACGTCAATGCTCATCCATGCCGGGTGCCCCATCCATCGCGGCTTTATCGCGATGGGTGGGTGACGAGCCGATTCCCATCGGACTTCTCGCGTTGATCCCACGTCCAGTGGGACTCTACCTCGACCGGTCCCGGTTCGCCGGTGAGCCAGTGACGGTAACTGCTCCATAGCCAGTCTTGCGGCTTGTCGACCAAGCCTCGTTTTACCGGGTTGCGATGAATGTAGCGTAGCTTCTCTACGAATTTGGGATGGGTGATGACATTCCAGTCGTGGTAACGGATCTGCCAGAACTGTTTGCGGTCGCCCTTGAGTTGTCTTGAGGTTTGGGTCTTCAGAACGTTGAGGGTGCTGGCGAGATCGCGCACCTTTGGCTCGCCGAGCAGCAGGTGCAGGTGTTCGGGCATGAGGACGTAGCCGAAGACGTGGAAACGGTGCCGCTGGCGGAAGTGTTCAAGAATGGAGAGGAAGACCGTGCGAGCGTGATCGTTGTCCAGGTAGGGACGACGGCGGTAGCAACTGAAAGTAACGAGGTGGTCGTGGCCGGAGCACTGGTAACGTTTGAGTCCGGTGGGCACGGTCAGATGATCGTAGTTCTGGAAGCCGTGGGGTGCTGTGGCCCTTTGGCGGTGTCGGCATCCCACCCATGCGCGATGCGCATGGATGGGGCACCCACTGTGTTGGTGGGGGAGGGTAAGGTATT
>CAXTZL010000020.1:0-23856 GCA_964248555.1 uncultured Bryocella sp.
GCACAAGTTTGCAGCCTTCGCACTTCAGGACCTCGCGTGCCGTAGCCGTTTCGGATGACTCCGCGACGGGTGAGACAGCGCTTTGGGGCGCCATTAGAGATTCCATGTTGTGTGTTGCGGGCGGCTGCCAGAGCAAGGCACCGCGGCACGGCGTTCGGGAACGACCGTGATGTGCCTACAGTGACACCTGTTGCACAGAGAGTCAATAGCGAATGTATGGCGTTTCCGAATGAAACTAGGGTATGGCAACAAAGGAACCAAGAGAATTACTAGAGCAGGGAGACAAATGTGCAAGAGGGAGCATGGAGCGGCGGTGGCGGAGCAATACCTTCGCGAATGGACGGCAAGCGCGTCGTTGGTGAAACATGGGCTTGCCGTAGCGGCGTGCACGGAAAGTTGGAGTTCACGAGGCAGAGCGGCTGGATGTGCGTGGAGTCGAGGCGGCGTACCTGATTGAGCAGTACCGTATTGCTGGGTTGCTGCATGATTTGGACTATGAGCGGCATCCCTCATTCGAGGAACATCCCTTTGTGGGGGTCGCTTTCTGCGCGAAAAGATTGGCCGGAGGAGATCTTGCATCCCATTCTCGCGCATGCTGACCATTCCGGGGTGGTGCTGAAATCACATCTGGATCGTGCACTCTTTGCCTGTGATGATCTTGCAGATTTCTTGACCGCCTGTGCTCTGGTGAGGCCCTCCAGGGAGCATTGCCGAGGTAGAAAGACTGGCGGCGTAAGAGGGCGAATCAAAAACAAGGCCTTTGCACGCGTGGTCAAGCGCGAGGACATCGAGCGCGGCGCCGAACTCCTCGGCATCCCACTGGAGAGACATGTCGAGCACTGCCTGGCGGCCATGCAGGCACATTCGGCTGAACTGGGCTATAAGAAAGCAGGACAGATGCGGGACCCGACCACCCGATTTGCGATGGCCGCCATGGCAGGCCTTATCCTCTTTGTTTTCGCCTTGCCGGTGTCCTGTTGCGGCTTCGTTCTGCTCAATGAGCACCGGTTAGGCGACGTAGAAAGCGGAGGCCCGGCTGCAATCCTATCCGCTACGGGCTTGTCCGCCCTGCTTGCCGCTCTGTGTGTTTTTCTTGTATGGCGTAAAACGGGCCGGCGATAATGGCCGCCTGTTGATGACTCCTTTTTGTGAGCTAAAAGGAAAAGCGAGCGGGGCCTTCACTCGGCTCCGCTCGCTTTGAACTGCGTTCCATCAAGCCGCGGGTCACCTGCCCCAGAGAGCCGTAGTGGCGGAGTCGGTGTCCCTGCCCCACAAAGCCGTGGAGCCGGAAGTCGTGCTCCTGCCCCACAGGGCCGTTTGCGCATCGGGCGTTCCGAGGCTCCACGTAGACGACCTGCCCCAGAGAGCTGTAAAGGCCTGCGGATCGCTTCTACCCCAGAGTGCCGTCGAACCCCACAACGCCGAAGAACCGCTCGTGGCAAAGGCGTTTTGGCCGTAGACACTGCTGGCGCTCGTCAGGTTGGCGGTTTTACCTGATGCCGTACTCCTGCCCCAGAGAGCGGTGTTCCCATTGACAAGCGTTACATCCCCGGTGGAGGCGCTGTAGGTGGCTACAGGGGACATCGCATAGCCGGTGCTGGGAATGGTGTACGCATAGAGCCATGTGTTGTTGATGGTTGCCTGCAGGTCGAGGTAGCCCGCGCCCTGCGTCAGTACGTCGTTGTGTGCGGTATAGGAGACCCCCGTCGTGGGCTCCGTGACTGTGTTGGTAAGCGGAATGACGTTCTTGTTCGCGCTTGCCATCATGAGAACCTTGAGCTGATCCGGCGTGAGATACCCGGCAACCTGCATCAGGTCGGCTAACGCGCCACTGGTGACAGCCGCGGCCATGCTTGTACCGCTGAGGGGATAATACAGCGGCGAGGCCTGGGTGCTTGTGCCCCCGTTATACCAGCTCAGTTGTGTATAAAAAGCCGGGTTGTTGACCTGCAGATTGGAGCCCGGTGAGAGAAGGCTGGTGACGAGATTGCCCGGAGCGACGATATCGGGTTTTGCGATGGTATCAATAAACGTCGGTCCCTTGGAGCTGTAGCTGGCCATGACGTCATCGCCCACGGCAGCCGTGTTCATGGGGTTCGTCGCGCCGACGGTCAATACGTAGGGATCATTGCCGGGAGCATTGATGGTGCCGTAACCCTCGCTGTTGAGAGCGAGATCGCGGCCATCGTTGCCAGCGGCTACCACCACGAAAATGCCTGCCTTCCAGGCTTGCTCGACGGCCTGGCACAAAGGATCCAGAGTGTAGCTTTCGTAAATGGGCCGGCCAAGCGAGAGATTGATGACCTTGATGTTGTAAACGGACTTCAGAGCGATGGCCTGTTCGATGGCAGCTATCACAGCGGAGTCTGAGCCGATACCGTTCTCGTCCAGAACACGGAGGTTGATCAGGTTGGCTCCGGGAGCAATGCCGGTAAATGTCCGGCTATAGCCCTTGCCGGTGGAGTCTGCTCCATTGCCTGCGATGAGACCGGCGACGTGGGTGCCGTGCCCATAAGCATCTGTTGTCACGGTCTCGTTCGGGACGAAATTCTGACTGTAGACGACACGTGCGGGGCCGTTTTTCGAGTTAGGTCCCAGGTCGTCGACCATCGTGATGCCACTGTCAATGACGGCGACACCGATGCCTTGACCGTTGAACCCCTGCGCGATGGCCCAGGGAGCGTTGATGGGCTCAGCGGTAAACTCCGGGCTGGTGCCGATCGGCGTCATGGTCTGCTGGTGAGCGGCCACCTGCCGATCAAGCGATACGTAAGCCACACCAGGCTGATTGGCGAGATCTGCCAGTTGCGCAGTCGACACGCGCGCGGAGAGAGCCTTTACTGTGTGCATCTGGCGGGAAACGGGCCCGAAGCCGCTCAGTGCGTTGATGTCCGAATCGGAGGGATCGTTTACGTACTGAACAATGACGGAAACGGTGGAATCGGTCACATTGTTGAGGTCCACCGAGCACCTAGGGTGCTTGCAGGCGGCCGAAGCGGGGGAAAAGGCGGAAAGCACCCCAGCGGCGAAAAGCAAGCTGGAGGCACTACGGCGGATGGTCATGAAAAGTACTCCGAAATCAAGAGAAAGTGTTGGTCTGCAAAGTCGTGGTTTAAGCTAAGTGGCTTCTAATGAAGGGATACGCAGGGCCTACTGACCTCTTCAAAGTACGAAGGCATTCTCTTTTCGCCAATGCTACGGAGGAGGCATTACGTTGGGTTGACCGGAAGTAATCTGCCACAGGGCGGGGCGTTCAGAGCAACCAGCTTGTCCTGCTCCGCGATAGCGAATCTGCAGAACCGTGCCGGGCACAGCGTAGCAGCATGCTTCCGTGGTCCCCATGCAAGGGAATCGGCTTATTCAAAGCGCGTCGCGCACTACCCATTTGGGGCAATTTCTGTTGCGGCGTTGGCCAGCCAATATGGCCAGACTATCCGCTGGCGTGGATACCGCCTAGGCAACGTCCCCTGCTGTGACTAGCGTGGTTCCCTTTTTGGAAATGCTGGATCGCATACGATCGACGCTGCCCGGGGTACCTTTCTCCCCGGCCAGATCGACGGCGCGGCTGAGGTCCTCAATCACCAGGGCTTCAAAACCCAAGCTGACGGCATCGATGGCAGAGTGACCCACGCAGAAGTCGAAGGCCAGACCGCAGAAGAAAAGACGTGTCAGTCTGCGCTCGTGCAGGTAGCCGGCCAGACCGGTGGGGGTGGTTCTATCGTTTTCGAGGAAAGCGGAATAGCTGTCGATTGCAGAGCGAAAGCCTTTGCGCAGGATCAGTTCGGCATGAGGCACGTGTAGCTCGGCCGCCAGTGCCGCGCCGGGCGACCCCTGGAGGCAATGGTTCGGCCAGAGCGCCTGCGTGCCATAGGCGGCCTGGACGGTGTCAGTGAAAGGGCGCTTGCCGGCGTGCGCGCTCGCAAAGGAGATATGGCCCGCCGGATGCCAGTCCTGGGTTAGGATCACGTGGTCAAATCGCTGGGAGACCCTGTTGATGCCCGGCAGGATGGCATCGCCATCTGGCACGGCCAGAGCGCCGCCGGGCAGGAAGTCCTGTTGTAGATCGATAATGAGCAGAGCGTCGGTTGGCCGGAGCGTAAGAGGGGACACGCGTCTATCCTAGCGTTCTATGCAAAGTTTGCAGAGTTTGCAGAGTGCTTCCCCGGTAAGGGGTGACCGCCTCCTGAAACCCGAGGCCGAGACGCGTGTTCGCGTCCGCTACGCCGAGACCGACCAGATGGGCGTGGTCTACCACGCAAACTACCTTGTCTGGTTTGAGGTTGGGCGCGTTGAACTCATTCGCAGCCTGGGGCTGGACTACCGTGTAATGGAACAGGAAGAGGGTGCGCTGATTGCCGTGGTGGAAGTACAGGCGCGCTACAAGGCCCCGGCGCGCTATGACGATGAACTGATTGTGCGCACGCGTCTCGCGAGTGCCCGCGGGTCGGTCGTACGATTTGCCTACGCGATTCTGCGGGCGGCCGATGGATTGCTGCTCTGCGAGGGCGAAACCGTGCACCTGGTGGTGGGTCGTGATATGCGTCGACGTCCCATGCCGCCAGCGTATGCGCAACGGTTCAGAGCAGTACTGGACACAGTGCCCGGTACTGCCCCTAAGAGTGACCTGAAGAGTGACTCGATGCTGGACGGCTTGGGCGTGCCGGTTGATTGAGGTCTACGCGGCGATCTGCGAAGAGCCGATCGCCGCAGTTACCGGCGCGGGGGCTGCCGTTATCGAGCGCCCGGTCTCCCAGGCTTTGGCATACTTCCAGCTGCTGTAGACAGCATGGTAGATGTGCAGCAGCAGGCCTTCACGGCCATCCAGGAAGCCGAGGCGGAAGATGAAGTTCCATAAAAAGTTAAGAACTGGCGACAGCAGCACGCGTGCCCAGAAAACGGGGAGCGACCGGCTGGTACGTCCCTTTCCCAGCAGCAACTCCGCTCCAAGATCGCTGTAGCGCTCCATATGTTCCAGGTAGTCGGCAAGCGAGGGATAGGCGTGGTGGATGAGGTCGTAGTCGAGAGTCTGCGAGGCGCCATCGAAGCGAATGGTCTCGTGCACCGGGCGGTCCTCAAAGGCCGGCTGCGCAGCGAAATCAGCGGAACTGCGACGGAAAAGACGCAGCTTCGCATCCGGATAGAAGCCGCCATGCCTGATCCAGCGTCCCAGGAAGAGGTTACGGCGCTTGAGGCGAAAGGCATCCACTACCGGCTGGCTGGTGAGCAGGGCGCGAATCTGGCGTTGGAGTTCAGGAGAAAGCTCTTCATCTGCGTCGAGAGAAAGAATCCAGGTGCCGCTGCATTGAGACAGAGCGAAGTTCTTCTGGGCGGCAAAACCCGGCCAGCTGCGCTCGATGACGTGGGCGCCATGGCTGCGGGCGATTTCAACGGTGTGATCGGTGGAACCAGAGTCAACAACGACGATTTCGTCGGCCCAACGTACGCTGGATAGGGTGCGGCTCAGATTTTTTTCTTCATTCTTGGTGATGATGGCGACGGACAGCAGCGGTTGCATGAACTTCGAGGCCTCGGAAAGCGCTCTAGGTGAGCGCAAGGTGGGCGTCGCCGAGTTGCTCCCGCAGGAGGCGCTCGGTCAGCGCGCGTAAATCTTCTCCTGTGCGGGGCAGCGTGAAGGCCTGAGCGGCTTCGTTCCATTCCAGCTTGAAGCTGGTGGACTGGGCCGAGATCCACACCTGCCGTACAGGGGTGTTCGGGGTAAAGACAAACTTGGCGCTGCCGTCGTCAAAGAGAACGTTCAACACGCCATTTTTTTCTTCGGCTTCAAACCCGCCGACTTCTTCTTCGGCGCGAATCAGGCTTTGTTTCAACTGCTCCAAGGCATGATCAGATGCTTTGCGGAAACTTGTCTCGTCCATATGCACTCGAGTGTAACCGCCCGCCAATAGTACTCAGGTGGGATGACTTTTGTGAAGGGGGAGTTACATTGAACTTTTGTTGTATACGCCACCTTTTCGAAGGGGTAAAGCTACCCAAGCGGGTGGATGTAGTAGATGAGTCCCAATTTGTCATCCGTGAGCAGGAACGTGTCCATCCCAACGCGCAATAAACCGCAGGGACGTCCGTGGACGATCGGTTTGCCGTCCTTGCCCATGGTCAGAAATCCGGTAAGGAACGGCTGTGGTGTGCGATCCGAGGGTGTGAATCGCACAACGCTGTAGCCCGTTCCAATGCTCGGGCGACTGGCACCGTGCAGCGACACAAGAAAACTATTTGCAAGGGAAGCGGTGCCACCGGCGAAAAAGGCCAGACCCAAGGGCGAAGAATGTGCGGGAAAGGTGTCGTATGCGGCAGGAACAGCCGCGCAGCTTGTCAGGGGTGCCGGTACGAGCCCGAGATTGCGGTTTGGATCGGGTACGGTTCCACTGCCCCCGGCCGGCAACAGCGTGCCCTGCGAGTACATTCCGGGCTGGGCGCCGTAGCTGGAATCACCGGCCCCGGCAGGCCGCTCCGCTTCCGTCGCCAAATCGCCGGGCGGTGGCATTTCCGGCAGCGGGGTAGCGTCGAGCACCGCTTTGCCGTGGGCGAAATAGCAGGCTGGCCAACCGTAGTTGGGAACATGGCCAGGGCTGGCCGTGGCCATCGGCCCGGGCTGGTTGTTGGCATCAAGTTCGAAAAAGGTATCCTCCGGTTCGCCGGTGCCGAGGTGATCGTCGCCCATATTGGTCGCAAACAGGGCGCCTCCATCCAGGTCCGGAACAAATCGCAGGTCAACCGCATTGCGCAGGCCCTGCGCCACAAGCTGCTGGTGGCTTCCGTCCATGTCCATTGAGATCAACGAGGCCCGGATTACCTCACGCTCGCGGCAGTAATCGCAGGAGGAACCGGCCGACACATACAGCCGCGTGCGGCCGTGCAGGTTGGCCACGGCCACGGTGCGGGTGAGGTGCCAGCCGCCGTACTTGTAGTTGAGGCCGTAATCAGGGAAGCGAATCAGCGTCTCGGCAGGACCGCTGGGATGCAGGTCGCCGGCCCGGTAGGGAAAACGCACCAGGCGATCGGTCAGGGGCAGGTAAAGCCAGCTCCGGTGCGTTACCGGATCGGTCCAGAAGACTAGATTGTTGGGGTTGCGCAGATGGTCCAGATAGGTGGAAACATGCTCGAAGCGGTGAGTTTTCGGGTTCCATCCGCCGAGAAGAAAGATGGAGCCGCGGGTGTTGTCGGCGAGGTTCCACATGCCGGTTGCGAAAAGGCGGCCGTCAGGTGCCTTGGCTAAAAAGCGCACGCGATGCAGCCCACTGGCCGCGACATCGATGCCCATGCCCTGCGGAACGTTTAGGGTGATGCGTTGGCCTGGAGCGCCGTGCAGTGTATGCGGAACAAGGGACGCAGATTGCGCCAGGGAAGGCAATGAGGTGAGACTGAGAACGAAGGCAAGCTCGCGAAACATGGCTCCTGTTGGACGCGGCGACACTCCGAAGGGGCTCTCGTCTCTCAACCGGTACTGAAAAGGGGCCTAGAGCTAGGGTCGGTCTGGGTGCGGCCCCTCATGCGCACTGCACGGGGCGGAGTTGGCTGTCGGCTCGAAGTGCTGCGCCGGGTCGGAGAAGACAAATGGTTGACAGGCGAAAAAGCGCAGGTGCGTCAGCCGGTAATTCCGTGAGCGCGAGAGCGGATCGCCGGCTTCGTGTATCGAGAAATGGCCGATGCCGGTGATGAGAGTGAAGTGGTGGGTCGGGTCCGTGGGGTCCGGTTCCAGCCATCGCTGAATCAGCTCGCAGCTTTGGCGCGCCGGACGGAACTGCCCGGCGTTGTCGCACTGCCGGGCCCCGGAGACGAAGTCGAGCACGACCACCGCCCGGTTGTTGATGATGCGGAGGTCGGCCTCGTTCTCGGTGAAGTCGCCGGCTGGATTGGTCACGGAGGCGTGATAAACCGCACGGTAGCGGCCCGGCTGCAGCCAGGAGCGCAGGGGACGCACAAAAGTGGCCGGCGTGGTGCTGGCGTTGCTGAAGGCGTTCGCAAAAACGAGGCTCGCAATCCGGCGCCAGCCTTCGCGGTCGGGGACAAGGACGGCGCTCACGATATGTTGATCGAGCTCGACGGTGAGCAGGGCATCCAGCTCGTCACCGTTTCCAAGCTGCACCAGGTCAAGCTGTACGGAATGCGGAAAGGGTACGTGGCCATGGCCCAGGTATTGGCCCGGTACACCGAGAGAGGAGAGAGCCCCGGAGCGGGTCCGGTCGTCTTCCGCGCTGAGCTGGCGGGTGATGGTCTGGGGGGCCGGCACAACCAGATTCGACTGCGCAAACTGGATGGCACCCATGCCGGCGCTGACGGGAGCTATAGGACCCGGTACGGCGACAGGAACCGCTGGCCCGGGCACGACAGAGGAGACGCGATAGGGCGGTGTGGGGGGTGAAGAGCCAAAGGAGTGGCGTTGCGCCATCGCAGGGCCTGCGTGCAGCAGGCAGAACATTGCGAGGCAAAGGGCAGTGAGATCCGAGGCATTCAGCCGGGCTATGTGCCCGTTCGCCGAGGTTCGCTGCGAGCTGTTAGAGAAAAAAGCATCTCGTCCCAACCGTTGACGGGCACGGGACAGTGCGCCCGTCAGACGGCACCAGCTGGTGTTGCAAACCCACATCCCTGAACCCCACCCTTGTGGTACCTTCAGCCGCAAACCCCAGTAGTTGCCGGGGAACTAGAACGGAATGTCTTCATCCGTAATGCCCTGGTCGGCATAGTCGTTTGATGGTTGCGAGTAGCCTCCACCGCCGGAGCTGGTGTTTGGCCGGGCGCCGGCGTAGTTGCCTCCGGAACCGTATCCACCAGTTGCGCTGCCGCTGCCAGTAGAGTTGCCGGCCAAACGCTCATAGTTGCCGCCGCCTTCTGCGCCGGGTTTGCCTCCGAGCAGACTCATGTCGTTGACCAGAATCTCGGTCCGGTACTTTTTCTGGCCAGACTCTTTATCGTCCCAGGAGCGAGTCTGAATCTTGCCTTCGACGAAGATCTGCGAACCCTTTTTCACGTAATCGCGAACGATCTCGGCGGTCCGGCCAAACGCGACCAGGTTGTGCCATTCGGTCTTATCCGTCCACTGGCCCGTCTGGTCTTTCTGTCGATCGGCTGTGGCCAGGGTGAAGCTGGCGATCGCCATGCCACCCTGTGAGGCGCGGATTTCCGGATCTTTGCCGACGTTGCCAAGAAGAAGAACTTTATTGACGCCTTTGGCCATGCTGGTGCACTCCGTTTCAGGGGGAAGGATAGCAGAAGCGCTTGCGGGAAAGGCAGCCTGGCCCGCATCAACGGCTCTTGTCACCGATCAGCTTGGCAAGGCCCAACCCCAGGGTGAGAATGCCGGTAGGCAGACAGCCCAGGGCGAAGATGAGCATGAGCCAGCCGCCATTGGTGTGTGGACCCTGGTGACCGGCGCCCCCAAAAACTCTGAAAAGCAAAAGGATGCAAAGCAGGCCGGAACCGAAAATTCCTGAGCCGACTTTGAGGAGCTTACGCGTATCGTCATGCAGGGCGTGGCGCCTGTCAGAAAGCGTGGCTGGCGTGCCCGGGGCACTGGCCCGCCGATGCACGGTGGAATCCAGATCCCGGCTCAGCGGGAGGCCGCCAGCATGGCATACACCACCACGCCCGAAACCGAGACGTAGAGCCAGATAGGGAAGGTCCAGTGGGCCAGACGCTTGTGCGCCTGGAAACGGCCGGAAAGACTCAGAAAAAAGGTAATCAGGATCAGCGGCAATGCAACCACCGCGAGCAGAATGTGCGGCGTGAGAAGGACCCAGAGATAGATGTCCCGTGCGACCGGATGCGTCTTGGGGAAAAGCATATCGCCGTGCAGGACGTGGTTGACGATGTAGGTCACCAGGAACACGGAGGAGACAACAAAGGCGCCAAACATGCTGTTGCGGTGCTTTGTGATCTCCCGGTGACGGATATGCCAGAAGCCGACCAGCAGAAACACGGTGCACAGGCCATTCAGGACGGCATTCAGGGCGGGCAGAAAGGCCAGGTGGGTGCCGGCGACATCCGTGGGCGGATGGTAATACACCAGCCAGGCGAGGAACAGGGAAGCCAGTGCGGAGATCCCCACGATGCCCCAGATCACCGAGGGCGGCGTGCGGTAGGTCGGGTTGGGGGCAGCGAGCGTGGGCATAAAGCTTCTTCAAGTGTAGACGGGAGCCGGGACTGGTCTTCGGTGCTACGGAAGGGGAGACCAATGGTCTTCGAATCACGCAAAGCAGAATGGCAGCTAGGGCACCGAAATCCTGGGTCGGCGTAGGGTTTGCCGGATCACTGCAGCCGGAGGTGTCCCTGCGCATTGAGCGCCATGGCGATCAAAAGCAGGGGCAGGTAGATGACGGAGACCTTGAGCAGGGTGCGGGCGAGCAGCCGGCTTTGGGAGGCGGAGGGCTCGCGGGTGATGCGCGCAAAGCGGATTGTTGCCCAGAGATAGAAGGCATCAAGGGCAAGTGCAATGAGGGCGTACGGAAGCCCCGTGAGGTGCAGCCAGGTGGGCCAGAGACTGACCGGGATCATCAGAACGGCGTAGAACAGGGCTTGCAGCGCCGTATGACGGGCGGCGTCGGCGGAATCTGTCCCGGTAGCGGTGAGCCGGATGCCAGCCTGGGCATAATCGGCGCGGTAGAGCCAGCCGATCGCCATAAAGTGCGGGAACTGCCAGACAAACAGAATGGCAAACAGGGCCACCGCGGGCCATTCGACCACGCCGCGGGCGGCCGTCCAGCCGATGAGCGGAGGCAAGGCTCCGGGAAAAGCGCCGATAAAGGTATTTAGGCTCGTAATGCGCTTGAGTGGGGTGTAGATGGCGACATAGGCCACCGCGGTAAGCAGCGTCAGGGTGCCAGTGATGACGTTGGTCGTCAGGGCCAGGTAAAGGGAGCCGGCAGTGATCAGTCCGAAGCCGAGCAGCAGGCCGTGGGTCAGCCCAATGCGGCCCAGGGCCATCGGGCGCGAGGCCGTGCGTGGCATGCGGCGGTCGGTTTTCCGCTCCAGTGCCTGGTTCAGGACTGACGATCCGGCGGTGACCAGCGCAATCCCGGCCAGAGCCCGCACGAGTCCCAGGTGAAACGGGCTGATACCGGATGCCAACGAACCCAGGTAAAAGCCGCCTGCAGCCGTCAGCAGAACCATGGCGGAGACGCGCGGCTTGGCAAGGGATACGTAGTCGGCCAGCAGCGAGCGGGCGCGGAGGCGAGGCCTCACGCGGGCTCGTCGAACGGTGGCCGTCGTTGTGGCGACTACAGGCATTCCCTGTCAGGATAGCGCGTACGAGGCCCTTCCGGAGCCCGCGCGGGTGCGTAGAGATTGCCTCACGCAAAACTCCCGACTATACTGCGGGCATCCGGCATCGGGCGGAAACTGCTCACGTCCCGCCAACTGCCGCAAGCGAGTGAGGTGCGTCTTCAGCGACAGCAGAAGGCAATTCCGGCTCGAAAGCGAAGGGCCCCGCGCCCTGAGCCTGGGTGTGCGCCCGGCGGGGCAGGGAGCTTTTCGACTCCTTTTGGGATCGCTGGCTGCGGATCTGCTGCACGCGCTCTTACCCTCCGATTGCCGTATCTGCGCTGGCCCCATGCTCGGCCTGAGTCCCGTGCGGGTTTGCGAAGCCTGTGTGGCCGAGGTTCGATCCTTACACCCCGCCCCCGACACGGTATGCATGCGTTGCGGCGACGCCCTGGGCATGGAATCCGCCCGTTATGCCGCCGCCTTCGGAGTTCACGAGTGCACAACCTGCCGGGTGAATCCACCGCTCTTTGCGCGTGCCGTGGCCTTTGGACCCTACGACGGCGCCATACGGGAGATGCTGCACGCTTTGAAGTTCGAGGGTGTGACACGCGTTGCGGAGCACGTTCTGGGTCCATGGATGGCCGAAGCCGTGCTCCAGCTCGAAGGGCAGACGGCGGAAGCGCTTGTGGTGCTGCCTGTTCCGTTGTTCAAAGGCAGGCAGCGGGAGCGCGGCTATAACCAGGCGGAGCTGCTGGCGCGGTCGGCGGTTCGCCGGCTGCGGACGCTGCGCCCGGGCTGGAAGCTGGCGTTGCGGACGGATGTGCTGCTCCGCGTAAAGGATACGAAAGCCATGTTTGAATTACGCCCTGACCAGCGCCGCCGCAATCTGGTTGGCGCTTTCCGGGTCGCACAGGAAGACGCCGTCCGGGGCCGCGAGGTTCTGCTGGTGGATGACATTCTGACCACCGGAGCCACGGCGACGCAGTGCACAAAAGTGTTGTTACAGGCGGGAGCCAGCAGGGTTTGGATCGCTACCGTGTCCAGAGCGCAGCCGGAAAGCATGCTTGCCGTGGTGCAGAAGGTGGCTCGATGGGATATGGCCGGAGAGGCTGACGGATTACGGCCGCGGGGCGGTTTAGAAGACCGGGCAGAGCTGGCATAGGAAAAGGGCAGGGCTGAAAATGCCCGGGTTTGGAAATAGGGAGTCGGAGGCGGCATGCAGGCTGGGCAGGCGAAAGGGCAGGCAAGAACGAACCGAGGCGGCAAGGTTCACCACACGACACATCCGGTGCCGGGAACGGCGCGCATGGAGGCCATCGAGATCCGCGCGGGCGTGTTTCGGCAGCCGGCCATGCAAACCCCGGTTCTGGTGCTGAATGCGAGCTATGAGCCGATCAACATTTGCGGAGCGCGCCGGGCGCTGGTGCTGGTACTGAAGGGCATCGCGCGGACCGAGGAGGAGCAGGGCACCACGCTGCACTCGCACCGGGCGGTAATGCAGATGCCGAGCGTGATTCGATTGCTGGAGTACCGCCGTATTCCTCACCAGACGCGCGCCCTGAGCCGCAAAAACATTCTGCTGCGCGACCGGAATACCTGTCAGTACTGCCAGGTGGTGCTGCCGGCGGCGGAGCTGACGCTGGACCACGTGTTGCCGCGTTCACGTGGTGGGCAGTCCACGTGGGAAAACCTGGTGGCCTGCTGCAAGAGCTGCAATCGCCGTAAAGGCAATCACCTGCTGCATGAGCTCGTGGAGATGAAGCTGCTACGGGAGCCGCGGCCGTTTACGCTGCACACCTCGCGCCACATCATGCGCATGATCGGCTCGGCGGATGCGAACTGGCGTAAATACCTCTATTTTGAGAGCGAGCCCGCAGCCTAGATTTCGGGGTTGTTTTCCGAGAGGTAATCCAAAGTGGCGAAATATCGTCTCTGACCAAAGGCCGGCCTTGACCTCTGGAGAGACAGATGGGCAGCAAAATTGGGGTAAGCCGGCGCAGATTCATGCGGGATTCCGTGGTGGTGGCCACGACCTGGGAGTTGCAACGGGCCGCCTTTGCGATGGGCTTCGGAGCATCCGTGCCGGTGTGCCGTTTGGCTGCCGAACAGGAGGTCGGGCCCTACTATGTGCCGGACGAAATGGTTCGTCGTGACATTCGCGAGGCCAAGCCAGGACTTCCGCTGACCCTGCAGCTCGCCTTGCTGGACGTTCGCACCTGCAAGCCTCTGACGGGGGCAGCCGTCGACCTGTGGCATTGCGATGCCCTGGGTCTGTATGCCGGATTCACGAAACAGAACCCGATGGGACCAGGCGGTTTTGGTGGACCAGGCGGACCGGGCGGTTTCAGCGGTCCACCACCGAATGGATTCGATCCCGAGCATCCGGGCAATCGGCCGGGGCCGCCGGAAGGCTTCGGTCCGCCGGCGGTGAATCACCCGACCGACGAGCTGACTTTTCTGCGCGGGATCCAGCGTACCGGGCCCGATGGCAAGGTGATGTTCGAGACCGTTTTTCCGGGCTTCTACATGGGTCGCACCAACCACATCCACTTCAAGGTGCGGCTGGAGGGGCAGCTGGTGCCGGAGACCACGCCGCATCGCCAGGGGCAGACTTATCAGGGCGGCCACACCGCGCACACGGGCCAGGTGTTCTTTCCAGAGGAAATGACAGCCGAGCTGATGAGGCACGAGCCCTACTCCCGGCATACCATCCACCGCACGACGCAGGCGGAAGATCACGTTTTCACGGAGCAGCACGGTGCGCTGTTTATCGCCACGGTACGCCCGGTCCAGGCAGCAGGTGGTGGATACCGCGCGCAATTGGCGGCGGCCGTTGATCCCACGGCAACGCCCGCGGGAGTGGGCCCCGGCGGCGACCCGCATCAGGGGCCCCGGAGACCGCGAGAGACCTCCGGGACTGGGGGCCAGCCGACTTGAGCAGAGTAAAAAGGTTAGGCGGCCGCGGTGATGCTGCGTGCTTGCTCCAGGGTTAAAGCCTCGCGCAAAGGCTCCATCAGCGCAGCCAGGGCGGTGTCTCGCCCGCAGCCAAGCACAGCCGCGACCTTGTCCTCCTTCAGGTAGTACGCCAAAAAATCGAGCTGCATGGGATCGCCGTCGTACTGGATGGCGTCCCACTTGTCTGCATGGCCGGCGTAGCCCAGGCGCTTGCCGAAGTGGAAGGTCCAGAAGAAGGGCACACCGCTGAACGGCTGCGCCGGGCCTAGGCCGTTCCCTGTGACGGAGGCGAGCATCGCCTCAGCGGCAGTGCGGCCATGCTGTTCGGCGAGCCGCCAATGCTCAATGCGCGTGCCGTCCACGGAGGCGATGTCGCCGGCTGCCCAAACTTTAGGCATTACCTGCAGATTGGGGCTGAGCGCCAGGCCGCCCTTTTCGCCGAGGGGCAACTTGGCCGCCTCGGGAAGATACCCGAGATCCGGCGTGACGCCGATAGCAAGGATCACAACATCGGCAGGGATCCGATCGCCCTGCGAGGGCCGACCTGTGTCCTTGAGCTCGACTTCCTTTTCGGTGATCGCTGCCGCTTCCGTGTTGGGGAGAATCGTGACGCCCTTTGTCTTGTGCAAGGTTGTGAGCGCCTGCGCAATGACTGGGCCGAACTTTTTGGCAAAAGGCAGATCGCTTTGTGCGACGACAGTCACCTTCAGGCCGCGCTGGGTGAGGGCCGAAGCAGCCTCAAAGGCGATAAAACTATCGCCGAGCAGAACGACGTGCTTGCCTTCGCCGAGCAGAGGCTCCATACGACGCAGATCTTCCGAATGACGGATGGTGAAGACCTGCGGCAAATTCACGCCGGGCAGATCGGGGCGCTTCGGAGAGCCGCCGGTGGCCAGCAGCAACGCGTCATAGGAAATTGCGTGGTTCTCTCCGAGCGTAACCGTGGAGGCTTCGGGATCAAGGGAGGTGACGTGTGCTTTGAATCGCTGCATGGTGAGGGGCGCAAGGGGTTCACGGCCTTCGACCGGTTCGCCCTGGCCCGGAAGGGAAAAAATCGGCAGTGTGTCGAGCGGCTTTTTCCCTGCCAGGGCCATTTTGCTGAGCTGTGTACGGTCGATTGGCTCGTCCATTTGCGGGTCGATCAGAGTGCAAGTGCCGCCGAAGCCAGCGTCGCGCAGATAAGCCAGCGCCGCGGCGGTGGCGGCGCCTGCCCCCGCGAAGACGAAGTGTTTGTCCGCCCCGATTACGGCAGGTTTCGCGGGCACGACCGGAATGGGGTCGACCAGGATGTCCTCTCCTGCTAGCCGAACCGGGTAGCGTTTAAGGTCGCGCAAGGGAGGTGGCTCCAGCAGCTTGCCCGTGTCCAGGGCAAAGGTTCCCGTATGCCAGGGGCAGACGAGCCGGCCATTGCAGACCGCACCCTTCTCCAGGGGGGCTTTCGCGTGGGGGCATTCGGCTTCGAGGGCGAAAAGGCTGGGCTGTCCGTTCGGGGTGTCTTCCGTGCGCACCAGCAGGATCTTTGTGTCGTCAAGGATGACGGTCTTTTTGGTACCGATGGGCAGATCGGCGAGCTTGAGGGCGGACTGTTCCGGCATTCTGTGTCTCCGTGGAGTGCGATGCGGGAGTGGGTTGGGCGGTTGCGGCCGTAGCCTGCGCTCTTTGTGCCGGTCAAAGTTCATGCCCGGCCGAAGCGTGCGGGCAGGCTGAGGGCGCAAAGCGTGCATCCATGCTGTTACAGGACTGCAAGGCTGTTACAGGACTGCAAGGGGAGTTGCGACGTGAGCTATTCGATGGACAATGCGAGGTGACCGATTTCGGGCGCGGAGTCGGGGAACAGTTCCTGCGATGGCTGGAGGCGCTACCTTTCGGTAAGTCGTCGCGAATCTATGTGATTTGCGACGCCGATGGCGACGGTCTGCCCGCCGGTGCGCTGTTACTGCGGGCGCTGGGCGAGACAGGGTACACCTCCGTTGACGGCGAGTGTCGCCGCAAAGGCGAGTCAGCCTGGGGCGAGGAGATCGGCGGCCGCCTGGTTGACAGGCTCACATCGGAAGGCATCGATGCCCTGATCGTGACCGATCTGGGAAGTCGCGACGGTGTGATTCTGCGCGGAGCGGATGGAAAGCCAGTTCCCCTGCTGCTGATCGATCATCACCAGCCGATTGGCCAACCCGAAGGATCGACCCTGATCACCGCCTACGGCACGGGCGATCCCGCGGGAGATGGCAAGGACGTGGCCACCAGTGGACTGCTTTGTTGGTGGTGCGCGCTGGCGCTGTTGGGCGAAGTGAAGGCGAACGACCTGCTCTGGCTGGCGGGCATTTCCATCCAAAGCGATCTTGGCGACAAAGCTCCATTTCCGGAGCTGGCAACGGCCAAGAAGATCTTCGGTGGAGGCGCTTTGCGTGAGGCCACAAGCCTGCTGAATGCACCACGAAGAACATCTGAGGGCCGCGCGGATGCGGCGTTGGCGCTGCTGCGCAAGGCAAATAGCCCGAAAGAGGTGGTCAGCGGCGTGTTCCCCGAAACGGCGGTGCTGCAACAGGCGAAGGAGGAGGTTGGCGAGGCACTGGCCGCGGCGCGTAAGCAGCCGCCGCGATTCTCCAAAGCCATGCGGGACGAGCTCGGTGCGGATCTGGTTGCCATCCGCATGCATACCGGGTGCCAGGTTCATCCGCTGGTGGCGCAGCAATGGCGTGGCCGGTTTGCCAAGAGCGTGGTGTTCGGTGTGAACACGGGGTACCGGCCCGGTTGGGTGAGCTTCTCCGGAAGAGCGCCGGCGGGGGTGAACCTGTTGGAGTTTCTGGCACGGCATCGGCCGCCTGAGGCGGACACTACGTATGGCTTGGGACACAACCAGGCTAGCGGAGGATCTCTGCGGGTGCCGGTCTGGAATCGCTGGATTCAGGAGATCGGGTTCGGCCGGGGGATGGTGGTGGATCAGGTTGCAGCGACAAGCGAGACGGTTGCAGGGGATGATCGGGCAGAGTTGGCGGAAGCGGAGGAATCATGGCAGGAAAGAGCACGAAGCCCAACGCCGAGCGGTCGACGGCAGCAGGGGGCATAGAAATGCCCAGTCAGGTGAATACGCAGATCGAGACGAAAGGGGAGCGTGTTTCGGACCCGAAGAAGCCTCACGCAAAAGCGGCTGGCAAGCAGGCCACAAAGGTTGCCGGCAAGAAGAAGGCCAAGAAAAAGGCAGCCAAGGCGCCGACCAAGGCGGAGTTAGCCGAGGCCGATCTCGAGCGCATGTTGCACCGGCCCATGGCGCAGTGCGCCTCGCTCACGGGTCTGCCGCAGCTTACCTTTCCGGCGGCCGCGATGCGGCTCGGATTTCCCGTCAAGGTGATGGGTGAGGGGGGCATCAAGACCTCCGACACCCGCCGCTGGCAGCAGAATCCGCATCTGCGGGTCTCGCTCGGGTATCTTTGCGACGTGCTCGGGTATCTGCGCAAGCACGGCATCCATATGTACCGCATGGGCTCCGATCTGGCACCGTATGCCACGCATCCGGATATGCCGCAGTTCCACAACATGGTGAAGGAGTCTGCGACCGATCTGGCGCACTTCGGCCGGCTCGCGCGTGAGGCGGATGTGCGCCTTAGTTTTCATCCCTCACAGTTCATTGTGCTGAACTCGGAAAATGAAAAGCTGACGCTGAAAAGCATGTGGGATCTGGACTCACAGGCCGAACTGCTTGACCGAATGGAATGCGGTCCCGAGGCCGTGATGGTGATTCATGTAGGCGGGGCTTACGGCGATCGGGAGAGCGGATGGCGGCGCTGGGCCGAGACCTGGAAGCGGCTCGGTGAACCCGTACGCCGCCGGCTGGTGCTTGAGAACGACGACATACGCTTCTCCGCAGGCGATGTGCTGAAGGTGCATGAGGCCACCGGTGTGAAGTGTGTTTTCGATTACCAGCATCACTGGTGCTTCAATCCTGAAGGCCTGCCGCTGGTGGACACACTCGCACGCTTCTGCAGCACGTGGCCCGCAGGGGTGCGGCCCAAGATGCACTTCAGCTGCGCCCGCACGGAGATGCGTGAGATCAAACGCAAAAACCGCAAAACGGGCAAAGCCGAAACCGTGCTACAGCCCCCTATCTGGACGGGTCATGCGGATTACAACAATCCGTTTGAAACGATCACCTTCCTGCGTTCCATTCAACATATCGACACGGACGTGATGCTGGAATCGAAGGCGAAGGATCTGTCGCTGCTTCGGCTGCGCAATGACATGGCGAGGTTCGACCCACAACTCGCCGCGCGCTATGGCGTCGATATGGAACAAGCAAGCGAAGACGCCCCCGATGTGGTTGAGGCGACTGAGGAAGTGGAAGAATAAAAGCCGTGACAGGGGAGCAAACGCCAGTCCCATACAGGAGCGGGTGCAAGGGGATGCGCGGCCTTTGGGCCACAGCCGACCGTTCCGTGATACGGGAACGCAGCAAAACGAGAGGCACAGGTCAGGCTGAGGAAACCATCACGTTTCCAGACACAGCCTGACGTCTAAACTCATCCTGACGGCCTACACGCCGGTGATGTTGCCCTCCGCATCCGCGTCGACATCAAGGGCGCGGGACAGCTTGGGAAGACCGGGCATTAGTACCATGCTGCCCGAAGTGACTACAAGAAACCCTGCTCCGGCAGAGAGCGAGATGTCGCTCACATGCAGATGCCAGCCGGTTGGAGCGCCTTTGCGCTTGGGGTCATCGGAGAGCGAGTATTGCGTTTTGGCAATGCAGACGGGCAGGTGGCCGAACCCCCAGCGCTCGATGCGGGCAAGACTTTCTTTCGCCTTGTCACTCATCTCCACGCCGTCGCCGCCGTAGATCTTGCGTACGATTTTTGTGATCTTGGTCTCGACGGAGTCGCTCGCGTCGTAGGTGGTGACGATCGCCGGATGAGGGTTCGCTTCAATCACCTCTACGACCTTACGTGCAAGAGCTGCCGCACCTTCGCCGCCTTTGGCGAAGGCCTCCGAAAGCGCGAACTCCGCACCCTGTGCCTTGCAGAAAGCTTCCAGCTGGGCGAGTTCTTCGTCCGTGTCCTTGGGGAAGCGATTGATCGCAACGACGGCAGGCAGGTTGAAACCGCGCACGATGCCGATGTGCTTGGCCAGGTTGGGGAAACCGCGCTCGAGTTCGCCATCGCCCTGCGTGCGGACGCTTTGTACCGTGGTGACCAGCACGGCAAGCGCGGGCTTGATGCCGGAGGAGGGCATGACGAGATCCATGTATTTTTCAAAGCCCAGGTCGGAAGCGAAGCCCGTTTCATTCACAACGTAATCCGCAAGACGCAGACCCATCTGTTGCGAGATGACCGAGCTGGTGCCGTGCGCGATGTTGGCGAAGGGACCGCAGTGCACGGTGGCCGGCGTGCCCTCGGTGGTTTGTACGAGGTTGGGTTCGATGGCCTCGGTGAGCAGTGCCATCATGGCACCGACGGCACCAAGCTCGGTGGCACGCACGGGCTCTCCCGCGCGATTGCTGCCGATCACAATCGCGCTCAGGCGCTTGCGCAAATCCTGGCGGTCGCTGGCGAGGGACAGGATCGCCATGATCTCGGAAGCAGCGGTAATGACGAACCCGGAGGGCCGGTTGGAGCCGTCGCGCTGTGGCTTGGCGGGATCTGCATTCGGGGGGGTGACGCTGACCACGATGCGGCGCAGCGCGCGGTCGTTCATATCCAGCGTGCGCGGCCAGGTAATGCCGTCGGGGTCGAGATCGAGCTCGTTGCCGTGAAAGAGATGCGTATCAATCAGCGCCGCCAGCAGATTGTGCGCGGAGGTGATGGCGTGCATGTCTCCGTGGAAGTGCAGGTTGATCTTGGCCGCGGGTTCGATCTGCGACCGGCCTCCACCGGCCGCGCCTCCCTTCATGCCAAACACCGGTCCAAGCGAGGGCTCGCGCGAACTGATGATGGCGCGCTTGCCTATGGCCTCGAGCCCCTGCACCAGGCCAATGGAGGTGACGGTTTTGCCTTCGCCGGAGGTGGTCGGCGTGGTGGCGGTAACCAGAATCAGTTTGCCCAGCTTGCCCGTGGGCTCGCCCGTACGGAGGATGTCCAGGCTAAGCTTGGCGCTGATGGGACTGCGGCGTTCGTAAGCGGACTCGGGCAGGTCGAGCTTGGCGGCGATCTTCTCGATGGGCTGTAGGGTGGTCACTGGGTTCCTTGGTGTCGCGCGTTGCTTTCTCTAAATGGAGTGGCGGGGTACCGCACAGAGGCCGTGCCTAGTGGACGTGGTGCGCTGCCGCCGCTTTGGCCGCAGGCTTGACCGTAGCTTTGGTGGGTGCAGCGGTGCCCGGGAGTGCTTTGCGTACGCAAACCGTATAGGCGTTCAGAAAACCTTCGCGCAGTGCGGTGTATTCGCTCATGGAATCGAATTTGCGCTGACCCACCGGAGCGTTCAGGAAATAAGCGGTGGTGGCAACGTGGTGGACGTTATCGAACAGCAGGTACATGCCGAGCACCTTGCCATCCAACGCGGTGCGATCAAAACCCTGGATCTCGAAACCATTCAGTGTGGGCTTTATGCCGTAGTTGCGTTGCGTATCGTTGCCGGCGGCATTGATCTTGTCAAATTCACTGATCAGATCAGACTTTTCCGCGCTGTATGTTGCTGCCGGCAGGAGTTCCACCTTCACGTTGGTGAAGGGCTGTTCGCCGGGATAGGCAAAGGCCGCCATGACGCCATCCTGCAACTGAATTTTCTTGGGTCCGCTAAAGGTCTGCGCCGTGCGTGCCATGGGTGCCTCCGGTAACAAGGTCCGTTGTACCAGGTCGGGGCCGATGGGCAACTTGCAGCTAAGGTACGGACGCAGGGCGAGTGGAACGGGACGCTCCGGGTTCGTGCTGTGAACCGTACTCCTCGGCGCGCTGGCGGCAGACTGGGCCTTCGGTGCAGATTTCACCACCTGCGCGGATGCCGGCTGCAGGGAGATGACCGCGCAAAGCACGGCCGGAAGCAAAGAAGTCGAAAGGGTGCAGGAACGACGCAACAGCATACCCAAGGGTACCGCAGAGCACCGACTGTAAGGCCGGGGCAACTTACGGCTGCGGCTTCTGGGTGGCTTCCGGTTTTGCGCCGGTGGGTGCTTCCGATGATGTCCCTGAAGTGGTCCCGCCAGCCGCAGGTGCCTCCGGTTCGGAATCGATCTTCTTGCCGGCATACTCGATGGTGACGGTGGTGTGATAACGCTTGTAGTCGGTGTACTTCAGCGTGGCGCGCATGTGCACATCCTGCGCCAGCGCACCATTCTGTGCAGGAAAATGCAGCATTCCTTCAGCGCGGGTGTACGTCGGAAACCAGTACTTCCCATCGATCTGCTGATAATAGGTGGTGAACGGAGGCGACAGGTCCTCATGCCCCGGACGTGTGTCCTGTGGCACGTTGAGGCCGTTCACCATCACGATCTCAAGGTCCTGCTTGTCGACCCAGACCTTGCCCTGAAAGTAACGGTGCCCCTTCACAAGCTGCTTGGGCGCGACATCCAGAACATACGTGTCCAGCGTGTCGACGTGCTGGCTGCCGAGATAGGTCAGGTTGTACTCGGGCAGCTGCGCCGTGGTCAGGATGAAGGGCAGTCTGTCTTTAATATCATTGATGTCGTTTTCGGTAACAATGACGCGTTCGATGGAATTTCCCGGCGCAAAGACAACGTGTTCCACCCGGTGCCCGGCGTTGTCGTAAGTGATGTCCGTGACCTCCTGCCATTCGCCGTCGGGCTTGTTGGTGTCGTCGTTGATGGTGTCCATCTTGAGCGACTGGCGGAAGGTGTACTGGTCGCGTGCGTGCTCGAAGGCAGTCTCGCGGGCGCCCATCTTCTCGATGATTTGCGGAACCGTAATGCCGGTCGGCTGCGCGGGGTCCAGCGGGCCGAAGCCGGCGATGTTGGACGGCGTTGCCGGCGTCTGTTGGGCCGGAACGGAGGCGACGCAGATCGGCAGGGTGGCGGCAAAAGCGAGCTGGAGCAGGCGGACACGCATAGGTCTACTTCAGTAGACGCGTCCGCAACGGGAAAGGCTTCGGGTTTGCCTGGGCGTGCCGTCGTTCCCGGCCGCTGCTCCCGGCTGCGATACTTGTCCCATGAGCTTTGGGCGCCCAAAGGCCGGCAAGCCTCCCCTGGATGAAGCGGGGTTGCTGGAGTATGCGGTGAAGTCGCTCGGCAGCCGCATGAAGACCGAGCGCGACCTGCGCCGTTTGATGGCGGCCCGCGCCGAGCCGGGCGAGGAGGGTCGCGCGGCCACCGACGCCGTGATCGCCAAGCTGAAGGAGCTCGGGTACCTGAGCGACGAGCAGTTTGCGGCCAACTTTACCCGTCTGCGGCAGGAGAACGACAAATTTGGGCGTCGCCGGGTGCAGCAGGGGCTTATGCAGAAGGGCGTCGCGCAGGCGACCGTGACCGAAGCCGTGGGCAAGGCGTATGACGATGTGGACGAGGTCGCGCTGGCGAGGCAATATACCGAACGCAAACGCATGCGCAAGCCGGAGAACGACAAGGAAACCGCGCGGGCGGCGCGGCGGCTGATGGCAGCCGGGTTTTCGACCAAGGCCGTCTGGGCCGTGCTGCGGAGCTGGGGCTCCGCGCTGGAAGAGGCGGAGCTCGCGGGCGAGGATGACTGAATCTTCAGGCGTGGATCGCGTGATCGGCATCGATTGGTCGGGCCGTGTGGATGCCTCCGGGCAGCGCCGCCACATCTGGGCGGGTGTTTGGACCTGCACACCGGCGGGCAGGATCAAGGTCGCGCTGGAGGCCGGGCGAACCCGCGACGAGATGGGTGACTGGCTGCTGCAACTCGCAGCGGAAACGCCGCGCCTGGTTGTCGGCATCGATTGTTGCTTCAGCTTTCCGGCGTGGTTTCTACGGGAGCTGGGCTGCCGGACGGTCTTCGACTTCTGGAAGCTGGTAAACAGCGGCAAGGGCGAGGAGTGGTTACGACGCCACAAAGTCGGCTCGCCGGAGGAGCTGGCGCGCGATTTGCGCTTTTGGGGCCACCCGCACAAACGCCCGCACTTCTTTTCCGGCGAGGGCTTTCGCAGCATGTTCCGCTATGCCGACTGGGACAACAAAATCGCCCAGGCGCTCGAAAACGGTGACCCGGAGCGTGCCGCGAAGATGAAGGGCATCACGCCGAAGTCGCCGTTTCAGGTGGGTGGTTCGGGGTCGGTCGGTACGGGCTCGTTGCGGGCCATGCCCACCCTGGCGCGGCTGCATGAGGCAGGATGGCGCGTGTGGCCGTTTGAGGATGCGGCATTGCGGCCTGCGGACCCCCAGCCGAAGCCGTTGCTGACGGAGATGTATACGCGGCTGATGACCGGCGCCGTGGCGAAGAGCAATGCGTCGGCTCGTAAGCAGTACCTTGCGCAGAGGCGGCGCGAGGATGCGTTGTTTGCGCCGGTAAGCCGGGCTGTTTTGAAGCGGGCCGAAGGCTCGGAGGACGCCTTTGACGCGTTGGTGAGCACGCTCGAAATGGTGCGCCATGCGGCTTCGTTTTCGAGGCTGCGGGCGACGCGAAACCCGGAGATTCTGCTTGAAGGCAACACCTGGCGGCCCGGAATCGGCGAGGGCGGCGAGGCGCCGGATGCGGGTTGAGGCCGCTTGATAGACTGAGCCTCTATGCGCTCCCTGTCCGGCAACCAGATTCGTGAAGATTTTCTGCGGTTTTTTGAAGGCAAGGGGCA